>CAYOBX010000064.1:0-17984 GCA_964402245.1 uncultured Saprospiraceae bacterium | reverse complement strand
TAGACTGGAAAAGAATAGAAGAAGATGCTCAAGTTATTGTTTTGTCGTTACTTAACTAACGACAAAAAAATAACTCCGCCATATAGGATGGATTTATTTTTCATCGTTATTAAGATTTTTTACTAAAAAAGTGATATGCGTAGAAAGCAAAGTTATACTTACAGAAAGGATGTTTACTATTTTTCGGTTAATAAAATTACGATGTTTCGTAAAACCAAAGAAATGGCACACGTTGTCTTTAAGCAATATGCAAGACTTGGAAAAAAAGTCGAATGGATGGGAACTTGGAATGGCAAGAAATTTGAAGAAGTCAACGAAGGTCCTGTTCTAACAGCAAAAAAATAACTTTCTTTTTTGAAATAATTTAAGCACAGATTTAAATAAATCGTGATATTCCCCCTCTTTATCAAGGAGCGATGTAGAAATAAATTATAAGTTTATTTTTTCATCGTTCCTAAGAAGCTATCTAAAAAGATATAATTAAATTTTGCAAACAAAATATTAAATTGAACGCAGAGACGCAAAGGTGCAGAGAATAAATATAACTCTCCATCTTCGCATCTCTGCGATCAATTAGATTGTCCCTAGTTTTGTAAAATATCTTTTTAAACAGCCTCTTAGCTTATCTCCTTTTATGTTGCTTAATGTTGAACCTACATTTTCCTATCTTCCTTGATAGGCCTAAGAATTAATGCATAATTTAATATAATTTCCTACCATATTTTATTTCTTTTTACCTACCATAACTGGGATGTTGTTTGATTGTTACCCTTTCAGGCATAGCTTTATCTGTGTTATTACCTGTATTACAAAACTTAAATTTAGACCTACCTAATTTAACTACGATTCATTGTTAATAATTTGTAATCCCCAGCTCATTTTTATCCAATTTTCCTTAATCCTGCCTTAACACACCTCTGCTTAATTGACCTAAATTTAACATGGGTTTAAATTCCGTTTAATCTTCTACCGCTAATATTGCAGTAAAATTGAAAAGAATTTTTTATTCTCAAAAATTAGACAATTTAAACTCACATTGATGAAAAAACAGCTACTTACATTACTTTTTGGACTTTTTAGCTTTATTACCTATAGCCAAACGACCATAACAGATGCGACTATTAATGCAGGAGATACCTTCACTATGACTAGTGGGCAGGAATATACCCTCGATGGGTATGTCTATGTGGAAGCTGGGGCAACATTAAATATTGAGCCAGGGGTAGTGGTGCGTGGTAAAGCCTTTCCATCAAATGGGATAGACTTGACCTCAGCCTTAATTATCACAAGAGGTGCAACCATCAATGCAGTAGGAACAGCAGCAAATCCAATTGTCTTCACATCAGAATTAGATGATTTAAATGTAACGAATGATTTAACAGCAACAGATAACAATACATGGGGTGGTTTAATCATCTTAGGAAATTCAATAGTAGGAGAAGATGGTGGCACCGATGTAGTCGAAGGCTTACCAAGTGGAACAGATGACGTAAGAAACGTATATGGGGGTGATGATGTAGCGGACAACTCTGGTATCTTAAGATATGTATCTATCAGACATGGTGGTTCAGATATTGGAGCAGATAATGAGATCAATGGCTTGACATTAGGAGGAGTAGGAAATGGAACGGAGATCGATTTTATAGAAATATTTGCGAACCAAGATGATGGGATTGAATTCTTTGGAGGTTCTGTAAATGTAACACATGCAGTAGTAAGTTTCGTAGGAGACGATTCTTATGATATGGATGAAAGTTGGAGTGGCTTTATTCAGTTTGCCTTAGCAGTACAAGGAGAAGGGAACGGTCAAGGAGACAGTGTCATCGAATATGATGGAACAGAAGAAACAGATCAAGATCCAAATGAAGCAGGAAGAATTTATAATGGAACATTTATAGGAGCAGGCGCAGGCGCATCGAATTCTAAGTCACAGGGTTTAACATTAAAGAGTGGCGGTAGTGCGGAGATATGGAATTCCATCTTTATAGATCAAGTAGGACCAGTCTATAACTTTACAGATGCCGCTTCAGCAGCGATTGCAGGAAATATAGCATTCGGTTTCCAAGGAGACTTAGTAGTAGGTCCTCAACCAGAGACCTTTAATGTGGCTCAAATCAATCCATTCTTAGGTGGCATTTCAAGAGTACCCAATAATGGTTTAGATCCTCGTCTTAAGTTTGGTTCTCAAGCACTAAATAATGCCGTTGCGACTACAGAAGGAGAGGCGACCGCTTATAGAGGAGCATTTGATAGTCGTACCAATTGGGCATTAGGATGGACTGCATTAGATAGCTTTGGTTATTTTGGCGAATTTCCTGATGGGACGACTAGTACAGTTGATTTTGGTAAGGCAGATAATGGTTTAACTTTATATGCACCATCTCCAAATCCAATAAGACATACCATAGCGAATATTTCATTTGAATTGCCTGATGCTTCAGATGTTCAAATACAAGTATATGATATTGCTGGCAGTGTGAGCGGTGAACTTTCTTTAGGCAGACAGCCAATCGGCCTAAATCAATACCAGTTAAATGTAGGCAACTATGCTAATGGAACCTATATTATGGTATTAACAACGGAAGATGCAACAGTTTCACAAAAGTTAGTAATTAGTAAATGATGATTATTCGGAATTCGATAGGTAGTGTTTGCTGCCTATCGGTTTCGTTTAAAGATGTGACCTAGCGGGCTAAATGACTATTTTGATGGGAAGCCATACTCGTCATGCTATGGTTCTTTATCTTGAGATTCGGCAACAAGTATGTTTACTATATCTCTTTAGAGGGCGCAATTTTGTAATGCTTTTTTTCAAAAAAGCATTACAAAATTACGCCCTCTAAAAAACTATTAAAATCTACTGTTTGCCGAGTACCAGAAAACACCTTTACGAACATCTGATTGATTATCAGTACTTTGGTTTGTAACTTCATTTCCAAACATAAATCTTCTTCTCCTGATAATTAATCGACATTTTTCCTTGTTTGAAAAAAGGATAGCCTAATAAACCATCTATATACAAACCGCTTTCTTTTTTTAGATGAGATAAATCTGTAAATAAGTATTTCATATCTGTGAAGGGCAAACCTTTTACCATCGTTTCGGAAATCGTAGAAATCATTACTTTTTTTACTTGCTGGTCGACTCCCTGTAACTCCCCTTCCACGGTATTAGTAAAAGTAGCTTTTGCTAATTTTTTATAAATAGCTTCATCTAAAATATTTGATTCCGAAGCAGTATCTAAAGCTAGTCTTAGTTTTTTATTACCAATTTTTACCTTAATAACAGGCAAATGGCCTTGCATTACAAAAGGAATAACGGCAATTGGTTTTTTCTGATACTTCTCTTTTGTGCGCACTGCACTTAATTGAACAGATTTGGTCGAGTAGTCGACCAACAACTCTACTTCTTTTAATATATCATAACCAATAATACCTGCAATTGTCTCTCCTGAAATGGCTTCCAAGTGACTAATATCTACTTGAAAAGCAAAGACATTTTCTTTGTGAATACCCGACCACTCAAATGTCTTTACTTGCATTTCGGCCGTCGTTAAACCCTGACTGATTCCTCTTCCCTGAGTAGTAGAATGGGTAGGCTGCTGATTTATTACCAAGGTAGGAGCTCCCGTATCAATGATATAGTTGCCTTGCTGATTATTCATAGTAGCTTCTACTAGCATCATTCCCTCAATCATCTTAAAAGGCACAACCGTGCTATTTAGGTATGGACTCTCGTCCACCTCTGTATAACTAGTGACTACATCCAAGAACGCCACATGTTCCTGAGCCTCAGCTATTTGAGTGATTAGAAGAAATAGAATTAACAGTTGCTTCATATTAATTTGACAATGTATTTACTCAAAGTTAACTTTAAATTAACATTGTAGCAAATTTTAAGTAGTTTAAATTTACATTGGGTTTATGTATTTTAGAATTTATAGGATAGCATTATTGTTTTGTCTTTACTTGCCCTAAAGGCCGATGCTTTTGGAAAGGAAGCCAAAGAAAGATGTTTTATCTTTTTATTCTAAATCTATTGGCCCAATGTTAAGTGAATATTAACAAGATCAGCAAATAATATATGGTGAATTCAGATATGAAACAGCAAAATGGTAGCTTTTTGACTTAGGTAATTATAAGAAAATGCCTGTAATGATAAAAGCCAGAAAAGAACCCAATATTTTTCCACTTTAAGTTTATATAAAGTTAACAAGCAATACATTTTTTTTAATCTATCCTTAATATTCCCTTATCAATTTAGACATGAATGGTGGGTACATTTGCATTGTATTTATGAAAAGGCATCATAATTTTAATACAATTAATCATCAATCATTTACTAATGAAAAATTTACTTTTTTCAACTTTCCTTTCTCTTTTCGCAGTCTCCTTGATGGCACAAGGAACCATCAGCGGAACAATCATTGACGAAAAATACGGGGATCCATTAATTGGTGCTAATGTAGTACTAGAAGGCACTGGTACTGGTTCATCAACGGATTTTGATGGCAAGTACCAATTTAGTGTAGAAGCAGGTACATATAACATAGTGGTTAGCTATATTGGCTATAGCGACAAGACCATTACTGGAGTAGTTGTTACAGATGGTGGAGTTACTTATTTAAATGAAGCTTTAAATGACGGTGCAGTAGAATTGGCAATTGGTGGAGACGAAGGGGTCGTCGTAAAAGCGAAGGCGATCAATCGTTCAGAAAACGCCTTAATGATTTTGCAAAAGAAATCGGATAATATCCAAGATGGAATTTCTTCCCAAGAAATGAGCAGGTATTCTGTGAGTGATGCAGCAGGAGCAATGAAGAAGGTAACTGGAGCCACCGTAAGTGGTGGGAAATATATTTATATAAGAGGTTTAGGAGATCGGTACTCTTTAACCCAGTTAAATGGATTAGTCATTCCAAGTGCAGATCCATATAGAAATGGAGCACAGTTGGATTTGATTCCTGCTAATCTATTAGAAAACATAATTACTTCTAAGACTTTTACACCAGATAAGCCGGGTAACTTTACAGGAGGTAATGTTAACTTGGAAACAAAAAGTTTCCCTGAACAATTCTTCTTTACCATTAAAGCTTCAGGTTCTTTCAACAACCAAAGTAATTTGAATAACAACTTCTTGACTCATTCTGGAGGGAGTAAGGATTACTTTGGATATGATGATGGTACTAGAGCGCAGCCAGACTTTACAGATCCTAAGTCGGCAGGAGCTTTAAGTTTTGGAAATAATGTAGCTAGAATTGCTAGTAATCAAGCTTTTTTTAATGGATTTGCTGCACCGCTTGGTGTATTTGATAGTAGAGAAGATTATGCTGCGACGGTTGATAGAATAGCCAATAGTTTAAGTACAGAATTTACGCCTGATCCGATTACCGCTCCTGTCAATCATGGTCTGTCTTTATCTTTTGGCAATCAATATCAAGTAGGAGACAATGCATTAGGGGTGATCTTTTCGGGATCGTTCAAGAAGGAATATGTTAGCTTGAATAACTTTCAAAGAGCAAACTGGACATTGAGATTTCTAAATGATGAAGACTTATTTAATCAAGGCGACTATGAAGAAACATTAAGTACGGAAACCCCTACATTAAATGGTATGCTAGGTTTAGCCTACAAAATTGGTGCATATAGTACCATTACTGCGAATGCTATCTATAACCATACAACAGATAAAACTTCTAGATCCATCTTTGGAGAACGTCCTGATAATTTAATAGACCCATTGCGTTTTGTAGGTCGCTCCTTATCTTTTAGAGAAAGAGAATTACAAAATATTCAGTTAGGTGGAGAGCATGTTGTACCTGGTCTCAATAATGCAAAGATAGAATGGAAAGCGAGTCAAGCAATATCTTCTCAAGAAGAACCAGATACTCGATTCTTTGAAAATGATTTTCATACAGTGACTGGCATTGCAAGTATACCTGCATCGGATGTACAAAGACCATTTCACTTCTTTAGAAACTTAGAAGATACACAGTATGATGCTAAATTAGACTTTACCATTCCATTAGCGAATAGTGCCAATAAGATTAAGTTTGGTGGTTTATATACGACTAAAGATAGAACATTTAGTGAAAGTAGATACCAATTAGAATCTACAAATGAGGCAGTTGATTTTACAGGAGATCCTGATGTATATTTAAGTGATGCCAACTATGGTTTGATTGAAAATAGTGCTACTCAGCTTGGGGTATTTACGGTTGATCGTTCTCAAAAAATAAACTCTTATACGGGTTCGGATGATGTAACGGCTTTCTATGGTATGTTGACCTATAATTTTAATGAGCGTATAAAAGTGATTGGTGGTGCCAGATATGAGAATACCAATATATTAGTAGAAAGTGCAGATACAACAAGGGATGTTGGTAGAATTGATGCCCATGACATCTTACCATCTGCCAACCTAGTATATGCTTTAACACCTGATATGAATTTAAGAGCCTCTTTTTCTCAGACAGTGGCTCGACCAAATATGAGAGAGATTTCAGCTTTTGAAGCTTTTGATCCTTTAACAAAAGAAACAATAAAAGGTAACACGGATCTACAACGAACGAACATTACTAACTATGATCTAAGATGGGAATGGTTCACTGGACCTGGTGAAATGATTGCGATTAGCGGGTATTATAAGGATTTTAAAAACCCAATCGTTCAATTCTATGAAAGAGCAGCCAATCCTACTATTAAGTATGTAAATGTAGATGCGGCAACAGTATATGGGGTAGAATTTGAGTTTAGAAAAAGTCTAGGAGTTATTGCTCCTGCTTTGGATAAGTTCAAGTTTAATACTAATATTTCTTTTATCAATTCTAACTCAGATGTAGAAATTGATGAAGCATTTATTGGTAAGGCATTTACTTCCAGACAATTTGAAGGACAGTCTCCATTCATTATCAATGCTGCGCTCATCTATTCTGATTTAGACAAAGGCTTGAATGGTACTTTATCTTTTAATGCTTTAGGAGATAGATTGAAAGTGATTGGTAGAGATATTTCTCCTGATATTTTTACAAGAGGTAGAAATCAATTGGATTTGAGTCTGGCTAAAACTATTGGGGATTTGAATATTACATTTACAGCAAAGAATCTACTAAATGATAATGTAATCGAATCTTCAACGAACACCCGTTTTGATGGATCAGGGGATGGATTAGATTATGAATACTTGAACTTTCAAAGTGGCATTACTTTTGGCTTGGGGGTTTCTTATACGATCCGATAAGTATAAGGGATGGGTTAAAAATAAACTTACAATTTATGCTGCTTCTTTTGCCCTTCTTTTTCTCCTTGAAAACAGTCATTATATCAACATAACTCCCGTTTTCAAGAAAAAAAATAAGAACAAAATAAGCTACCCTAAATTTGTAAATTTATTTTTACCCCATCCCTAAGTTCTTTTTGAACGGAAGAAGCGGCTATCAGAGTAATCTGGTAGCCGCTTCTTTGGTTGTCTATCTCTGAAAAACTATATTATAGCTACTGCTTGCCGACCACCAGAAGATGCAGTAAGTTCTCAACGCTGCTTAAATGTCAGAATTAGGATTTATAAGATTTCAGGATTAGTAGGATCTTGCGCAGTAGCACGATTCAAAATCCTATGAATCCTGAAATCCTATGAATCCTAATTCTGACAGTGGTTGGTGTTTTGAGAACTTACAAATCGAAAGCTATAAGCTAAGCTCTAGATTAGAGTAATCAAAAACTTTATTTTAAAAAAATCAAGATCACATAGGGGGTATAAAAGAATCTTTCGTCTAGTAGATGTAGCCGATAATTATACAAGATAAATCATCAAAAGCTACAGTTACAATAAATCAATTTTTTAATAATAAAGGAAAAAAGATAGGGTAGGGTACTACTTACCCATAATATCCTTATGCCTTTATCAAAATTAAACAAGATGAAAGATATAAGAAATTTAATAGCAATCGCTTTATTCGCAATAGCGATGATCGGATGTCAGAAAGATCAAGATTTAGGAAATTTTAATAATAGTATTGGAAAAGCAGCAGTAACAAATTCAGCTAACCACACGCACTCATTCGGAAGAAAGTGTGCATCTACTGCACACATGCAGGAGAAATTACAAGATCCAGCATTTAAAGCGGATTATGAAACAAGAATGCGCTCTTTTTCAAGAAGTCTAAGAACCAATGTAGCTAAAAGCCGATCAGCTTGTAGCTCGCCGACTATTTTACCAATCGCCTATCACTTCGATGGAATCGGTAATGCAGATAAGGCTTGTTTGGTGGAATTAGTAAAGCAACAGACGGCTATATTAAATGCAGATTTTCAAGGTAGCAATAGTGATATTGTTCAATGGACGAATACAGCTGCACCGCAATTCCCAGGCATCAGTAATGGGGCAGCTTGTTTAGAATTTTGTGTAGCTACCAAAAACCATCCAGCAGGATTTGGCTTAAACGAAGGAGATTTGGCAATTACCGTCAATCAAGTAACAGAAGGTAATGCACCATCGAAATGGGCTGGCTATATCAATATCATTGTGAATGATGCGGATGGTAATTTAGGCTATGCACCTTTAGGCGGTTCTGGAAATGGAGATGCTATCGTATTGAATAAAACAGCCTTTGGAGGAGGAGGTACTTGTGGACAAGTAACTGCTAATGCACCTTTCAATCTAGGTCGAACATTGACGCATGAAATGGGACACTACTTAAACCTAGACCACATTTGGGGAGAAGGTTGTGGTACGGATGATGGAGTGGCAGATACACCTAGTCAAGAAGCAGATAACGGTGGCTGTCCAAGTATCGGAATTACTTCTTGCGGAACGAAAGATTTATTTATGAATTACATGGATTATGTGGATGATGCTTGTATGTTTATGTTCTCCGCTGGTCAGGTTAGTAGAATGGAAAGTTGGGTTAGGAGTAGTGGTTTATTGTCTAATTTAAAAAGCTCAAGTGAAGTTTGTGGAGGCGCAGGTACGGTAGCTACCAATAATACTCCGACTACTCCAACTCCAACTACTCCAACGACTCCGACTGGTAATACGTCAATAGATACGGACAATAGTACTGATACAGAAGAGGGGGATATAGCTACATCTGATGAAGAGGAAGATACGGATGCATCTAATGAAGAGGATTATGATGACTATTATGAAGAAGAAGGAGACGACACTGACCAAGCGATCAGCATGATTCGTTTACAAGTAACTTTAGATGATTTTGGTTCAGAAACAACCTTTGATATTGAAGATGGAAGTGGTGATTTGATTGAGACATGGGGTCCTTTTGAGGATGGCATTGCAGGGGAGGTGATTTCAGTAGAATTAGAGTTGCCATTAGGAATTTACAGCTTCGTTATCTATGATTCTTATGGAGATGGTATTTGCTGTACAGAAGGAGCTGGTCAATGGCTGATTGAAAAAGATGGCAGTACTCTTGCTACTTCTAATGGAGAATTTGGAGCTTGGGAGGCTTATGATTTTACAGTGGGAAGTGCCCGAATGAGTGGTGATGCACACCGAGTAGCTCCGAAAGATTTTGATGCATTGTCTAAGAAAGTAAAGGCGGTGGTTAGAAAGTAGATTACGCAGAGCACCACGGAGGATCAGTTCCCAATTTGAAAGTTATTGATAGCCTTACTATCCAGTGACTTTCCGTCACTGGATAGTTTTAAAGAAACAGGCTGAATTTATCCAGTGTCGGGAAGTTACTGGATAAAGCTATCCCCAAAAAAATAATTCTCAAAATCTAAGTCAGTAACGACAAAAAAATAATCTCGCCCAAATGGCGGATTTATTCTTTCGTCGTTACTCATTAAAAATTCAAAAAAATGAAAAACACAAAAAGAAGTCTTTATAAATTCCCAGTACCTATGTTAATATTTACTTTATTAGTACTAGGATTATTTAGCTGTACTTCAAAACAGCAAGTAATAAAAGAAGCTAAATTGACTAAACCTGCCAGCACTTTAATTACCTATTCCAAAGTAAGAGGGCGAGGAATGACAAAGCCTTTATATACAATAGAAGTACTGGACTCCAAGGAGGTGAAGTACACAGGTATTGCTAACGTGCCTAAGATAGGAGCGCAAGTAACTCCAATAAAAGGAAAAGAATATGCTGCGATCTTAAAGCAATTTCAAGCTGCTGATTTTAAAGCGTTTAAGGAATCGTATAAAACAAAGATGAGAGATTTGCCTTTATCCCGTATAGCATTTGAAGGACATACCATTACCTATCAAGAAGAAGCTTGTCCAAGTGAGCTTAGAATATTAACAGATTTGATAGAAGGATTAATCGATTAGTGAGGTTTGGAGAATTTCTGTCAAAATTTATAAGATGGAACACAGAGGCACAGAGCACACAGAGTGTATATATTTTGGTTCATTGACCACGGGATTTGTCAAAGAGCGTACACTTTTTTCGAGTACCATTCTAAGTTCGGACAGTTTGTGGTACTTAATCAAGCGATCAGATCGTTTGGAACGATCAGATCGCACGTTCTTTTCTGGCAAGAACTAGCACTCTTGTTTAAGATTGCTCTGTGATCTGATGGCTTTCTGCCATCTGATCACTATGACTAAAATTTAGTTAAGTAGTCTGACAAAAAGAAGTTAACATTTACCTTTTAGTAAATCATTGATTGTCAGGGATTCTTCAATCCTTCAATCCCTATTTCCTTCAGTCCTTCTACTTACTGTCCGAGCTTAGAAGTATACCCATTTTTTCTCTGTGAGTTCTGTGTCTCTGTGTTCAACTTAACTACTGCTCTCCCAATTTCAGAAAACAACCCGATAGGATATAGAAGGCAAGATAGGTAAAGAATTTTGCTGCTTCAACCCATTATCTTCTGTAAAGTTTTCATCAAATACCCTATAGACATAATAAGGATTTTCACGGTTATACAAGTTGTAAACCCCAATGTTTAACTGATGCTGAGTTCGTTTCCCGACCCATTCAAAATAGAAGCCCATATCTAAGCGATGATACGCAGGTAAACGATAACTATTAACCTGACCAATTCTAGTAACAATATCTGCGGAAGGGAGATTGCTAAGGGGAGCAAAACGAGAGGTGGTACTAATCAAAGAAATAGGCTGACCAGAACCATACTGCCAATTGATATTGAATGCAGCCGTACTATTCAATCGTTGTTGCAAATTAATTTTAATAGAATGGGGATGATTGTACCGAAAAGAGTAAGGCAATCCATCATTAAGTAATTCAAACTGTCGCTCTGAGACCGTATAAGTATAATTCATTTGACCAGTTAGCCTCCCTTTTGTTTTAGCTAAAGTGGTACTCCATCCATAGCTTTTGCCATTGCCTACAGTTATTTCTTCCTCCCAAATAAAGGGATCTATTTCGATCAAACTAGGTAGACTTGAATCTTCTTGATAAGCTATGAGATGATCTAATTTTTTATAAAAAACATCAAAGTTTGCTTGCCAGCCTTTAGCCGTTTTATATTTTAAATTCCAAGTCGCCTGTAAAGATTCTTGTGGTCGTACATTGCCTGTAGAAGGTACCCACAAATCATTGGGTAAGCCACCACCAGTAGTGCTAATAACATGTAAAAATTGAGACATTCTACTACCAGATAGCGTAGTGGTCCATTTAGGCGTAAATTGCCATTGTGCGACTATTCTTGGTTGGGGAGACAAATAGGTCTTTTCTGGAACAATAAATGCAGCTAGATGCATTCCTAGAGAAATAGAGAATTGATCGGAGACACTGATTTTATCCTCAATATAAGCGTTTAATTCAGTAGCTTTAAAAATTGGAAGTTCAAATAAATCATCAATTATAGATCCTGTAGCTTCCAGATCTTCTCCTATTTGGGTTTCGTCTAAAAAAGATTCTAATTCTCCAGATTCAAACGACCGAAACAATAATCCACCACCAAATAACAGATGATGATTAGGATTGGGATAGTATTCTAAATCAATTTTTAAACCCCCATCTTTTATAGTAGATCTAAAAGAAGTGAAATAATATTGTTCATCAATTTCTCCAAGAAAATCATCAAAGTAATAGCTATAGTTTTCACTACCGTAAGTATATTTACTGAAGGTAAAAGTGGTGTTGGAAAAGAGTTGCTCATTGAATAAATGATTCCAGCGAAACGCAGCGATTTGATTTCCCCAATCTACATTTTGTTCAAATTCATTATCAGAGAAGAAATCAATATCATCTATTAGGTACGCATAATAATCTTCAAAATCGTCCTTACCATTATAGTAGCTAAAAAATAATTGATCTTTATCGGAAAGTCGATGATGTAGTTTAGCATTTAAATCAAAAAAATAATAGCCGATCTCCCCTGCTTCATCATTATTGGCTCTGCTATTTTGACTTCTATTTCTAAGGTAGGAATCAATATGTGTTCGTCTAAATGCGATTAAAAAACCAGTAGTATCTTTTTTTATAGGGCCTTCTACGATTAACTTTGAAGCCAAAGTGCCGATTTCTGCTTCTGCTTTCCATTCTTTGGTATTTCCTTCTTTTACCCGAACATCTATGACAGAAGATAATCGGCCTCCATATTTAGCAGAAAAACCATCTGTTAGCAAATGAGCATTTTTGACAATATGGGTATTAAAAATAGAAAATAAACCAAGCGTATGAGAGGGATTATAAATGGGTACGCCATCTAATAACACTAAATTTTGATTTGCATCTCCGCCTCTAACATTTAATCCACCGATACCATCTGAACCACTTTGTATATTTGCTTGGGTATTGAAGTATTGCATCAAATCGGCTTCCCCCCCCAGAGATATATTTGTTTTTAAGCTTTGTAAATTGACTGCGGTGCCTTTATTCAAATTTAAGTGTGCTTGACTTTCTGTAAAGTCAGCAGCATTTACAATGATTTCTTTCAAGGTTATAGAAGGGGCTAATTTCAATTGAACCGTTTGACTTTTTTTCAAAGGAACAATTTTAATACTTGATTGGTAGCCTAAATAAGACGAATGTAGTTCCGCCTCTCCTTCAGGAATTTTTAAACTAAAAAAACCATAATCATTACTCGTTGTTCCTTTACCAGAATGGGATTCCCATATAGTTGCGGCAATTAGTCTTTCTCCTGTTACGGCATCTTCAATATAACCACTGATCGTGTATCGCTTAGGGGGTCTCTGATACAATAACAAATGTTCTCCGTCTATTTTGAATGCTATATCCGTATTGATTAAGCATTGTTGTAAGATATACTGAAGGCTTTTATTTTTAAGATCAATACTAATATTTTGCTCTTTACTGAAGAGGCGAGGATGAAAAGCAATATTGATATCAGCAGCTTCACTAAGATCAATTAGGGCATCTGCAATGGGCGTACTTTTCGTTTCAAAATCTATTTTTTTCGATAATATAGATTGTCCAGAAAGCGAAACCATCAAATGCATAGCTATTAAAAAAGCCACTGCTCGATACATGATCGAGTAGTGACTTTTTATTATAAAAGGACTACAATTTATACGAATTGTTCCTTGCTCTGAACCTTCCCCGACCTTCCCTTCAAAGAGAGGGAGACGTCTCCGAAATGAAATTTCGTTTTGTTGAGGGGCGTTTAATCGAGGAGTATCATTATTTACAAATTCCTTTACTAAGTTCATAAGTGGAAGCATCTATTTCTTTTAGTTCCATACTATACAAACTCACCATATAGTCCAATACTTTTTTGGGAGTTGTATCTGTAAATCTAGCAGTAACTAAGCAATTATTCATTGTTTCAGAAGTAATAATTGTCTTTGTGCCAAATTGCTGCTCTAAATCATTGATTACAGATTGGAGTGGGGTATTTTTATAAGTCAAAACCCTACTTTTCCAAGCACTAGCATTCTTATTATTAACCTTATTTTCTGTTAGTTGTTGCGTAGTTTGATTATAGGTTCCTACCTCATCTTTAGTTAAAATAACTGCTTTGTCAATGGAAGGACTACTCAACTCCACTTTCCCTTCTTCTACACTTACAGTAATTTCCTTTTCATTAGTTAGATTTCGGATATTGAATACCGTTCCTAATACCCGAACCTTTGCCTCATCCATCATTACCTCAAAAGGTTTATTCGGATTAGACTGAACTTCAAAGTAAGCTTCCCCAGTCAATTCAACTTGTCTTGTATTCCCTATAAAAGCAGTAGGATATTTTAATTGAGAATTTTCATTCAAACTGATCTGTGTTCCATCTTCCAATTGAATCAATTTAGTTTCTCCTGTACTTGTTTGAGCAAGTGTCATCGGTATAGTTGTAGAAGGCTGAAACATCCATAAAGCAGCCAATAAAGGGATCGCAATACCTGCGGCAATCGCTAATTTTCTTCTAAAACTATTGATGGGTCTAACAATTGCCCCAGTTGGCTTTTTTTTAGCCTTATGCTGTTGCATCCGCTTCTTAAAGCCCTGAAAATCCTTTTTAGTATCTATAGAGATAGGGGGCAATATGGTTTTACTAAGTTGCCAGTTTTCCTCAATCTGTTGTTGCAACTGTGCATTTTCTTGCTGTGCAGCCGTCCAACCATTCAAGGCTTCTTGCTCTTGGGGAGAAATCTCCTTTTTGAGCTTTTTATAAATTAATGTTATGTAACTGTCTTGTTCCATCGCTGAATTTTAAAGTAGTCTTGCTATTTGGCCTAAAGAGGGTTCTCTTATAAAAAATATTTGGCTAAAAAATCAAGTCACAGACTTGAAAATAGCCAGTTGAAGTTACAAACTTCAACTATCGGTATCCTGCTTAATTAAAAGAGGGTGCGATGGTCGAAGTTTGTAACTTCGACCCTATATTTTTTACGTTTTAACGTAATTTTTAACGAATTCTATTTTTTATAAGAAAGCCCATATCTTCTATAGGACGAAATATTTATAACTACCCCCTATGTTTTCTTTAATTATTTTTATAGCAGCTAAAGTATTTCTACAACCTATTAGTACTCATTGAAAAAGCCACAGAAATGCAATACACAATTCCTTATACTGCTGCACTGCTAATCGTATGACTTTCAATGCTTTAGTCATTTGATTCTCGATGGTTTTAGTCGAAATATCTAATTTTCCAGCAATTTCTTTATGAGATAAGTCTTCAAATCGACTGAGGGAGAAAATCAATCGACAACGCTCTGGTAAGGTATCAATAGCAGCTAAAATAGTAGCTTCTAAGTCAGATGTTTCCATTACTTCTAGCACCGAAGAATCCAAAGAAGCTTGATTGAAATCCGTTATTTCTTCAGGTACACCAAAACGCTTCTTTCGTCGAATTTGATCAATAGACTTGTTAACAGTAGCTCTTTTTAGGTAAGCCCTTAGCCCATTATTAATCTGAATCTCCTCTCTTTTTACCCAAAAATTGAATAGTACATCTTGTACCAAATCCTTTGCCTGATGTTCATCTTGCAATACATGGTACGCAGAATTGACCAAATAGGGATAATAAGCCGTAAAGATGTGCTCCATTGCACGTTCATCATCTTCCTTTAATAAGGAGAGAATTTGTTGTTCTTCTGTATTAAGTGTCGTCTGCATATAGGAACAAAAATAATATAGTTTTTTAAATGATGAATGATGAATGAGAAATGATGAATACTATACTCTATTCTACGTGTATGTTTAATAGTCAACATTTAGAGAATATCAGGCATTCAACTACCATCATTTCTCATTTATCCTGTTTCGAGTATATCATTAAAAAACACTTCTATTTTTAAACAACTTCAATATCAAAAGAGAGCGCAGCACAAAAATAGGTATTCTTTTTTCTGTTAAGGTTCTGTTAAAAAAATGTGTTTGCTATTATACATAAGAGGCTTATGTATATTTGTTGTCAATTCTAAAATTAATTAATTAGTACTTATGTCCACCCAGAAATATTTAATAATTTCGTTTAACGTTTTTATAGCTTTACTAATATATGGTTTTTCATATGGGCAAGTTGAAGATTCCCTTTTTATAGGGAAAGATACATCGGATGTTATTTTTGTAAAAGTCATACTAGATAGCAAAATTTTTTATCGTAATCAAAAAACGAATGAGTTCATAAGTAGATTAGAATATCTTAAAAAAGAGACTCCTAAAGATAAAATTTACAAGCCAGATAACTATTCTAATGAATATTGGCAAACCAATAAGGTTAATCCATATAAAGATATAGTTATGTCTTATCCATTCAAGATTGAATTTGATCAGATGACCTTTACTCATCCAGTCGACAATAAACTTATTATTACATCAAGATATGGTAGGAGAAGAAGAGGAAAGCATAGAGGTATAGACATCGATTTGGTTACAGGAGATTTTGTACGTTCTGTTCTGCCTGGAAAGGTGCGTTTTGTGGGGTATAGCACAGGCCATGGAAAGACAGTAATTGTACGACATGCCAATGAAGTAGAAACAGTATATGCACACTTATCAGCTTACAATGTAAAGGTGAACGATCTCATTTTTGAAGGAGATATTCTTGGATTTGGAGGAAATACAGGCAATAGCAGAGGCAGTCATTTGCATCTAGAAGTGCGTTATAAGGGCGTTTGTATCCACCCAGAATATGTATTTAATTTTGATGGTAGAAAATCAATACAAGGTTCGTCACTTTGGGTAACTAAGGGTTTGAAGTCTCCAAACACGCATAGTTCCTATCGAAAAAGTAAATTGAAACCTCACTTCACAGAAAAAGAGGCCATCGCTGCACAACAGGTTGAGCCAAGATATTATAGAGTACGGAAAGGCGATACACTTTCTCATATAGCCAGCTTGTATAGACTGAGGCTAAGAGAAATCTGTAGTCTAAATGCAATTTCTAAAAATTCTATTCTAAGTATTGGACAAATAATACAAATCAGATAATGGCTTCGAATAAAAAATTTCTCAACGGAACGCTCAAGACAATTCTACTTTCCCTCTTGAAAGAAAATGGCAAAATGTACGGATACGAAATATGCCAACTAACAAAAGAAAAAACCGATAATACCATTCTTTTGACTGAGGGTGCTATCTATCCTGCTCTGCATAGTTTAGAAAAAGACGGATTGATCATTTCCTCTAAAGAAAAGGTGAATGGACGTATAAGAAAATACTACTCTATAAATATCAAATCTATACATGAAATTGATTCTCAAATTGACCTTCTTTCGCAATTTACAGGACATCTACGCGCATTATTAAATCTAACAACATGATTCATTCTACAGAAACTATTGATCGTATTCGAGAATTGTTGATTATCTCTGGACTACCTGAAGGAGAGTTCTTGGAAGAGATGATGGACCACTATCTCTCTGATATAGAAACGCAAATTGATCTAGGAATTAGCCCTCAGATCGCCGTATTATCAACCTTTCAAAAAATTGAACTAACAGATTTTAATAATCTACAGAAAAAGAAAAATTTAAGCCTCTACATGATGCTAATACCTATTTTTCTTTTGTCGATTTCCATTTATATCTATCAAAATAATATCGTCCCTTTAAATTTTGAATTCGGAGAAAAAAGTACAGAAATTGCACCAGATGGGTGGCCATTAGAAGAGACCATGATAACCATCACTTCCAACTTTGGTATTCGTTTTCATCCTATCTTAAAATCTCCTAAACTACATAAGGGAATCGATATACAAGCAAATATTGGAACACCTGTTTTTGCTACAGGGACCGCAATTGTAAAAGAAACAGGTTTCACAACAAAAGCAGGAAATTATGTTATACTAGCGCATAATAATAGGTTTTCTTCCCGCTACTATCATCTTTCGTCTATCGATGTTAAGAATAATGATAAGGTGACCAAGGGTAGCTTAATCGGGAAAGTTGGGAATACTGGTGTGAGTTTAGCACCACATCTCCATTACGAAATTCTTGATAAAGGAGTACCCCTAGATCCTCTTGAATATTCAAGACCATAGCTAGTATAATTGATTACCTGACAAATCCCGTGATTGTAATGGATCGTCGAAGTAGGCTGTTCAAAATATCGAGGATTTCGATAAAAAACTACCCCGTATTTTTGAA
>CAYOBX010000063.1:2381-18241 GCA_964402245.1 uncultured Saprospiraceae bacterium | reverse complement strand
TCTTCGAGACTTGGGAAGTTTCATTTTCGGTAATTTATCCTGTTTCGAGTATATAGCTATCGTATTAGTATATCCTACCGCTAGTTTCACAATAAACAAACAATCCAATACTGATTTGTTTAAACATTTTACAGAGTTAAAAGACTACTACTGTAAATTAAAATCATTCTCTTATTAAAACCAGTGTTCAAAGAAAAATTAAAAGTGACCAATGGAAACGTTAGTTTTTCAGATTCATTGATTGTTTCACTGGATTTATAAGAGAACTATAAAACAAAGATTATGAGTAAGCAATTAATGCTAGGGCTGGTGCTATTGTTCCTATCTAATCAAATTTTCGCGCAATGTATTCAAGGGAATTGCCAAAATGGCTACGGTATTTTTGTCTATAAAAGTGGCGCTAAGTATATGGGCGATTTTAAAAATGGCAAACTGCAAGGGCAAGGTATTTTACATTTTTCTAACGGAGATAAATACATTGGCCAATGGAATAATCAATATAGAGAAGGACAAGGCAAATTGATTTTTAAAAATGGAAATGTGTATCAAGGTACTTTTGTGAAAAACGATTTTCATAGTAAAGGAATATTGGAGTTTACAAATGGAGATCGATATGAGGGAAATTTTGTAGAAGGGAGTATGGAAGGAGAAGGAACAATGATTTATGCAGATGGGAGTAGTTATGAAGGTAATTGGCAAAGAGGGTTAAGACATGGGCAAGGAGTCTTAACAAAGAATGGACAAACGCTCAAAGAAGGAACGTGGCAAGAAGACCTATGCATGACCGACGAACAACCTATGGCTATAGAAGATCCTATTGTTGAAAAAAATCTCCAAAATTGTAATAAAGAATTTTGCCATTCAGGTAGAGGCATTTACCGATATCCAGATGGCTCTAGATATATTGGAGATTTCAAGGACGGAAATCCAGAAGGAGAAGGTACTTGTTATTATGCAAATGGAGATCAATATGTAGGTCAATGGAAAAATCATGCACCAAATGGAGAAGGAATCTACACCTATCAAAGTGGTAGAGTGATGGCTGCCATGTGGCAAAATGGGAATCCTAAAAGAAGATTAGATGCTATTTATGAATCCACACAAACCAATAATGTGGTGGTGGAAAATAATCAAGAAGTTAAAATTTGGTCGGTTATAGTAGGAGTTTCTACCTATGAGCATATGCCTGCTTTGCGATTTACAGATGACGATGCCTATCGTTTTTATGCATTCCTAAGAAGTCCAGAAGGAGGAGCATTGCCAGACAATCAAATAAAAATATTGGTAGATGAAGATGCTACTAGATCAAACATCATAGGGGCTTTAAAATCTACTTTTTTAAAAGCAGATGAAAACGATGTCATATTCTTTTATTACTCAGGGCATGGTTTGGCCGGATCTCTAATTCCTGTAGATTATGATGGTTATAATAACCAATTAATGAATTCTGAGATTACTCAAATTTTTAACCAAAGTAATGCTAAGCATAAGGTGATTTTTTCTGATGCCTGTTATTCTGGTAGCCTTTTAGCGATGAAGTCACCACTCAATCAAATGATGCGTAAATATTACCAATCTTTTGAGCAAACAGAAGGAGGCTTAGCGTTTCTAACCTCTTCTAAAAGTGAAGAAGTATCTCTAGAAGATAGTGGTTTACGTCAGGGGGTTTATACCCACTTTTTAATAAGGGGCTTGCAAGGAGAAGCAGATAAAGATCGAAATAAAATTGTTACTATTTCTGAACTCTTTAATTTCGTAAAAGGAGGAGTTCGTCAGTATACCGGTAATATACAAACACCTGTGATTACGGGAAACTATGATCCTAATATGCCGGTTGGGGTGGTGAGATAAGAGTTCTGAGGCGGTCTTAGAATACTTTCTGGCGAAAGCTCTACAAAATGAATGAACACAGAGACACTGAGGCACAGAGTTATATTTTCTCTGTGCCTCTGTGTTTTTGTATACCAAATACTCCAATAAAATACTTGGGAGTATTGAAAAAAATAAGAGATGTCTGTATAAATAAAAGCCCTTTAGCTTCTTTACATTTATCGACATCTCCTGAAATTCCCGATTAGCTGTTGCTTATTTTTAAATAGGCAATGGCCCTCAGGTTATTGTATTGTCAACGTCATAAATCTGACCTCTTAAAAACAAATCTCTGATTTAAAAAATAGGAGATGTCCTTATAAATAAAAGCCCTTTAGCCTCTTTACATTTATCGACATCCCCTGAAATATCCCGATTAGCTGTTGCTTATTTTAAATAGGCAATAGCTGATTAGAAATGATGAATGAATGAGAAATGATGAATCTGTTATATTGACCACTTGACTTTGTTTAGACTATGATAATAAAAAACATATAGTTCACATCTAGCTCAAGTCAAACATTCATCATTCATCATTTCTCATTCATCATTTTTTTTTAAAAATAGGATTATTGAGTCTCCTGAGCATATCGTTTATAGGTTGATAATTGCAGGTGATTGGTCTTGATTGTATTTTAAAACGCTGCTCAAGAGCCCAATAAATCCTAACTCCATTCTTTGATCAATGCACGGTTGATCTAACACCATTTGATATACTTCCACCATTTTACAATACTGCTTATATCTTCTTTTGTAGAAGTCATTAATTGCCTGGTTGTTGAGGTATGGTCAAATGTATCCACGACTACTTCTTCTTTTAAATTGATTAATGCCAAAACGATAGTAGTAGTAATCTCCGTTTCCCTCGCATGGGTATTAGTCAAATGATCTACCGCTGTTAAAAAATCATGATGAGCACCTTTAATCCTCATCCGATAAGCTGGTATTTTATTCATTAAAAAGAAATTGCTAATAGTTGTCAATTGTTTTTGACCACCTGCATCAAGTGATGATGCAGGTAGTAAAAACCTCAGTTTAAGCTGAGGGTTTTCTTTTAAAATTTTTGTAATTTTCTCTAAGCTGTTTCTGTCTTCCTTTTCGATACCTGATTCATTCTTTAATGAAACAGATCGAATAAACAATTGATTGTTAGCATATTCCCTTTCCTTTTGTGGAAAGCCAACAGATGTATATTTAGCAGGCGAATATCCTATTATTCGTGCTTGATTAAACCCTTTCTTTAAAGCTGTTCGGTAATTTTTTTCTACCTGGTTGTAAGTGCTAGATTGATCTAAATGATATTGAATAAAGCCTGCCTTATCTTTTGTCGCTAAAACAGTCTCGTATCCAGCATATTTAAAAAAGGAAGCTTCAATTGTATGTGTAAATACATTTAATTGAACCTGGTATCCTTGTGCATCTATAGCATCAAACCAACCCATATTTATTGCCACTAATAGCAATAAAGCTAATCGCTTTTTCATGGGAGTAAATATTGTTAGGTTGCTAGCGTAGGAACCTCAAATACCTTGTTATTGGGGCAAAGAAAATTTGATAAAATTATTTTTTGCCGTTACTTATAGGCCTCGCTTAATAGCATCCACTTAAAACCCAGATCTCTATAATCCTTGCTATACTAGTAGCAAGGATTGAGAAGGGGGAAAAAGGGGTATGTTATAACATTAGTTTATAGGGGCTTGTAGTGTCCAATGGACGATTACAAACTTATCTACACTCGCATAATATTATAGCTATGCTAGTAACCTAATAGTTATAGAATGTCGTGTTGTTCATTGTACCAATAACAACTATTTAGTCATGTTAAATGGATCAATAGTAATGGAACAATTCAGGAACATAGCTAAAGCTTCTAGAAATAACCGTTAGGCTAAAAATTAAACCTTTGATAATTAGCTATTTATAGAAATAGCTTCTGGTAATCGGCAAGCGGTAGCTTTTAATAGTTTTTTAGAGGCAGCGATTTTCTTAGGTATTTTTCCAAAAAATGCCTAAGAAAATTGCTGTCCCTAAAGAAAAGTATAAAACATACTTGTTGCCGAGCCTTAAGATAAAGATCATAGCCTAGATTATAATTGAGTTCTCAAGCTAGAAACTTGAACTACGATACTAAAATACTTAAATACGATTTTTTGAATTACTTCGAAGTTTGGAAAAGGAGGTGTGCAGACATTATAGCCAACTCATAGTTTAAGCCCCAATTAGATAGGACTGTATTGAAATCTAAAATGTGTGGAAACCTCTAAATAATCATAATGCATTAGAATAAGACATAGATTAAAAATCAAATGCCCATACTGCTAATTGGAGTGACCTTACTACTCCAGTATTATGGCTATTTAGTGTATGTTTTGGTAAGTTAAAGAAATTGGAAGGAAGTATTCGTTTTCCAATTGATGGTTCAAATGTATATCAATTCAATCTAAAAATCAAAATATCCTAAAGCCCAAAGTAAGCAAAAAATAGACAATTTATTAAAATAAAAATATATAACTATTGGTTTTAATCCCTATAAAAGGCTAGATGGCTATCAGAAAAAAAAATCAAAAAAAATCAAAAAAAATCTCATTTGCTAATTTTTTACAGAATTCGGCACGTAATTTTGAGTATGCGGATAAATAAGGGAGGAGATTTCCTTACTTATATCTATTCAAAAAATAGCATAATCTAGAATAGATTTGACACTCTTAAAGAAATGGTTATACGAATTATAGATTTTCAAATAAAAATAGCGGGAAAAGATATTTTTAGAGGACTGTTTATTAAAGGATAATAAGTCTAATAGATAAAGAGAAAAGAAACTGTCAAGAAAAGGATTTTTTTAGCATCTTTGCAGGAATTTTTAAAATGGAGTTGTTTTGTCGTTACTTATAGCTACCATGTATTGTCAACTAATATTATTAAATTCTCAAATAATGTCTGATCACATAGAAAATGAAGGAAGGAAGGGGTACTGTATGTTATTCTTTTTTACGTTCTTCTTATTATTTATTATCACCTGGATTTCTGTTTATAGATATAATTTTAACTTAACATTTTAAAGTTAAATGAGAAATTTACTAAACTAGAATGTGTTTACGCCATATTTGGTATTCATCATTCATCTTTAGTAAATTTCTCATTCAGTGTTTAGATAGAATTTCTTAATTCTGATTCCTGCTTCTTGATAATTATAGCACTTGATTTTTTCTCCCTTCTTATAGGATTACTGCGCTTAGTATTTTTTGATTGATAGATTACTTCTACTCGAATGGCCTTTAATCCTGATACACCTTGCAAATCACCTAAGTCTACCCACTCCACATTTTCGGTAATGTATTTAATAGACTGTAAGTATTCAATATATTGTCGGTATTCTCTGCTTTCTTTGTCTTGGGAGTAAATAATGGCAATTTTACCTGTCTGTGTTAGTCGTTCAGATGTTCCTTTGATCGTTGCTTTATCAATCCTTTTCTTCATAATTTCATACCGAATATTATAGGCCCCTTCTACATCGAATCTTTTTTCTTCTTGACGAAATTTTATAGTAATGGGGGTATGATGCACTAGTACTAAGGAGGCGATAGACAAAGGAATTTTTAATTTTGGTTTTATCTCGAATTCCATTAAATTTTCGATTTCACAAATAGTCATTAATTGCCATAAGCGAAGATTTTGTAAATGTAGCTCATTGAAAGTTTCTTGATTAACAATGGATTGACCTATATAAATATTATGTTCAACTCCATCTGTTTTATATTTTTCAAAATAATGAGGAAACATTTCTTGTGCCTTAACTTGTGCTATTTCTAAATAATCCGATATAGAGCTATTAATTAATCGAACACTTTGTTCATATTCTTCTCTTTTATTATAAATAACTCCTAGGTCTTCATCTAAGGCTTGTTTATAAGCTACTACTGCTTCATTTATTTCCTTATCTAGTGTTCGAAAGTATCTAAATATAGGGTAGATATCTTTTTTTAAAAACTCTAACACTTCCACTTCATCCCCAGCTCTAAGGCCTTTTTCCATCTGCGCAATAGAGGTATCCAATTTGTATTTTAATTGGTTATAAATCGGCAAATGGTATCTTTCAATAGCGAGATCTAAAATATTTTTTGCTAAATTTAACTGCTCAACCATATCTGCTTGAATGGCCTTATTACGTTCTGTACTAGATCCTCTAATGTCAGATTGACCAAATAATGGAAAAACTTCTGGAAATTCAATTTCTTCAATAATGGCTTTGGGATCAACTTGTTTTCTTTTTATTAGATTTTCAGCGGCATCAAAAAAACGCCAAGATACAGTAGGATGAATAGCTGTAAATTGTTGTTGTACAATAGCTTCTATTTTCGTTTCTGATTCATCTATAGATCGCATCAATGCAGTGGTAAATAGAAAAATGATTTGCTGTAATTTATTAACGGTAATGGCATTGAGCTTATTGGTTTCTTCACTACCCAATTCAAACAAACCCACTATCTCTCCATCATATATCAGTGGAATGGCAATATAGCTTTTGATATTATTATCCCTTAATTTGGAGAATAGTGGTTCCCCCATTATGTTTTTTTTCATGCAATCAGAATAGACAAGTATTTTTTTTTGCCTAAATAAACAAGCATGAGAACTATGGCAAAAGGTAGATTCACTAGCTGCTTCTAATACAGAAGATAAGGTTAAGCTATTCCAGAATCTATGTCCTAATGGTTTTAAAACACCTTTCTCGTTATTATATGCTGCAAACCCTATTTTGAGATTATCTACGGAGAGTAAAGAAGATAGGCGAGTACGAATTTTTTCCACCGTATCAGGAGATTGTAAAGCATCTTTTTTTAGTAGATCTACCTTCAGGGCAGAGATAGCTTCTTCTTCTGTTACATCAAATAGCTTTACCAAAGTAAAACCCTCATAGGTAAAACTAGATGGTGGTATCTTTTTTTTCCATGAGGCAATATCATCAAAATTATCAACCAACTCTTTGATCTCTTCACTGCTTAAAGGTTTAAAATCTTTGGCTGGGATAAACGAAGAAAAATCAGCATTCATAAATGCCCTATAGTGATTAATAATACCTGTTTGTTTATTGGCAATATCAAAATAAAACGCTCGTTTATTATTAATATTAGTACCGTATTTAAAATTTAAAATAAAAATACAAGCATTTATGTAGGATCGATCTGCATGATCTTGTCGAATAGTAATTTGATGATTTCCTTTTGTATCCAGAATATTATTCAAGCGCTCGGAAACATTGAATAGAATAGGAGTAAAAGGAATAGTAACTGCTTTAATATCATTGAGAGTCGTTAATGTAGGAAATAAGGGAGCGAGCAATGCTTTAATTTCTTCTTGGTGTTTTTCAATAATAGTAATATCTTCAAATGCACTTAATAGGATAGGAGCGTTTTTTGTAATTTTAGCTAATAAAGCTTTTGCGATATTCGCTTCTTCTAAACCACTTTCAGATACTGCCCGCCAATGATTAATTATCTTTTCAAAATTGAATTTAATTTTAAAAGGTAATTCTTGTTTTTTTGAAAACGCAGGCTGGTCATATATTCTTACGTAGGCCATATTACTATGTTGATTTAAAGATATATATTGTTCTAGTAACGACGAAAGAATAAATCCGT
Organism: uncultured Saprospiraceae bacterium; assembly: GCA_964402245.1. Lineage (GTDB taxonomy): Bacteria > Bacteroidota > Bacteroidia > Chitinophagales > Saprospiraceae > JAFMDF01. The sequence continues at coordinate 10,733 of CAYOBX010000063.1, read as the reverse complement.
CATTTGGGCGAGATTATTTTGGTCTCAGTTTTTCTTAAAAAATCCTTGCATAGCAGGGCTACAGAAGGAAAAATGAGGGCAAAAGAAGCCGTCCAAATGGTGGAGTTATTCTTTCGTCGTTACCTAGTATTGAGTCCGCTCCGAAAAGTCGATTCGTGCGAAATCTGCCAGTTTTTCAAAAACTGGCAGATTTATAACTCTTTCAAAATCAATTTTCTATAATTTTTTTTCAACAAATGATTTGAGTTTATAGCAAAAAAGACTTTTCGGAGTAGACTCAGTATTTAAAGAATAAAACACTATTATAGCAAACTTAGTTGTAAATCCAATTTTTTAATGAATCTACCCATAAAATTTGCTCGAAGATATTTATTTGCTAAACGATCCACCAATGCCATTAATGTCATTTCAGGGATTACTATTTTAGGCTTATCTATTGGTACTGCAGCATTGATATTAGTGCTTTCTGTTTTTAATGGATTAGAAGATCTAATTTCTAGCATGGTCGATTCTTTTAATCCTGATGTGAAAGTAGCCACTTTACAAGGAAAAGTATTCTCTATTGATCCAGACCAATTAGCAACCATTAAACAAATAGATGGTATAGCTTATGTATCTCAAACAATAGAGGAGGTTGCATTTTTTCAATACAAAAACAGCCAAGATGTCGGGATGCTAAAAGGAGTCGACGAAGCATTTCACAAAGTGACTAGTATTGATTCTACTTTATTTGAAGGGAAGTATGAATTAAATGCAGAAAATAGTAATTATGTAATACTAGGAAGTGGAATGCGAAGAAAATTAGGTGTGAATATAGATGATCCTTTCAATTCTTTGAAGGTGTATATGGCAAAAAGGAAAAGCTCTTTATCCAAACCTTTTCGACAACTATATGCTGTACCCAAGGCCACTTTTAATATTCAAGTAGAGTACGATAATCAGTATGTAATCTCTTCTCTTGCTTTTGCTAGGAAGCTACTAAATTATAAAACGGAGCTAAGTTATTTAGAAATTAAATTAAAAGAAGATGCCGATGAAGCAAGCGTAATTTCCTCGATCAAAGATATTATGGGGGCCAATTTTTCTGTTAAAAATCGCTACGAACAGGATGAGGCATTTAATAAAATTATGAATGTAGAAAAGTGGATGAGCTATGCTATTTTATCCTTGACTCTACTCTTAGTAGCTTTTAATATGATAGGCGCATTGTGGATGATTGTGCTAGATAAGAAGAAAGATATATCTATTCTAAAATCTATGGGCGCAACAGATACTACTGTGCGGAATATTTTTTTAAATGAAGGCTTATTATTGTCTTTATTAGGGATGGGCATTGGTTTCACAATTGCTATAATTTTTTATATTCTACAAAAAGCTTTTGGAATCATTCCTAGTCCAGGATTTGTAGTAGAATCGTATCCTATTACCATGCATTTTACAGATTTTGTGGTGGTAGCTATTACAGTATTGGTCGTAGGATTGGTCGCATCTATTGCTCCAGCTTTGAAGGCAGCTAGTATTCCTGCTATTGTGAGGGAGGGTTGATTATTTAGGGGTCAGGAGTCAGGGGTCAGGCACACATGACGTTTATATCACGTGTGCCTGACTCCTGACTCCTAAACCAAAAAAAGGTCTCGATATTAGATCGAGACCTTTTTTTAAATATGGTAACCAAAAAAGTTAGTGGTGTAAGTATTGAATACTAAGCACTAAGTAATTCAGCTGCTTTTTTAGAACCCAAAGCTGCTGCTTTTTTCCAATCACTTTTAAAGCCTTTTTTACCAGCTTTTTTGAGTGCGATTCCTCTATGAAGTAAACCATCAGGACCGACAGCTTTACCTCCTTCCGCTTCAATATTCATTGCTTCGTTAAAAGCAACAACAGCTTCTTTGTAATCTTCTAATTTTAATAATGCTTTACCATACTTGTTGAAGACTTCTTTTCTCCATCTAAAATTAGGATCGTCTGATGCGAATTTCCTTTTAGAAAAGAATTTAAAATCTTCAGCGGCACCTTTATAATCGCCTAGTTTCATTAAACAATTTCCTTTGAGTCGACGAGCCTTCCAATAGACTGTTTGCAAAGGAATAGATCGTTTAACAGTTTTGTCTAAATCTGCTACTGCTTTTTCTAGATCTTTATTTAATAAATGAATAGCGGCTCTACCGAAGTAAGCATCTGGGTTGTTGTCATAAATGTTGATGCTCTTCGTGAAGTCATAAAGGGCATCATCATAGTTTTTCAGCCTGAAGTTAATCTGGCCTCTTCGTTCATAAGCCTGTGCATGACGTTCGTATTTAGAGATCGCTTTATTAAGGGCCTCTATGGCTTCGTTTTCCTTACCTTTTTCCTTAATTAATTGTCTACCCTTAAGAAATGCCTGAACAGCAATCTTATCACTGTGTGGTTCTATAATATGGCTTTCGATGATCTTACCATCGATTAACCAGGCACTTAAAGAACCTGCGACAGCATACTGGGCTAGGTATTGGAACAGACTAATGGTTGCTTTCCATTTTTTTTCTGGTCCATAAACAACTACTCTAGGAAGGTTTAAAGAAAAGCCTTCTTCATTGAACATTTCTTCCGCACTAAGAAGAATATCCGTTTTGTAGTAGGTCTCCAATCGGCGTTCATACATTTGAAACACCTTTTGGTAACTTTTCGAGCTGCCAAATTCAAGGCTGCCTTTAAAGATGATTTTGAAGTTTTTTACATTGGTCACCATGACAAATACTGCTTTATTGATTGATGTTATTTACATATTTTCCTAATTCAATGTGAAAGACTATTCTTAAAAAGAATAGATCAGACAGCAAAATGCTCTTTACTAAGTTAAGTTTAATAAAGAAGTATATTTTGTAGCGTAAATAGTACTTTACTGTAATTATGCCTTTTGTTTAAATTCTCACTATGATGAGTGATAGGTTGGCTTTAATGAATTACAATCTAGTTTTCTCGGTATGTATGTTCAGTTAATAGGAACTTGTCCTAGGAATTTTGATTTCCGTATTTTGGAATATGTGTTGGGACAAGGTGTAGGCTAGTTTTTTGCACAGTGGACAAATTTACAAAAAAATATGGAATAAACAAATTTTCTGCTAATTTTTAAATTCATAAGTCGCTATAAATCAGATAGAAAGGCAAGAGTTACTAGAATTCGGTAACATTTTTTGAGAGAGCGAACAAATTTTTATATTTATTTTATACCATATTTATGTTATTTATGTAGTGCATATTGTTATTTTTATATTCAAGGCATCGTGTTTTTTGAAATTTTAAGTAGTTATCCTATTTTTAAAGAATGTATTATTTTTTTTTAATTAAAATGCAATTAGATTCAGATCTATTTATTTGTTAAATAATACATTACGAATGATAAATTAATTTTATATTAAAATAAGAATCGCTTGGAATTTTTAATATATTACAAAAATACGAGTATTGATTTTTTTTGATTTAGTTATAATTGTATATAAAATCAAAATATAATTTTATCTTTTAACGCTTATATGAAATTTTATTTACATAAAAAGTAGATATAATTGACTGATAAAGATGGATTGTCGCTACAATAAGGTCAAATCACTTATATTATTTTGAGATATTAAGTTTTTTAATTGAAATATGTCTCGTTACTTAATAATTCTAGTGTTCAAAGAATGAAATTGTCTAAAGTTATTCTGATGGCTTGTTTACAAATCATTAAAATCCAAGTTCTTATAAACAAGCTCAACATAAAATTCTAGACAACTTCAATGTAAAATAATTACTTTCCATAGAAATATACTTGTCTAAAAAGTTGTTACTAACTTTGATCTTGAAAAGATGATTTTAAAACCTAGTTCTTTGTGATGGAATGAAATATTCCATTTCTAAAACTTTCAAAAACATAAAACCTTATCCATGACTCGGACATTTTATAATTATTTAATCGTAGGTTTCTTTTTTGCAATTGTAAGTTTCTTTTTTAGTGCCTGTTCTTCAGAGTCAAAACAATCAACTAATCAGTCTGATGGAAAGATCTCTCTAAATATTTTTGAGCAGAAATTAAAAGAAATAGATGCTCCTCAATTGATAGACGTACGGACACCTGAAGAATTTTCAAAAGGACATTTGCCAAATGCAAAGAATATTAATTATAATGCGGCTACTTTTGAAGATCAAATTAATCAATTGGATAAAAATAAAACAGTCTTTATTTATTGCCAGTCAGGAGGGAGAAGTGGAAAAGCATATAAAAAGATGAAGGCGCAGGGATTTACTACTGTGTATGATATGAAAGGAGGGTATGGGGCGTATAGTAAAAAGTAATTATTTTTAAGTTCAAGATTCTTTCGGAAACAACAAAAGAAATCAAAAGACTGATGAGAAGACTTTTGTGTTCTTTTGTTTCTTTTGTGGTTCAAACAAAATACATCGTCCTAATTAGGTACTGGCTTCGCCAGTTTAGTTTAATTTTTATTAAAACATGTTTGGAATTAAGAACATCGAATTTGTTAATCCAGAATTATTACTACTGTTATTATTGATACCAGCTATTGCTGCATGGTTTTTTATAAAAAAGAAAGACCAACATGTATCCATAAAAATGTCAAATCTGGAATCAATAGCCAGCATCTCCACGATCAAAAGTACGCTAAGACGATATTTACCTTTATTACGAGCCTTAGCCTTAGTGGCCTTAGTTATTGCATTGGCTCGACCCCGTCAAACTTTAAAAGAAGAAGATATTAAAGCCGAAGGTATCGATATTTGTTTGGTCATGGATTTGTCAAGTAGTATGCTGGCACAAGACTTTAAGCCTGATCGTTTGGAGGTAAGTAAGCGAGTAGCTTCGGATTTCGTTTCTAAACGAGAACATGATCGAATTGGTTTGTCCGTATTTTCAGGAGAGGCATTCACGCAATGTCCCTTAACGACAGATCATCGAGTAGTGAAGGAATTTTTGGCTGGCTTGAGATGTGGCTTACTGGAAGACGGAACGGCTATTGGTATGGGATTAGCAACTGCGGTCAATCGCCTGAAAGAAAGCGAATCAAAAAGTAAAGTGGTCATACTACTAACCGATGGTGTAAATAATGCAGGCTATATTAAACCACTGACGGCCTCGGAGATAGCCAGAGAATTTGATGTCAAAGTATACACGATTGGTGTCGGTTCCACAGGAGATGCATTAACGCCTGTTAGTCGACGTAGTGATGGCAAGTACATATTCGGCTTAGCACGAGTAGAAATTGATGAAGAGTTATTAGCAGAAATCGCCACAATGACCGGTGGTAAATATTTTCGAGCAACTTCGGCAGAAAGCTTAGAACGTATCTACGCAGAAATTGACCAATTGGAAAAGACAGAGATAGAAGTAACGACCCTCAAAAGGTATAATGAAGAATTTCATCATTTTGCTTTATGGGGTTTGATTTTATTAGTGATCGAATTGTTTTTGCGGTATACAGTGTTTAAGACTATTCCTTAGTAGTTAGTCAAGGTAATAGTGTCGAATAGAATTTGGATGAATTTTGAAACTGTACTAGGCAAAAAACGCAGACATAGCCTAGCTACGATGAGTATTTTTAACGACGTACAGTTTTAAAAGTCGCCAAATTATACGACAGGATTATCTTGACTAACTACTTATTAACGATGAAATAAATAAGTCCGTCCAAATGGCGGAGTTCTTGTTTTACCCTTACTTAGCTACCACTACTGGATATGAAGAACAAAGTCTATTAGACTTGTTCACAAATAACAAGTTGGTATATGAAAAAATCTTTTTCCCTCTAAGAATTCAAAAAAATAAGTCCGTACCTAAGGGTATGTACTGATTTTTTTGAATCCTTAGAAGAAAAAATCTAATTCTCATATACTCAATTCTTATTTATGAACAAGTCTATTGATGTTGAAAAAAACTACATGTATAAAAATATCCAGTACTTTAAAGGCTTAAATGCTTTACGTTTTTTTGCAGCGTCATTAGTTGTTCTACACCATGCAGAACAGATAAGATATAAAAATGGGCTATTTAATCTAAAAGAATATTCTCTTTTCAATAATGGTGGAATTGCGGTAACATTTTTTTTTGTGCTGAGTGGATTCCTTATTTCTTACTTATTATTGAAAGAATTAGACCAATCAAAGACCATTTCAATTAATAAATTTTATATCAGAAGGATATTAAGAATATGGCCCTTATACTTTCTTTTAGTGGTTATTGGAACATTGATTATTCCCTTTTTTTTTGAATTTATCGGTTATTCGTACGAAATGCCTTACCAATTTAAGGAGGTAATATTTTACTATGTTTTCTTTTCTCCTTTTATGGTAAACGTACTATTTGGACATCATTTATTGGAACCATTGTGGTCAATAGGAGTGGAAGAGGTATTTTATATTTTATTTGCTCCTTTATATAAAATTTTTAAAAAACACATTTTAAAAGTTATAGCGATAATTATTTTTCTAAAAATTATTCTATTACTACTTATTCCCAAATTACACTTATCCTCGGTTGTCGTACAAGTAATTAAGATGCTACAGTTTGAAGCAATGGCAATTGGTGCATTGGCATCTTATCTCATCTATAATAGACAAACAGATCTTGAATCAAATTTTATTTTTTCTAAATTATTTCAGGTTATCTTAGGATTATTCCTGTTAATTAGAGTCTTAGGATTTAAGTACTTTACTAGTAAGTTTGTAATTTTCAGTTATCTATTCACTACGCCAATAATTTCAAGTATTTTGTTAATGATTGTATTTGCCTTGGTAATAGTTAACATTTCTGCTAATAAGAATTCCATCCTCAATCTTGATAACAGAATTCTTAATGCACTTGGCGAAATATCCTATGGTATCTATATGTATCATATGCTGGTGATTTTTGGAATAATTTTAATTTTAAAAAAGCATTTAATTGTATGGTCAGGAACTTTTGCCACAATTATTTTTTATTTTATTCTAACAGGAGCAGTCATAATTATATCTCTTCTATCGAAGAGAATATTCGAAGATTATTTTTTGAGACTAAAAGGAAAATTTAGAAACAAGTCAATACATAGAGCATAAGCGTTCATTGACAGCTGACACAGGAACATTAATGGAAAAAAAATATTTTCACTATCTAATTTATATTCTGCTGTTAAAGGGGCTATTTATTAATGCTTGCTATGGTCAATTGATTATAAGTTCGCCGAAGGAAACGACTCATCTAACAAAACCAAGCCCACTAGTTATAGGAACACCTCCACCTTTATTCCCTCATCATAATCCATATAATGACTACGGTCTTGTAAGCCAATATATTAGAACTATTTTTCAAGATTCAAAAGGTGATTTCTGGTTTGGTCCAGCAGGTCAAAGTGTTGCTAGATATGATGGAAAAACTTTAGAGTACTACAGCAGAAAGGATTTTTTTCATGGTAATAATAGTGCAGCTCCTGATTTTAATAGTGTACATGCTATTGCCGAAGATGAAAATGGAAATATATGGTTTGGAACAGATCATGGAGTTGTTAAATATGATGGAGAAACCTTTAAAAGTTATACCGAAAAAGATGGGCTGAGTAATACCAAGGTTGGTCGAAAAAGTATTCTCGTAGACAAATTAGGTACTATTTGGGTAGGCACACAAAAGGGTGTTTTTCGATATATCCCGTCTGCTGATAATATAGACAACCAGTGCTTTTCGCAATTTTATTTGCTGCCTTCTATAAATGTTAGAGACATAATGGAAGACCACATTGGCAATATATGGTTTGCTTCACAAGACAGTGGGGTCTTTCGCTATGATGGAATATCGATAAAAAATATTACAGAGAAAGAAGGCTTGAGCGATAACTATGCAGGTGGCATGGCACAAGATAAAGCGGGAAATTATTGGTTTACGATGAAAGATGGTATTAGTCGATATGATGGCAAAGCCTTTACCCATTTTACAAGCAAAGATGGAATAGGTGGAAGTGAGATTTGGGGGATATTTATAGAACAGTCAGGTATCATTTGGATTACCGCTAGAGGTAGTACTACAAGATTTGATCCTTCTATTCCTGTTTCAGATCCAAAGGTATTTACTGTATTTACAAAAGAAGATGGCCTTAATTGTTGTGTTCAAAGTATGTATCAAGATAGGTCGGGAAATATGTGGTGGGGCACTGGACAAGGACTTTATCGGTTTGATGGTAAAGACTTTTATCAAGTTAAACAAGATGGGCCTTGGTAGTTTAAAGAAATGGACAAACATTAGAATAATGTCTATTAAAAATGAATAAAAAGAAAATCATAGCAATCCATCTACTAGTATTTATTTTTTCAACCCTATTACTATTATTCTTTTCCGAACCAATATTAAACAAA
>CAYOBX010000063.1:0-2281 GCA_964402245.1 uncultured Saprospiraceae bacterium | reverse complement strand
AAAAACGCTGGGAAGTAATAATATCAAAACCAGCCTTTGAAAGAAACGAAATTGAATTATATAATAGAAGTAAAAACCTTGAGTAAAATATAGGACATCTATGCTCTGATCGGTTAACATCTAAGCGGGAGGCTCGATAAAAATACCGGAGATGAGGGAATATATTCCTGAACCCGTAGGGACGGGTGTGCTTTTTGTCTAGGGTTTTTGGTTCTTTTTTGGCGATGCAAACAGAACTATGTTTAAATTTGAATCATTTAGATTATAGATAATCGATAATATAATATTACACCGACATAATCCATACTCTTTGCAATACCTAAAAACAATCACCCATTTCCTATTCCTCTATCTCTTAATAACGGCCTGCGCCCAGCAGCAAGCATTAACAGGTGGAGACAAAGATGAATTCCCTCCCAAAATTGACCAATCGCTATCCACACCGAATAACCAAACGAATTTTGAAAAACAAACAATCGAATTCACTTTTGATGAGTATATCCAATTACAAAATGCGTTGAAACAAGTAGTAGTTTCTCCGCCCTTAGAGCGTATCCCTACGGTTACGACCAAACTCAAAAAACTACAATTCAAATTTGCAGAAGAGGAAGTGCTCAAAGAAGATGCGACCTATTCTATTAATTTTGGAGATGCCGTAAAAGATTTAACAGAGGGAAATCCCGTACCCAATTTTAAATTCGTTTTTTCTACAGGAGACTTTATTGATTCTTTAAAAATGGAAGGAACGATTGTAGATGCTTTAACAGGGAAGCCAGTAGAAGATGCTTTATATATGCTCTATAAAAATTTTGCTGATAGTGTCGTGCAAACGGAGAAACCATTTTATTTTGGTAAGTCAGATAAGACAGGTGCTTTCAAGATTGAAAACCTTAAAGCAGGGCAATACAAAGCATTTACGCTAGAAGATCAAGATGTAAATTACCTATATAATATTCCAACAGAGCGCATTGGTTTTTCTATGGATACTTTGTTAATAACAGATTCTACTGTAACTATAGTAGAGGCGGCTATCTTTGAACCCTATGCTTTAGTGACAAAACCTAAAGCAAACGTCAAGCAATATGGCTTGGTTACTTTGGCTTTTAAACGAGATCCATTTGATGCAACGATTGAATTGGAAGATATTGGGCAAACGAATTTTATAGAAACGGTGGAAGATACAGTAAAGATATGGTACCATACCCCCGATTCTACAGATTGGAATATATTGGTGCATCGAGATACGATTACGGACACAATTGCAGTAAAAGCCTTAGCTAAAAATTTAGCACAAAAAAAATTGCGTTTACCACAAAAAAGAAGATCTAAAAAAGGATTAGGTAGTACGCAACTGAATCCTATGAAACCCATCAAACTCACCTTCAATCATCCTATTGTGCAAGTAGATACTAGTTTGATTTTCTTTAGAGAAGATTCTGTTCGAGTGATGGAGGAGATGGATACTTTTAATTTGTCAGTAGACAGTATTTTAATAGACAGTATCTCGGTAGATAGTAATTTGGTAGCATCAACATCAGATACAGTAATTTATATCCAAGCAACATTTGAAATCGACAGTATCGACCAACGTACAGTAGTCATTAATTATCCTTGGAAAGAGACCTTGACATATGAATTGCAAATATTGCCAGGTGCCATAAAAGATTTATATAATCTAGAAAATGTAGATACCCTAAATAAGACTTATCTAGTAAAAGAGCAAAAAGATTTTGGTAGTATTCAATTGATGGCTAGTGAGATGGATAGTTTACAGCAGTACCATTTTGAATTGCTTTTTAATGATAATATAGTTGTAGATTTTGAAGTAGTAGGTGTGACAACTTATGAGCGAAAATTCGAAGGCTTACCGCCTGGTAATTATTCTGTTAAGGTGGTAGAAGATTTGAATGCGAATGGCCGCTGGGACTCTGGCGATTATTATAAAAAACTACAACCTGAAAGGATTTCGACAGCGGAGTTAGAAGAACTTAAAGCTAACTGGGAGATAAAAGCAGAAGTGAAGGTTAAGTTTTAAAGAGCGTTCATTTAGTGGTGCTAAATAGGCATCATTCAACATGGACTAGGATTTATAGGATTATTTGATTGGTAGGATGCTGTAAGCGACTTTGATAAATACCACTTACGACCTAGAGAATATCTAATACAGTAACCGTGTTGAATTATGTATGTTTTGCAAGAATAATTTAATCATCCAAAGCTTTATTACTTGGCTTTCGCTAAAATCAAAATGAGAAAAATGAATCTAGCTTATACCTTCTAA
>CAYOBX010000062.1:4268-18272 GCA_964402245.1 uncultured Saprospiraceae bacterium | reverse complement strand
TTCAATCCCTAACTCCTTCAATCCCTAAACATAATAACATTATAAAAGATTAATAATATGGAAGCAGTTGCTAAGTTAAAGAATTGCCCAATGTCTGCAAGAAAGATGAGGATGGTAGTGAATAACATTAGAGGAAAAGACGTTGAGACTGCCTTAAATATTTTACGGTATACAAAAAGAGAAGGCGGTGTATGGTTAGAGAAGTTACTTTTATCTGCTATTGCTAACTGGGAAAACAAGTTAGACAATATAGAAAATGCGGATGACTACAATTTAGTGATTAAGACTGCATTTGTAGATGAAGGAACGATGTTGAAGCGATTCCGTCCTGCTCCACATGGTAGAGCGCACAGAATTAGAAAACGTACCAACCATGTAACTTTGGTTGTCGAAAATAAAATTGAGTTACCTGCGGAAGAAGAGGAGTTAGTTGACGTAGAATAACCAATAGACATTAATAGGGCAAACAGAAAAGTTTAAATCTTAATATATAACTCATTGAAAACGAAATTCGATGGTTGAAGTTTGTAACTTCAACCCAATATGTTAAAAGTTTGTAACTTTTATCAGACGATTACATATTATAAAAACGACTTTTCGTTCGCCCTTTAGACATTAATTGAACTTTCTTCTTGAATGCTGGCTACACCAGATAGCAGAAGAATCTAAATAATTAAAACCTTTCTCTAAACAATTCTAGTGTTTAAAGAAAAGGAAAATCAAAAGCGACCAGAGATGAGGGAGTTTTCTCCCGAACCGCTTGTGAATGGATGGCTTGATTTTTCATTTTCTTTAAATTTTTTCACTGGATTTTTAGAGAACTATTAAAATACCTTTTTATGGGTCAGAAGACAAATCCAATAGGTAATCGTTTAGGGATCATCAGAGGCTGGGAATCTAGCTGGTTTGGTGGTAATGATTTTGGAGATAAGGTAGTAGAAGATGAAAAAATTAGAAACTACTTGAGAGCTAGAATTCATAAAGGAGGCATTAGCCGAATCTTTATTGAAAGAACACTCAAGAGAATTACAGTTACTATTCATACTGCTCGTCCAGGAATTATCATTGGAAAAGGCGGACAAGAGGTAGATAGAGTAAGAGAAGAGCTTAAGAAATTAACAGGTAAGGATACACAAATCAATATCGTTGAAATCAGAAAGCCAGAATTGGATGCCTATATTGTTGGAGAAACAGTTGCTAAGCAAATTGAATCTCGTATCAACTATAGAAGAGCGATCAAGCAATCTATCCAATCAACAATGAGAGCTGGTGCAGAAGGCATCAAGATTAGAATCTCTGGTAGATTGAATGGTGCGGAGATGGCACGTTCTGAAGAGTATAAAGATGGACGTACTCCATTGCATACTTTCAGAGCAAATATCGACTATGCTTTAGTCGAAGCACAGACGGTATATGGTAAGATTGGATTGAAGGTATGGATTTGTAAAGGAGAAATCTTAGGCAAAGCTGACTTGTTTGCTCCACCAGCAGTAAACAAAGGAAAAGGTGGAAAAGGCGGAGGTGATAGAAGAAGAGGTGGCGACCGAAGAAGAGGTGGAGGTGATAGAAGAGGCGGTGGAAGACGCTAGAGTAAGTACTATTGCTAAGATGGCTAGATATTAGTTTTTAGAACATATATCAATGCTTTATATCACAGCTTTAGTTAAAAGTTAGAGGATAAGTAGTTAAAACCTAACTTAAATGTTAGACATTATGACTACAAAATTGTACTTTTGCACTTCTTTTTCAGAAGCAGTCAAAAAAGTGATTTAACCCTCTGATTTTCATTTGTTTGTGCTTTACTTCTCAAAATAGAGAAGCAAGAATAGAGAATAGAGACAATAAGCACTGCTAAAAAGAATGTTCTTACTTCAATTTTAGCAGGATATTATCTTAAAAATAATCTGAAATGTTACAACCAAAAAGAACGAAATATCGGAAGCAGCATAAGATGCGCTACAATGGTTTGTCTTACAAAGGAAACAGAGTGTCTTTCGGCTCTTTTGGACTAAAGGCAACTACTTCTGGTAGATTGACCAATAGACAGATAGAAGCAGCGCGTATTGCGATGACGAGATATATGAAAAGAGAGGGCCAAGTATGGATCCGAATTTTCCCTGATAAGCCGATTACTTCCAAGCCCTTAGAAGTACGGATGGGTAAAGGTAAAGGAGCATTGGATCACTGGGTAGCTCCAATTAAGCCAGGAAGAATGTTATTTGAATTGGACGGTGTGCCAATAGAAGTAGCAAAAGAAGCCTTAAGATTAGCTGCGCAAAAATTGCCAGTAATGACTAAGTTTTCTATCCGACCTGATTATGAAGGATAATCTTTAGAGATAAATTTAACAGATCAATCAATAAGCTATTAGTTAGTTATTAGTCCAAATCAGATTAAACGATAGTGCATGCAGTATATTAATACTTTTTCACTTAGTTAAGTTGATTGCTAATTGCTAAATAGATAAAATTTAAAAAATGTCTAGCAAAAAGTTTTTGGAGGTGCAGGAATTTTCTGATTCAGAGTTGGCTAGTGAATTAAAAGAATTAGTAGTACAGCAGCAGAAGCTCCAATTCGACCATGCAATTAAAGGCCTTGATAATCCTTTAATTTTAAAAGAAGTTCGTAGAGATGTTGCTCGCTTAAGAACAGAAGCAAGAAGAAGAGAGATAGCAGCTATGTCACCAGAACAATTAGCTAAACGATCTAAGATTAGATCAAGAAGAAGAAAACGCTAATATTAATCACACTGTACTAGGCATTGATTTAGAAAAGAGAACAGAGATGAGAGAAAAGAGACAGATTTCGTTTACAAACATCGAAATTTGTATCGAAATTTGTTCATTTTAAACGAAACCTGTCTCGCTTCTCTGCTCTCACTTCTCTGATCTAGTATTAATATTAATAAGCTTACTAAAGCATAATATATATGTCTGATAGAAATTTAAGAAAGACAAGAGTAGGGGTTGTATCTAGTTCCTCAATGGACAAATCTATTACCGTTAAGATAGAGAGACGTCTGGCACACCCAATCTACGGTAAGTCAATGAAGCGTTCTAAGAAATTAATGGCGCACGATGAAAACAACGATTGTAACGTTGGTGATACAGTACGTATCATGGAAACGAGACCCTTGAGCAAAAATAAAAAATGGCGTTTAATAGACGTTATTGAACGAGCGAAATAGCATTCTTTTTATATAGCAGTACGCGCATAAGCGTAAGTATTGTATAATGTAAAGTACGATGATACAACAAGAATCAAGATTAAAAGTAGCTGATAACAGTGGTGCCAAAGAAGTTTTGTGCATCAGAGTGTTAGGCGGCTCAAAGCGTCGGTACGCTTCCATCGGAGACACGATTGTAGTGACCGTGAAAGAAGCTTCTCCAGGTGGTTTAAAAAAAGGAACAGTATCCAAAGCGGTAATTGTTAGAACCAAGAAAGAGATCAGAAGAAAGGATGGTTCTTACATCCGATTTGATGATAATGCTGTTGTCTTGTTAACTGCTGCAGATGAGCCAAGAGGTACTCGTATCTTCGGTCCTGTTGCAAGAGAATTGCGTGATCGACAGTATATGAGAATCGTATCATTAGCTCCAGAAGTACTGTAGTTTAACAATTACTATCAATATAATAGTAATAAATAATTGTAGAAATGGCAAAGTTAGGTATTAAGAAAGGAGATCGAGTGGTTGTAATTGCTGGTAAGGATAAAGGTAATGAAGGAGAGGTATTGCAGGTATTCCCTTCCAAGAATAGAGCAATTGTTGATCAAATTAATATGGTTAAGAAGCACACAAAAGCAACTCATGAGGCCCCTGGTGGTATTAGTGATATGCCAGCATCTATTCATATTTCAAATTTAATGTTGATTGATCCTAAGTCTGGTACTGCCTCTAGAGTAGGTAGAAAGCTAGTAGACGGAAAATTAGTCAGATATTCTAAAAAGTCAGGAGAAATAATTAAGTAATGAGCTATACACCTAGATATCACAAGATATATAAGGAAGAAATTGTCCCTAAGTTAATGGAACAATTTCAGTACAAATCCATTATGCAAGTTCCTCGATTAGAGAAAATTTGTTTAAACCAAGGAGTTGGTGCTGCAACGCAAGATAAAAAAACAGTTGAAAATGCTTTGTCTGAAATGAGTGCCATTGCTGGTCAAAAAGCAGTGCCAACAAAGGCAAAAATCTCTGTTTCCAACTTTAAGCTTCGGGAAGGAATGACCATCGGTTCAAGGGTTACCTTGAGAAAAGATCGTATGATGGAATTTCTAGATCGATTGGTTAATGTTACTTTACCACGGGTAAGAGACTTTAGAGGGATCAATGATAAGAGTTTTGATGGTCGTGGTAATTATACAATGGGTATCACAGAACAAATCGTTTTTCCTGAGATTGATTTAGATAAAATCAACAAGATCACAGGTATGGACATCACTTTTGTGACAACGGCTAATACAGATGAAGAAGCACATGCTTTATTATCATCTTTTGGTCTTCCATTTAAGAATAAAAAATCAGAAGCCTAAATAAGTAAATCATCGATTTATTTTTAGGAGACTATAAATAATACATTCTCTGATAAGGTGAGTGTTCAACTAAAAAGGAAGATCAAAAGCGACCACAGGAAGTGTTGATTTTATTTTTATTTGATTATTTTCACTGGATTTGTCAGAGAATCAATAACAATACAATGGCTCGTAAATCACTAATTGCAAGAGAAGTTAAGAGAGCAAAATTAGTTGCAAAGTATGCTGACTTAAGAAAGCAGCTTAAAGCAGAAGGTAAATGGGAAGAGTTAGATAAACTTCCACGTAATTCTAACAAGATCAGATTACATAACCGATGTAAATTGAGTGGTCGTCCTAAAGGGTATATGAGACAGTTTGGGATTTCTCGTGTGGCTTTTCGTAAAATGGCATTAGAAGGTAAAATACCAGGTGTTAGAAAGGCAAGTTGGTAATCAATCAAAATAAGAATTTTTTCAAAGTTATATACAATGGCTATCACAACAGATCCAATTGGCGATTACTTAACTCGTATCCGAAATGCGCAATTAGCAGGACACAGAGTTGTTGAGATTCCTTCATCTAAGATGAAGAAGAGTATTACGGAAATCCTGTACGATCAAGGCTTTATTTCAAAGTACAAGTTTGAAGACGAAGCAGGTCCACAAGGAGTAATCAAAATAGCTTTAAAATATGATAGAGCTACTAAGAAACCTATTATTGAAAAGTTAGGTCGAATTAGTAAGCCAGGATTAAGAAAGTATTCTTCAGCTACCGAGATACCAAAAATCATTAATGGTTTAGGTATTTGTATCGTCTCTACCTCTAGAGGCTTGATGACTGGAAAGCAAGCAAGAAAAGACAATGTTGGCGGAGAATTACTTTGCTACGTGCAGTAAGTAATAAGTAATAGGTAATAAGTACATGATGTACACTTTTTACCTATTACCTATTACCTATTACTTAATAAAAAAATTATTTGTTATGTCTAGAATAGGTAAAGCGCCCATTGATATGCCTAAGGGTGTAGAGATTGAAGTTTCTAAGGGCAATCTAGTAAAGGTAAAAGGACCAAAAGGGGAATTAACGCAACAGATTGACCCTGACTTGTCTGTGTCTATTGAAGATGGTACGCTTACTTTAAGTAGACCAACCAACCAAAAAAGACACCGATCTATGCATGGCCTTTATCGGTCTTTAATTGCGAATATGGTAGAAGGTGTTTCTACTGGATACACCAAGCAATTGGAACTGGTAGGTGTCGGTTATAGAGCAAATAATAAAGGAAATTTGTTAGAATTATCAGTAGGGTATTCTCACCCTATTTACTTCTATGTTCCTGATGATTTAAAGTTAGAAACTAAGTCAGAAAAAGGATCTAATCCAATGGTACACCTTAGTGGATCTGATAAGCAGTTGATTGGGCAGGTAGCGGCAAAGATTCGAGCATTCAGAAAGCCAGAGCCATACAAAGGAAAAGGTATCAAATACTTTGGGGAAGAAATCAGACGTAAAGCAGGTAAGACAGCTGCTAAATAAAGAAGTCAGAGGTCTGACCGTCAATTTCATTGACTGTCAGAAGTCAGACTTACGATGTTGACCACGTCATGTGCCTGACAGCGAAGCGATCTGACACCTACCCCCTGACTCCTCATTAATAAATTCAATAAGGAACTGTTTAACATCAGTCCAAAATAGGTTGAAAAAATGAAGTTAACTAAAGTACAAAAAAGAAAGCGAGTACATAATAGAATCAGAAAGACCATTTATGGTAGTGCTGCTCGTCCTCGTTTAGCTGTTTTCAAAAGTAACAAAGAAATTTACTGTCAATTAATTGACGATATCAAGGAGATTACTTTGGCCTCAGCCTCTTCGCAAGATAAAAGTATCAGTGGAGCAACTAGAGTTGAAAAATCTAAGGCAGTTGGCAAGTTGCTAGGAGAGAAAGCTAAAGCTGCGGGTATAGAAACGGTTGTTTTTGATAGAGGTGGTTTTGTTTATCACGGAAGAGTAAAAGCTTTAGCAGAAGGTGCTAGAGAATCAGGACTTAAATTCTAAGAAATTTTAAAGACGGAGCGTTGCTCCTGTTCTAAAACATATAACAATGGCAAAAAGGCAAGATAGGGTTAAGCCTGCTGAATCAGAATTAAAAGAAAAGTTAGTCAACCTAAATAGAGTAGCGAAAGTTACCAAAGGTGGTCGTACTTTTAGTTTCGCAGCAATTGTAGTTGTAGGAGATGGCAAAGGAAGAGTAGGTCATGGTCTAGGTAAAGCTAGAGATGTATCTGAATCTATCCAAAAAGCGGTAGATGATGCGAAGAAGAATTTAATTCAAGTTCCAATTTATAAGGGTACGATACCACATGCACAGAAAGGTAAATATGGTGCAGGTAAAGTATTCATTAAGCCAGCAGCGGATGGTACAGGGGTGATTGCAGGTGGAGCTATGCGTGCCGTTTTAGAGAGTGCTGGAGTACAGAATGTATTAGCAAAATCAATGGGTTCTTCTAATCCACATAATGTTGTTAAGGCTACGATAGATGCTTTGGCAAAATTGAGATCCCCAATGGCTGTTGCCAAAGGGAGAGGGATTTCTATGGAGAAATTATTTGAAGGATAAATCGAATTATAGAAGTCAGATGTCAGATCGTCCTTACAGGACTGTCAGGTGTCAGGCTTAACTCTTAGACAACAGGATGTCTCTTCTCTGACAGCCGTAGGCGGTCTGACAGCGTAGCGATCTGACTTCTGACTTCTTAAAAAAGTCAGCCTACAAATTACTAATAAGATGGCAAAACTTAGAATTACTCAAGTCAAAAGTGGAATTGATCGCTCTAAGCGTCAAAAAGACACTTTAAAAGCTTTGGGCTTAAAGAAAATCAACCATACAGTGGAACAAGAGGGGACTCCTCAAATTCTAGGTATGGTTAGTAAGGTACAACACCTTATCATAGTGGAAGAAATATAGTTATTCCAATAACTAGCAAATAATTGTAGAAGAGAGATTAGAGATGTGAGAAGAGAGATAAATTTCGCTTTCATCAAAATAGTATTTCGTTTTTAACGAAATCTATCTCTGTTCTCTACTCTCGCTTCTCTATTCTCATATAATAATAAAACTAATGGAATTACATAATTTAAAACCAGCGCCAGGATCTACGAAGAAGCGTAAGAGAATAGCTAGAGGGGAAGGCTCCGGTCATGGAGGTACAGCTACTCGTGGTCATAATGGTCAAAAATCTCGATCTGGTTATAAGAGCAAGCGAGCTCATGAGGGTGGTCAGATGCCATTACAAATGAGACTGCCAAAGAGAGGATTTAAAAATCCTAATAGAGTTCCTTATGTAGGTTTAAACTTAGGTAGGTTACAATCAGTTGCAGATAAATATAAGCTTAGCTCTATTACATTAGAGAATTTAGTTGAAAATGGTATTGTAAAGAAAAATGATCGGGTTAAAATCCTAGGAGGAGGTGAACTTTCTGGAAGACTAGACGTTACAGTACATGCTATTACTGCTTCAGCTAAAGAGGCTTTGGAAGCTAAAGGAGGCAGTGTTAATCTCGTTTAAATCGAATCCATGAAAAAGTTAATAGATACTCTATCGAATATCTGGAAAATTAAGGAACTGAGACAGCGTATCTTGTTTACACTTGCACTGTTGATGGTGTATCGTTTTGGTTCTTTTGTGGTATTACCTGGTGTAATTCCATCTGTATTAAAAGAAGCTACTTCTGGCAACGCCAATGATTTATTGGGTTTAATCAATATTTTTACTGGTGGTGCATTCAGTAATGCCGCTATCTTTGCCTTAGGTATTATGCCTTATATTACGGCTTCGATCATTATCCAATTATTGGGTTTTGCCGTTCCTTACTTTCAAAGACTTCAACAAAAAGAAGGAGAGTCAGGAAGAAAGAAGATTACACAAATTACAAGACTTTTAACAGTAGCTATTACCTTGGTACAAGGGGGTGGTTATTTGACATATATCAGCAGTCAAGGGGCTGTTGATCCAAGTATACCAGCAGGTATTTTCTGGTTCTCTAATATAATTATATTATCTACGGGAACAGTCTTTGCCATGTGGTTGGGTGAAAAAATTACAGATAAAGGTATCGGAAACGGTATTTCTTTATTAATCATGATTGGTATCATCGCCTCTTTACCAATCGCATTAATTTCTGAATTCCAATTACAATTCGGTTCAGGTGGTTTATTCAAATTTGTTTTAGAATTAGTCATCTTGTTCTTAGTCGTAATGGTTACGGTATTAATCGTACAAGGTGTTAGAAAAATTCCAATTCAATTCGCTAAACGAATGGTTGGACGTGGTACGAATACTATGCCTATTGCAGGTGCAAGAGACTACATTCCATTAAAGGTAAATGCAGCGGGAGTTATGCCGATCATCTTTGCTCAAGCATTGATGTTCTTACCAGCTCAAATTGCACAGTGGTTTGCAGGTTCTAATTCTGCTTTAGCCTCTAACGATATAATGATCGCATTACAGGATCCATTTTCTGTAATATCAAGTATTATCACTTTTGTATTAGTAGTGATCTTTACTTATGTATATACTGCCTTGTTAGTAAATCCAAAACAATACGCAGAATACTTAAAGCGTCAAAATGCTTTTATCCCTGGTATTAAGCCAGGAAAAGCAACTGCAGACTTTATTGATAATGTAACAACTCGTATCACATTCTGGGGATCAATATTCATCGGTTTAATTGCTATCCTGCCAGCATTCGCTGTATGGGCGGGAATTAACACAGCCTTTGCGATCTTCTTTGGGGGTACCTCTTTATTGATCTTAGTAGCAGTAGTATTAGATACTTTACAACAAATAGAAAGTCATCTATTAATGAGAAAGTATGACGGTTTAGTGAAGTCTGGAGCAATTCAGAATAAGAGTAGAATGCAGGGGATTGGAGCTAGCATGTAATCATAATTTGCTATACATCGGGCTTCAGGCCTGTACTATATAATAGTTAAACTATTTGATTACCAGTAGATGCTACATCTACTGGTAATTTTTTTTGATACAAGTGGACCATTAAAATTAAAATGTAAATTAAAACTTCAAACGTTGACAGCGAGATGTGATCAACGTCTTGGTTTTTAATTTTCATTTTAATTTACATTTTCATTAAAAAAGTGTCTACCGAAATCTAAACCGCACATTTAATAGTATCTTAAAAAACAGAATTGTGTCTAGAGCAGATGGAATTTTCTATAAAACAGATGAGGAAGTCGAATTAATTCGAACGAACTGTCTAATGGTATCTAAAACACTCGCATTAGTAGGAGAGTTGATTCGACCAGGGATTAATGGTTTAGATATTGATGCTCAAGCAGAACAATTGATTAGAGACAATGGTGGTGTACCAGGGTTCAAAGGCTATAGAGGTTTTCCTGCTACGCTATGTATTTCCGTTAATGAGCAGGTAGTACATGGTATTCCATCAAATATTGAATTCAAGGACGGAGATATAGTATCAGTTGATTGTGGAGTATTGATGAATGGATATTATGGGGACGCAGCCTATACCTTTGCTTTAGGAGAGGTAAAAGAAGAAGTAATGCAATTGCTTCGAGTTACTAAAGCTTCCTTATACAAAGGCATTCAACAAGCAATTGTAGGAAAGAGAGTAGGAGATATTAGTTCTGCCGTACAACATTATACAGAAAGAATCCATAGATATGGTGTGGTTAGAGAATTAGTAGGACATGGATTAGGCCGAAATTTACATGAAGCTCCTGAAGTGCCAAATTTTGGTAGGAGAGGGCAAGGTCCTAAAATGCTAGATGGGCTAGTAATAGCTATTGAGCCAATGGTAAATTTAGGCGTAAAAGAAGTAGAAACTTTAGGTGATGATTGGACAGTCGTTTCTAAAGATAGATTACCATCAGCGCATTATGAACATTCTGTGGTAGTAAGAAAAGGTAAAGCAGATATATTGTCTACTCACAAATATGTAGAAGAATCAATAAGTAAAAACCCCAATTTAAAAGAAGTAAGCGATTTAATGGCACTACCCGTTTAATAAAATGGGGATTGACTTAATCGTTAATAAAAAAAGAGACTAATTAAAAGAATTACTTACCCATATAATAGGGCTAAACTGGTAGTAAAATGGGCCTTTTTATAAGCAATTAGGTTGTTAATATTTTTAACAATTATTACCAGAATAAGTAGATTTTTTTTTATATCTTTGCACTCCAAAATTGGGATATGGCTAAACAAGGATTAATTAAGCAAGATGGCATCATAGATGAAGCATTATCAAATGCTATGTTTAGAGTCCGTCTAGAAAATGGACATAAAATTGTCGCTACTATTTCTGGTAAAATGAGAATGAATTATATTCGAATATTACCAGGTGATAAAGTAGCTGTTGAAATGTCCCCATATGATTTGACTAGAGGTAGAATTACCTACCGCTATAAATAATTTTTATACGATTATTTTGTAAGTAAGATAATCTCTCAAATATATTATCATGAAAGTAAGAGCTTCTGTTAAAAAGCGTTCTGCAGATTGCAAGATCGTAAGAAGAAAAGGAAGAATTTATATCATTAACAAGAAGAACCCTAAGTTTAAACAACGTCAAGGTTAATTAATAGACATTCTCTGACAAATCCAGTGTTCAAATTTTGATTATTTTCACTGGATTTGTTTGAGAACTATAATAAATATATGGCTCGTATATCAGGTGTTGATTTGCCAAGGAATAAGAGAGGTGTAATAGGATTAACTTACATCTACGGAATTGGTCCTTCTCTTTCAGTAGAGATTCTTAATAAGGCAGGTGTTGATCACAACACTAAGATCCAAGATTGGACAGATGAGAATATTCGTTTTATAACTAAGTTGTTACAAGACGAATATACTGTTGAAGGTCAATTGCGATCTGAAACTCAATTAAATATAAAGCGATTAATGGATATTGGTTGCTATAGAGGATTGAGACATCGTAGAGGCTTGCCTTTAAGAGGACAGCGTACACAAACGAATGCCAGAACTCGTAAAGGGAAAAGAAAAACTGTTGCTAACAAGAAGAAAGCAACGAAGTAATCTTTTTCAAATACGGTTGCATTATTTGTGCCAATCATTTGTAATTAATTCTAATTCTGATAAAGTCTACTAATAATTAAGTTATGGCTAGAAGAAGACCAGGTGCTAAAAAGCGTAAAGTCAAAGTTGAACCAGAAGGTGTAGTACACATTCAAGCGAGTTTCAATAACATCATTATATCTCTTACTAACAAGCAAGGGCAGGTAATTTCTTGGGGATCAGCTGGTAAAGCTGGCTTTAGAGGATCTAAGAAAAATACGCCTTATGCAGCACAAATCGCTGCTTCTGATGCTGCTAAAGTAGCGTACGAAGCTGGAATGAGAAGTGCGGAAGTCTTAGTAAAAGGACCCGGTTCTGGTAGAGAAGCTGCTATTAGAGCAGTTGACCAATCAGGTATTAAAATCACAGTAATTAGAGATATTACGCCTATTCCACACAATGGCTGTCGTCCTCCAAAGCGGAGAAGAGTTTAATCATTGTTGAATAGAGTTATTAATTTTTCTAATAAGTAATTAACTTATGGCAAGATATACAGGGCCTAGAACAAAAAAGGCGAGAGCCTTTGGTGAAGCAATTTTTGGTTATAGCAAAGCTTTCGAAAAGAGACCTTATGCTCCAGGCCAACATGGTACTTCAAGAAAAAGAAAACAAAAGTCTGACTATGCGCTCCAGTTATTGGAAAAGCAAAAGGCAAAGTATACTTATGGTGTACTAGAACGTCAATTTAGAAATTTATTTGCAGCAGCGGCTAGAAAAAGTGGGGTTACAGGTGAGATCTTATTTAAATTTCTAGAAGCTCGTTTAGATAATACTGTTTATCGTTTAGGTATTGCGCCAACAAGACGTGCTGCCAGACAATTAGTTTCTCACAAGCATATCACACTTAATGGTGTTATTACAAATGTTCCTTCAGCTCAATTGCGTCCAGGTGATGTTGTCGCTGTTAGAGGAAAATCTCAAGGTAATGCAGTCATTCAAGATGCTGTTGGAGGAAGCAAAGCAGAGGTAAGAAAGTATGGATGGTTAGAATGGAACCCTGATAAAATGCAGGGAAAATTCATGGAATATCCAGAAAGAGAGGCAATTCCAGAAAAAATTAACGAGCAATTAATCGTCGAATTATATTCTAAATAATTCCTTGATCATAAAAATTCGCAATACAACATGTGCATTCATGTGGTATTGCGAATTCTCTATATAGGTACTTTTCCTAATTTTCCCACCCTATCAAAGTAGAAAAGCTTATGAGTATATTAAATTTCCAAAAGCCCGATAAGATTGTCATGCAAAAGTCTGATGACTTTGAAGGGGAATTCGAATTCAAGCCACTAGAGCCAGGATTTGGTCAAACAATAGGAAATTCTCTAAGACGTGTTTTATTATCTTCTCTTGAGGGTTTTGCTATTTCAGCAGTTCGGATTGCAGGAGTAGATCATGAATTCTCTACAGTTAAAGGAGTAGTAGAAGACGTAGTAGATATTATCTTAAATCTAAAACAGATCAGATTAAAGCAATTACTTTCAGAAGAAGAAGTTGCTGCTGAAAAGATATACTTGACTATTAGTGGTCGAGAAGAATTTAAGGCTGGTGATATAGAAGAACATACGAATGTTTTCAAGGTAATGAACCCTGATTTGGTAGTATGTCATATGGAACCATTTGTCTCCTTAGAATTAGAACTAACGGTTACTAAGGGTAGAGGGTATAAGCCTTCAGATGAAAATCTTCCTAAAGATGCCCCTATTGGTGTAATTCCAGTAGATGCGATCTATACGCCAATCAAGAATGTTGCTTACCATGTATCTAACACACGGGTAGGACAACGTACAGATTACGAAAAATTAACGCTTGAAGTTAAAACAGATGGTACGATCCATCCTGAAGATGCAATCAAAGAGGCTTCTCGAATCTTAATCCAACACTTAATGTTGATTACAGATGAGAATATCACTTTTGATGATGCAACGACTAGAGAGGATAATATCGTAGATGAGCATATCTTACATATGAGAAAGTTGTTAAAAACTTCTCTAGAAGATTTAGACTTATCCGTACGTGCATACAACTGTTTGAAAGCAGCAAAAATCAATTCTCTTGGAGAAATGGTGAAGTACGATACACACGAATTATTGAAGTTCAGAAACTTCGGTAAGAAATCTTTAGTAGAAATTGAAGAATTACTCCAAGAAAAAGGCTTGACCTTTGGAATGGATTTGTCAAAATATAAATTAGACGAAGACTAGTCCTTCTCTAATTAGTCAAAGGGTAGCCCACTAATTAATGGGCTACCCTTTTATTTTTTAGCAATTACTCTTTTTGAGAAGTCAGATGTCAGATCGTTATCTACGATAACTGTCAGAAGTCAGACTTATGATGTTGACCGCGCTCTCCTCTGACAGCGCAGCGATCTGAC
>CAYOBX010000062.1:0-4168 GCA_964402245.1 uncultured Saprospiraceae bacterium | reverse complement strand
TCTGACCTCTAAAAGAAGTGTTGCGAAGTTCATTAATTATTAAACTAACAAAGTCATGCGACACGGTAAAAAATTTAACCACTTAGGAAGACAGCAAGGACACAGAAGAGCTTTATTAAGAAACTTGTCTATTGCATTAATTGAGCACAAGCGAATCAATACTACATTAGCAAAGGCGAAGGCCCTAAGAAAATATATTGAGCCTTTAATTACAAAGTCAAAATTAAATACTACTCACTCTAGAAGAGTTGTATTTAGTTATTTGAATAATAAAGAGGCAGTAAAAGAATTATTCGATAATATTTCTGCAAAGGTTGCTTCTAGACCAGGTGGTTATGTTCGTGTTATCAAAACTGGTTTCCGTCAAGGAGATGCTGCAGAAATGGCAATGGTAGAGTTAGTAGATTATAATGAGGTATTATTAAATGCTCCAAAAACTGCTTCAGAAGGAAATACGAAGAAAAAACGTAGAACTAGAAGAAGTAAAGGGTCAGGTGCTGGCGCAGCGGCAGCAGCAGCAGCAGGAACTGCAGTAGCAGCAACTGGTGCGGAGGTAGAAGAAGTAGCCGAGGATGCAACAACGACAGAAACAGTAGTAGAGGAAACAACGGTTGTGAATGAAACAACAGAAACAATTGTTGAAGAGGAAGTGAAAGAGGAAAAAGAAACGAAAAAAGGCTCAGATCCTGAATGGGATAATGCCTAGATAGCTAAGGATTAATGTATCTTAAAAACCTTCTATACTGTAAAGTATAGGAGGTTTTTTTTTGTTAACTCTTGGATTTTGCTAAAAATAATTCTGAAAAATCGACAAGTTTTTTATCTCCTTTTAATTTTAGAGGTCTGGCTGCCTATCCTACTAGTTGCTAGAGATACCTATTTCCTTCTTTGTTACTCAGTCATAATTTTCTTGTTATTAAAATATCAATATAAAACATAGACACTCACCTAGTTCTATTTTTGAGAAGGGATCGGAGATGCATTGCTATTGAATACATCTTTACTTATATTGGAACAACCAACATGTATTAAGACATCCTACCTATTAGAAAACTACAAGCTTAAAGTCACCATTTCATTTATTTTAATCTATCTTACGCTTATAAAAAAACCGTTCCAAGACTACTGTGAGAGGAAGCCTGGGAACGGTTGAATAAAAACTTAAATCCAGTACAAAGATACCAAATTTAGGCAAGCTTCTTTCCTTAGACCTTCCTTTTTTGTAGCTGTGGGCTGGATGTTTTAATAAAAAAACAGCTCTTTCTGAACTATGGCTAAAACAAAAGCACACGCTGATATCGACTTCGAAAAAGAACTATGGGATGCCGCCAACGAACTTCGTGGCGCAGTTTCCGAAAACAACTATAAAAACTATATTCTCCCTTTGGTCTTCCTCAAACACTTAAGCGAACGCTACGAAGTGGTCAAGGAGGAAATCAAAGCTAAGATGGAAGACCCCAAGTCGGATTACTACACGACCGACAAGGCCGAGATCAAATACGTCCTAGAAGACGCGGACGAATACCGTTCTAAGAATACTTTTAAAATACCTAACACCGCATCTTGGCAATACCTAAAAGACAATGCCGAACAAGACAATATCAAAGTCATCGTCGATGATGCCTTTGATGCGATTCAAGACTTATTGACGGCCCATAATTCGCAGCTCAATAACTTACTCCCTCGGATTTTTGTAAAAAGTGAATTGTCGCCCAAACAAACCAGCGGTATCATCAACTTACTTTCGCATCCTAAATTTTCCGAAAAAGAAAATCCAGAGACCGATGTACTCGGTCGGATCTACGAATACTACATTGGCAAATTTGCGATGGCGGAAGGTTCTGGTGCTGGACAATTCTTTACGCCAGGTAGTATTGTCCGCCTCTTGGTCAATTTGCTAGAACCCTATAAAGGAAGAATCTTTGACCCTGCCTGTGGAAGTGGGGGAATGTTTGTCCAAAGTCTAAAATTTATCAAAGAGCATAATGGAGACAAAAGCGACATCTCTATCTATGGGCAAGAGATGACGGCACAAACGGTTCGACTGTGTTTGATGAATCTCATGCTACGAGATTTATCTTTTGATATAAAATTGGGGAACTCGCTATTGAATGATAAATTCCCTGACCTCAAAGCAGATTATATTATTGCCAATCCACCCTTCAATGTCAAGAACTGGCATCCTGAAGATTTGCCAGATGGCGATCCGCGCCTCTTTGGACCCAAAGAAGAATTTACCACCGATGGCAGCGCCAACTATATGTGGATGCAAACTTTTTGGCATCACCTTAGCGATACAGGTACAGCAGGTATCGTAATGGCGAATGGCGCGATGACTTCCAATACCAAGCAAGAGAAAAAGGTACGGCAACACATGGTCGATAACAACATGATTGATGCCATCGTCCGACTACCCGATAAGTTGTTTTTGACAACAGGTATTCCTGCCTGTATTTTTATTTTAAGTAAAAATAGAGATGGGAAGGCAGGCAAGTATAGGGCTAGACAAAATGAGATCTTGTTTCTTGATGCAAGTAAGATGGGCGAAATGGCCAGTCGTAAACTCCGAGTCTTTTCTGATAAAGATGTCAAAACTATTGCAGATACGTATCGGCATTGGCGCACTATTGCTAAGAAGAAGAAAGGAACATATGAAGATATTGCAGGCTTCTGTAAATCCGCTACTCTAGAAGAAGTCCAAAAACAAGATTATAAACTCACTCCAGGGATTTATGTAGGCGTCGAAGCGGAAGAAGATGATGGTATTCCTTTTGAAGAAAAAATGGCGGATTTAAAATCGCAGTTGTTGGAGCAGTTTAAAAAAGGGGAGAAGTTGAAGAAACAGATTATTGGGAATTTTGATAAAATTTAAGGAATGGTTGAGAATTGGAAAACGTATAAAATAAGTGAAGTTGCATCAGTTCAAACTGGACCATTTGGTTCTCAATTACATAAAAAAGATTATGTTGAAATAGGAACACCTATTATTACTGTTGAACATTTAGGAGAAAATAGAATTACATATCAAAACTTGCCTCGTGTATCAAAAGAGGATAAGGAAAGACTTTCTAAATACCATTTAAAAACAGGGGATGTAGTATTTTCAAGAGTTGGTTCTGTTGATAGAAGAGCATATGTTACAGACAAAGAAGATGGATGGCTTTTTTCAGGTCGATGCTTGAGAGTTCGAGCAGATGAATCACTAGCATCAGGTTCTTTTTTATCATATTACTTCGGACAAAATTCTTTCAAAAATTATATTCGCCAAATTGCAGTTGGGGCAACAATGCCATCAATTAATACTTCAATATTAAGTAATATTGAAGTATCAATTCCACCACTAAAAGAACAAAAAGCCATAGCTGCCATCCTTTCCATCCTAGATGACAAAATAGAACTCAACCTTCAAATGAACAAAACCCTCGAAGCTATGGCAATGGTATTGTACAAGCATTGGTTTGTTGATTTTGGTCCTTTTCAAGATGGGGAATTTGTGGATTCTGAATTAGGGAAAATTCCTGTGGGGTGGGAGGTGAAGAGATTGGATGAGTTTTTAGAAATAAAAAGAGGAGGTTCTCCAAGACCAATTAAAGAATTTATAGCAAAAGAAGGTTTACATTGGTTGAAAATATCCGATGCTACAAAATCTAACTCGCCATTTCTTTATTCAACAAAAGAATTCATAAAAAAAGAAGGATTAAGAAAAACCATTTTAATAAAACCAGGAAATATCATTCTTTCAAATAGCGCAACACCAGGTTTACCAAGATTAATTGAATTTGAAACTTGCATTCATGATGGGTGGTTACATTTTCCAAAAATTGATAGATTGAACAGATATATTTTATACCTTTTGTTTTTAGATATTAAAAAGCATTTAATTCAACAAGGTAACGGTTCTGTATTTACAAATTTAAAAACCGATATTTTAAAAGCTCAATTATTCAATTTGCCTCCGATTGAAATAGAAAATAAATTTTCAAATCAAATAACGCCTTGGTTTGAACAGATAAGAGCCAATACAGAGGAAAATCAAACCCTAACCAAACTCCGAGACACCCTATTACCCAAACTAATCAGCGGGGAAGCTCGCGTCAAAGAAGCAGCAAAAAAAATAGCCAAGGCGCTATGATGGGTCGCAGGTTTACTAAACCTTCAAGGTTTAGTA
>CAYOBX010000061.1:0-18327 GCA_964402245.1 uncultured Saprospiraceae bacterium | reverse complement strand
CTTCAATTATATATTATAATCATATTGTAAAATTTTTCTTTCGTTTACCCTGAAAAACAAATTTAATCATTTGATAAACAGATAGTTGTGCAGGCTTGATTGGATTGGAGCCTCGGCAACAAGTATGTTTACTATTATTTTTTATAGGGCGCAAATTTGATTTGTTTTTTTATAAAAAAACAAATCAAATTTGCGCCCTATAAAGAACTATATCATAAGTTACTGCTTGCCTAATGGGAAGACCTTATTCTACACAACTTAAAATAAGATATAATATAGCATCACAAAGTTACTTAAAAGGTGGTACTATTTATAATAAGAGATCTAGAGTACGAAAGTAAACATATAATTCAATGTTCTTCTGTAATCTAAATAGTCAAAAAAGGATTTTAATGGTTTTTTAACAAGATTTAATTGGCTTTAAATTGTTTTTTTCATATATTTATTTAAATATTTGTACTCAAAAAACCATTTTAACACTAATAATGAAAACAAATATATTTTTATTCGTTTAATATAATAGTAAACGGATAAACTCCCTACCCCCGTTGAATTTTATTCAATTCCTATCCCCATTTTTAAATTCCTAGGAGAAAATCTATAAAAGAGTATAAAAGAGTATAACTAAAGAGATAAGAACATATACAATAATAGAGTCACTACTATATATGGCTCACAGATTTTGATAAACAGGAACAAATTAATCTCATGACAACAACTTATCCAAGATACCTGAGTCTCCTTGTAAGTCTCTTTTTTTATGCTTCCTTAACTGGCCAACCCACCAGTACAGCTATATCCACTCCTAATGACATTTCTTGGGCGGACAGTGTATTATCTACTATGTCTCTCGATGCCAAGGTAGGTCAGCTTTTCATATTAAAGACCAATGCAATTAATACTAACAAGCTGGATAATTTAACGAAATCCATTCAGCCTGGAGGTCTACTAATCAAGGATGCATCTTTATATAAATATGTTAGAGCTAACAATACAGCGAAAAAAAGTAGTAATTTACCATTACTGAATCTCTCAGACCAATGTGTTTCCATCAAAAACCAGTTGTCCGACTTTGAGGATTTGCCTTCGCCTGCTGGTATGAGTAGTATTGATGATGAATTATTAAAATCTTCTTTGTTTAGAACACTTTTACAAGATCAATCTACCCTAGACATTAATTGTAGCTTAGCTCCAAATATTACCATTCATCACAAAGGACAAAATACCTATTCTAATTTAACGAATGAACAAGAATTCAGTACTATATTTAATAGAACAAACGATCAAATCGCTCAATTAGAGCAGCAACAAGTTTTATCAGTTCTGAGAGGGCTTAGCTTACCTAATCCTGATAAGCCAACGACCAAGAAAAAGGAATATTCTTTTGCTTATAATGCTTTTATTAATACAGGATTATCTGGTATTTTTGTGGAAGCCGCTAATTTTGAACCTAATAAGAAATTCCTAAAACCTCCTAATTTTTTCAAAGATCATCTTCAAGAAGAATACAATTATAATGGATTAATAATAGGCGCTATTGAGCAGAATGTGTCTCTATTAGATTTAATCTATGCTGGAGCAGGTATTTATATAGTAAATGATACCGATATCGAAACTGCTTTCCAACAAATGAAAAATTTGGTCCTTAATGAGCAACTAGATATCAAGCAAATAAATCAACAGGTTAAGCAGCTTTTACTTGCTAAAACTAAACTGAAGCTACACCAAAAAGAAACTAAAAAATTAGACTACAATAAACTTCAACACAAGATTAGAAAAATATCTAATGAAAATTTGACAGAGCTTTTTGAACAGTCGGCAATATTTGGAAATGATCCCAACAAACTTATTCCTTTAGATGCTTCTTATGGAAAAATGCGTAGAGTGATCCATGTGGGTGCCGAAAAACTACATACTTTTCAACGAACAATCTTTGACTATGCTAACTGTAGTTATAAACTACATCGACCAAAAGAAGGAAATGAAATAGATTCCTTAGATTATAATAGTCGATCTTCTTTATTCATTATTGCTTTAGATCAAATTAATTTATCAGCAGATAAGCACACTGCTTTTCTACAATCTATTGATACGCTTCATAAATACAATGAGGTAGCTGTAGTTAATTTTGGAAATCCATTAAATTTAAAATTAATTGATCCTACTATTCCAAGTATCCAATTATTTGATAGGAACAAAACAAATGAAAAAATAGCTGCGCAAGTTCTTTTTGGAAGTACAGAGATTAATGGCACTTTGCCGCTAGCTCTTTCTAAAGAACTTCCAAGGGGGCATAAAGGAAAAACTGCTGTTAGCAGATTACGCAGAGCTAACCCAATGCAAGTAGGAATAGATCCTAATGCTTTAAATAGAATTGATGAGATTATCCAATACGGAATTGCTAGTAGAGCGATGCCAGGGTGTCAAGTATTAGTAGCCAAGGAAGGAAAAATTATCTACTCAAAAAGTTTCGGACATCACACCTATGCTAAGCAGCAAACAGTAGAACGTTCTGACCTATATGATGTGGCATCTATTACTAAAGTTGCCGCTACTACCTTGGCGATTATGAAATTAAATGAGCAAGGTAGCATTAGTACGACTACAACATTAGGTAAGCAGATGACCTTGCCTAAGTATTCTACTATAAGAAATATTCCTTTAACCAATTTCTTAATT
This sequence comes from uncultured Saprospiraceae bacterium, assembly GCA_964402245.1. Taxonomy (GTDB): domain Bacteria; phylum Bacteroidota; class Bacteroidia; order Chitinophagales; family Saprospiraceae; genus JAFMDF01. Next base: position 15,648 of record CAYOBX010000061.1, on the reverse strand, counting down.
CATCAATCTGGTTTACAAAGAAATATGCCCATCAGTAAATACCTTTATACCAAAGAAACGACTGAAGATTGCGTTGGTTATTATTGTAACAATAAAGGACCTATCTATTCACAAGCAGTGTCTAAAGATTTGTATATGAAACCTGAGACAACGCAACAAATATGGAAAAAAGTGAATCAATTGGATCGACCAAATAAATATAAGTTCCGATCTTTTTACTATGGCGATGTCAACTTTTATATCCTTCAAAAACTTATAGAAGAAAAAACGGGTATAGGTTTAGATGATTATGTAAAGAAAAACTTTTATGATCCTCTTGGTTTGAGGTATTGCTTATTTAATCCATTAAATAGAATTCCTGAAACAATGATTCCCCCTACTCAAGAAAATGATCGTTGGAGAAAAAGTGAATTGAGAGGATATGTACATGATGAAACAGCTGCCCTACATGGAGGTATCGCAGGGAATGCAGGCTTGTTTTCTAATGCAGAAGACTTAGCCATTTTATTTCAAATGCTCTTAAATGGAGGAACTTATGGAGGCAAACAATACCTAAGTTCTAAGACTGTAGATTTATTTACAAGTGCAGGTCATGGTAATCACAGAGGTCTAGGATTTGATAAACCAGGTAAAAGTTATAGCATTGCTCCTAATGCCTCTCCTAGCTCCTATGGTCATGCAGGATTTTCTGGCACTTGTGTATGGGTAGATCCAGATGAAGAATTAGTCTACATTTTCTTAGCAAATAGGATTTATCCTGATCCAAAAAATAGTAAATTGATGCGTTTAGGAATAAGACGGAAAGTACATCAAGCCATATATGATGCCATCCAGACAGGCACTCCAGAAGAGATATTGATGGTTAATTTGACTGGTGCCGAGTAAATATTTTTAAGTAAAAAGTAATAGGTAATAGGTAAAAAGTAATAAGGGCGAGCAGCAACTTGTTCCCTATTACTTTTTACTTATTCCCTATTACTTATTCCACCATTGTCAACTTAAACATGTTTGTTCTATACCGTTTTTTGATAGGCATACTTGCTAAATTGACAACCATATCTCCTTTCTTCACCCAATCGCTGTCTTTTAGGATATCTACAACATCAGAAATTGTTCCATCAGTGGTAGTGAACTTATCATAGTAAAAGCATTTTACTCCCCATACTAAGTTAAGTGTTTTTAGCATATTTGCTTTATCTGAAAAAATGAAAATATTACTATCTGGTCTAAAGCTAGATACTTTAAAAGCAGTATAACCAGAAGTTGTCATACCGATAATTGCTTTCGCAGAAACATCCGATGCTACTTTAGCAGCACTCAGACAAATCGTATCAGAATAATAAGTCCTTGTTTTTTTGGAAGGCTTAGGTCTTCTACCTTCCATTGAATAGTGTTTTTCTGTTTCTTCAATGATTTTATTCATCGCTTCTACGACTAATACTGGGTGATTACCAACAGAAGTTTCACCACTAAGCATCACTGCATCTGTACCATCCAATACAGCATTGGCTACATCCGTAATCTCAGCTCTTGTTGGAGAGGGATTCGTAATCATACTATCCATCATCTGCGTTGCTACAATACATGGCCTAGCTCGCTGAATACACTTACTAATAATCATCTTTTGCAGCGTAGGCAATTGTTCCATAGGTACTTCAATACCCAAATCCCCGCGGGCCACCATAATACCATTAGACTCTTTGATAATTTTATCAATCTTTTCGATGGCTTCTGGCTTCTCTATTTTTGCAATAGTTTTGGCAGAATGCCCCTTAGCTTCTATACGTTTTCGCAAATCCTTCATGTCTTTACCTGAACGAACGAAGGACAAGGCAATCCAATTGACAGGCTGAGTCAGCATAAAATCTAAATCCACTACATCCTTTGGGGTTAGAGAAGGCAGAGATATTTTAGTATTAGGTAAATTCACGCCTTTATTAGAAGACAATACCCCTCCAAATAAAACCTTTAATCTAACAGTATCTATCTTATTCGTATAATCTACTTCAAAAACTAGTTTGCCATCATCTACTAATACTTTTTCTCCAACTTTTACATCTTGAGCAAAATTTTCGTAGCTCATATAGATTTTATCCTTATTTCCAATGCATTCTTCATTGACAAACGTTAAAATATCTCCCTTTTCAATAGGAAGTGCATTGTTTTCTATCTTTCCCACCCTCAATTTGGGGCCTTGTAAGTCGGCCAAAATACCAATATGTAGATTATGTTTTTTATTGATCGCAGTAATGTGCTCTATCACTTTTTGGTGATCGCTATGACTACCATGTGAAAAATTCAACCTAAAGATATCTACCCCAGCCTTCACTAAGTCTAATAACTTATCATAGGCATTACATGCAGGTCCAACAGTAGCAACAATTTTGGTATTTTGATGATTTACAATATCCATTTGATAGTAAGTGTAATTTTTACAATAATTAATTTGTAAAGGTAGCGGATTGATATATATTAAGCAACGCCAAAAGAGGTCAAAAATGGCAAAAAAAGAGTATTAATTACCATACGAATACTGTTAAAGCTTTATTAAAGAAAGTATTAATTCCATTTATAAAGCATTATCAATTAACAATTTAGGCTTTTGGCCTTTAAAAAAAAAGATAAAACCTTTGGTTATGCAGGCATGATTAGTTTACTTTGCACTGAATTTTGTAAAAAAATTGAATAAAAATGGCAAATATTTCAGACAGAGTCACGAAAATTATTGTTGACAAATTAGGTGTTGACGAATCAGAAATTTCAAGTGAAGCAAGCTTCACAAATGACTTAGGCGCAGATTCTTTGGATACTGTTGAATTGATAATGGAATTGGAAAAAGAATTTGACATTTCCATTCCCGATGAAAAAGCAGAAGCAATTGCTACTGTTGGAGATGCAGTTTCTTATATAGAAAGTGCTGTAGGATAATTTACTTCCTATATTCTTCATTTTAAACAAGACCGCAAACTTCTAACTTTAACATAATTACAGATCATTTGTCAACGCAAGGATAATTTTGTTTGTCGATAAATTAATTGTAACTTGTGAATATAGAATTTTGCGGTCTTTCAAGTTCTGATCTTTACTAGATTATTAAAAAGATACCCGTCTTTATAGAACTGATTTACTGCTATCAATTAAATAAAGCTTATTCTAAAAAACGTATGGCGAAATTAGACTATTGAGTGTCAACATTTTATAGGCATCCAAAATTCTTCATTCAAAATCTAAGTCTATTAGAATAATTGATAGTTTCAATAACATTCCATATACTCTCCTAATCAATGAAGCGAGTTGTAGTAACTGGGCTTGGTGCCCTTACCCCCATTGGTAATAATTTAAAAGAATATACTGAAGGATTAAAAAATGGTACAAGTGGCGCTTGTCCTATTACTAAATTTGATACAACAAATTTTAAAACCACTTTTGCTTGTGAACTAAAGAACTTTAATGTAAGCGACCATTTAGATAGAAGAGAGGTACGCAGAATGGATCTTTTCACGCAGTATGGTGTAATCATTTCTGGACAAGCTATTACAGATAGTGGTTTAGATTTAGAGCAAATAAATTTAGACAGAGCAGGGGTAATTTGGGGATCAGGAATTGGTGGCCTTAATACTTTAGAAGAAAATGTTTCAGAACACGCTAGAGGTTCTGGAACTCCAAGATATAATCCTTTTATGATTCCTAAAATGATTCCTGATATTACGCCAGGTCTCATTTCCATTAAATATGGTTTTAGAGGAATTAATTATGCAACAGTATCAGCTTGTGCTTCTGCTTCTCACTCTATTATAAATTCTTGTGATTATATTAGACTTGGAAAAGCAGATATAATGATAGCAGGAGGTTCAGAGGCAGTGGTCACAATGACAGGCGTTGGTGGCTTCAATGCAATGAAGGCCTTATCTACTCGTAATGACGATCCTCTGACAGCTTCTCGTCCCTTTGATTTAGATCGAGATGGTTTTATATTAGGAGAAGGAGGTGGTGCTTTGATATTAGAAGAATATGAGCATGCTAAAAAAAGAGGTGCTAAAATATATGCAGAAGTAGCAGGAGGAGGCATGACAGCGGACGCTTACCACATGACAGCTCCCCATCCAGAAGGATTAGGGGCAAGAAATGTAATGAAAGCAGCATTAGCTGATGCAAAAATGAATCCTGAAGATATAAACTACGTAAATGTTCATGGTACCTCTACCAAATTAGGAGACATTGCAGAGTCTAAAGCTATACAGAGGGTATTTGGAGATCATGCATACAAAATGAACATTAGTTCTACAAAATCTATGACTGGGCATCTATTAGGTGCAGCGGGGGCGATAGAAGCGATAGCAGGCATATTAGCTATTCAAGAAAATTTTGTTCCCCCTACCATCAATCATTTTACAGACGATCCAGACATAGATAATAAATTAAATCTAACATTTAATGAGGCGCAGTCCAGAAAAGTAAATGCGGTATTAAGTAATACTTTTGGTTTTGGCGGGCATAATGCATCTGTTATTTTTAAGCGATATACGAAGTAAATTTTTAAAGATTATCCAGCAATGGATGGTTTAAGTATTCATAATTTATTCTGGATACTTAAGCTAGCGAAAATGCTAAATACTACTAAGGAATAGGCCACTAATCCAAAGTAAGATTTTAAGTAAAAACGTATTATAGCTTAATAATGTACAAATGTTTTAACCTACCACAATTCAAAATTATGGTTCATTGACAATTTTTGCAAAAATGTCAATGAACGAAAATTACTTTCTTATCAAGGTACTTTTATAACACGGCATCTCTTTAAATTATTCCATAATTGTAACGTAAATTAGTTACTTAGAGCTTGTTTAATTTTTTACTTCTTGATTAACAGTATTTTACGAACTTGACTTACCATCAAAATGGTCATCTAGCACACTAGGTAATCATTTCGTTGCTTCGCAAAAATCCTTAACTACTGGTGATTAGGTTAGTACAATATTAAACACTCTTATGAGTAGTTAACTAACAACAATTTACTACCTTCTATATTACAGCTTAGTTTATTAGTAATTAAACTAAGGGTCATTGTGACCGATATCGAGATTGAACCAATCTTCGATGCCATGTATTATTAGAAGTAGCATTTTATTGTTTTTCAACTCAATTCAAAACTGTATTCGTTGCCTCAAAAAAATTCCTGTGTTTAAGATTGGCAAACAATTGTACAATTATTTTCTTGCGAATGAACAAGACAAAGAATTCACTCACCGCCTAAAAAGTATTTTAGGGTATATTCCAAGTAATTTAGCGCTATATAAATTAGCCTTTTTTCACAAATCTAATAGTAACCAAAAAGGATATGCTATTCAGAATAATGAACGTTTGGAATACCTAGGAGATGCAGTATTAGGTACTATCGTTGCGGATTATTTATTTAAAAAATATCCAAATAGCGATGAGGGATTCTTAACCAAAATGAGGTCTAAGATTGTTAAGCGAAAATCGCTTAATTCTATCGGTGACAAGATGGGCTTAGATGTATTACTTTCCGAATACAATAATACTCGGTTAAGTAGATCTATGCTAGGCAATGCGGTAGAGGCATTAGTGGGAGCAATTTATATCGAAAAAGGATATGATGGCACCCAACACTATGTTGTTAACAACCTATTGCGTCGTTACTTAGACATTCATGAATTGGAAACAACTGACGATAACTTTAAAAGTCAGTTGTTGGAATGGTCTCAAAAGAATGGAAAGTCGGTTAGCTATAAAGTATTAGCCCGATATAAGTTCGAAAAAAGAGATCGTTTTAAAGTAGCTGTATTAGTAGACGGGGAGAAAGTAGGTACTGCAGATGATTTTAATAAAAAAAGTGCAGAACAAATTGCCTCTGAGCGTGCCTTAACGGCACTTGGCATTCCAGCTCCAGTCTATGGCTAAATCTTCCAATTCCACTTCATCCATTTCTTCCAAACGGTTAGATCAAATGATCGCTGGCTTGGAAGAATTGGATAATTGGTTACAAGACACCTTCCGTCAAGGACTCGCTAGCCTTGAACAACAACCTTTCTCCTTTTGGAAAGAAATTTCCACCCGCATGGTCGATGCTAAATTAGGTGGTATCGGCAAAAGATTAACTCGTCTATCTACTATTATTGGTCAACAACAGAACTGGCATGAACTGGTCTTAGAGGAACTCAGTAGTTTTTATTTACTAATTCGAGGTATTAGAAATCTAGCGCAACTCCCTACTCCTCTACAAACAGATCTACTTCAAATAGCAGGTGTCAATACTCGAAAAGAAGACTTATTTAAAAATGGTATCCATTTGCAAGACACTTGGATGACTTTAGCCCTTAGCCATCAAGAGGAAGATAATTTACGTTCTCGCAAAACATGGCTATATGGGTGGACGAGTCATCGCTATGCATTGGTTTTAGATTTTGCTTGGGGACGTACGGATTTTACCAATCATTATGAAGCTGGCAAAGTTTTTACTGGAACAGTAGTCTATTATCCATCTAATACGCCCTTGAGAGTTGTGGTCAAAGAGAAACGGCAATTAGATAAAAAGTATATTAAACGAATTGTAGGCTTTCCAAGTTTTACAGAATTCTTACATCATTACGCTACTAATTTAGCAAATAATCCTTGGTTGACTACTCATCCCTGTGCCTTGGAAGAGGTCATTCCTACCCTTGATAAGGATACTTTAATCTTACTTGATTCCGACAATTATATCATTCCAACATCCATATCTCCACCAGAAAAATGGCAGATAATTGCTATGAGTGGTGGGCATCCTATTAATTTATTTGGGGAATGGACAGGGAAGGTTTTTATTCCATTGAGTGCTAGTATAATGGAGCAGTTTTGTGTACTTTGATATAAAATATATTAGATTTGCATCTAATATATTAGAATAGTTCCTACTTAAATCAAATACATGAAAAAGGGTTTATATCTGTTCATAGCACTTCTATTTCCATTAGCATTGATCAGTCAGCAGACGGTTATTGATTATCAAGCAAGTGCCACTAGTCTTGATTTTGTGTATTTTGGAGGCTCCATAAACAGAGATCTTACTACAACAATCACCAATCCCGTACCCAGAGGAAAGAATACCAGCACTAAAATAGGACGGTTTGTAAAGCCTGCTAATTCTGAAGTATGGGCCGGTGGATACAATGATTCTTTAAAAGAGATAGATCCTTCTCAAGGTGATCAGATTTGTGTAAAAGTGTTTATGGATCATATTGGGAACCTAGCATTAAAGCTAGAAAATCCTTCTTCTGGTGGTAATTGGATTGCCCAGCAATCTAATACAAAAGTATATCAATGGGAGGAATTATGTTTTGATTTGACAGCTTCTTCTATTGAAAGCCCCTCCACTAAAGCTTCTGGACGTACCTTTAGAAAAATGGTTCTGTTTTTTGATTTAGGTAAGCGTTTCACTAGGAACACAATCTACTATTTTGACGACCTAAGCTACCCAAGCAGGCCTGAATTCTCTGAGTCTGATCCAGAAGTTTGTCGTGAATTGGTTTGGTCAGATGAATTTTCAGGAACTTCCTTGAATACCGACAAATGGACACCGCAAACAGGTACTGGTTGTCCTGCTATTTGTGGTTGGGGGAATAATGAGTTGCAATATTATCGGGCAAATAACGCAGAAGTAGCAGATGGAAAATTGAAAATTATAGCCAAGAGAGAAAACTTCGGTAATAACCAATATACCTCCGCTCGTATCCGATCTATTAAAAAAGGGGATTGGACCTATGGTCGTTTTGAAGCTTCGATTAAACTACCCAAAGGAAGGGGCATCTGGCCTGCTTTCTGGATGTTACCTACAGATGAGGAGTACGGTGGGTGGCCACAGAGTGGAGAAATCGATATTATGGAATATTTAGGTCATGAGACTAATGTAGCTTATGGCACTATTCATTATGGAGATGCGTGGCCCAACAATAAACATACAGGGGAACAATACCGTTTACTTTCAGGTGGTTTTCATGAAGATTTTCATGAGTTTGCTATCGAATGGGACGAAAACGTTATTAAATGGTTTATTGATGATGTCTTATTTTCTACTAAAACAACAGCAGATATTAGACCAGAACGCTGGCCTTTTGATAAGCGTTTTCATTTTATTTTAAATGTTGCAGTCGGCGGAAATTGGCCTGGTAATCCCAATGCAAGTACTGTATTTCCTCAAACTATGGAGGTAGATTATGTACGAGTATATAAAGGGAAATGCAATAGTATGGAATAGAGCAAGTCTGTCAAGATTTAAGTTCTCGGTCAGCCTGAGGGTTCAGGAGTCAGCATATTGTACGTAATGGAGAGCATAATTTCATTGAATCAGAGCCGAAATAGTTTTCCTTTGCAAAAGTCTACCTGCCCCTTGACTCCCAGGGCTGGACAGTTCTCATAAATTGTAATGTGTTTTTAGCGAAGGACTAAAATTGGATGATGCGAATCATCCAAATCTGAAATCATAAATCCAACTAGCTTGCATCCTATATGGATTTATGATGTAAGATTTATGAACTATGATTTAGGCCTTCAAAAAAAGAATCATCAATTTATAAATATCAAAAATAAAGAACTGTCCAGCTAATCTGCGCTGCGCTCGATTAGCTATACGGAATAAATTCCGTACTACGAATACGGAATGAATTCCGTGTTACTGCAACCGAGTCTCCTTCAATATCGCCTCTAAATTTTCCAACAAGTAATCCATATCTCGCTGCTCTAAGACCATAGAAGGTCTAAACTTCAACACATTATGCAAAGGCCCATCCGTGCCTGCCAAGATATATCTTTCTTTCAAGCGATTAGCAATATAACTAGCCTCCCAATCAGCGGGTTCTAAAGTACTACGATCCCTCACCAATTCAACACCAAGGAAAAAACCTTCTCCTCTTACATCGCCAATTAAATCAACCTGTTGCTGCATCCCTTTTACGGCCTCTAAAAATTGATTGCCCAAACGTTTTGCATTCTCTTGAAGATGTTGCTGCTCTACCACATCCAATACTGCAGTAGCCGCAGCACAGGCTACTGGATTGCCTCCAAATGTGCTAAAAAATTCCATGCCATTATCAAAAGATTCCGCTATTGCCTTAGTCGTAACGACTACCCCCATAGGGAATCCATTCGCAATAGGTTTACCAAGAATAACCATATCAGGAATGGCACCTTGTGATTCAAATCCCCAGAAAGCATCTCCTAACCGACCAAAGCCCGTCTGTACTTCATCGGCGATACAAAGGCCTCCATATGCACGTACATACTCATATACTGTTTTTAAATAACCTTTAGGTGTAATAATTTGCCCTCCTACACTAGGATAAGTTTCAGCAATAAAAGCGGCTACTTGCCTTCCTTTTTTTTCTAAATCAGTTAATTTTTCTTTTACTTCTGCTGCGTAAGCCAATCCTATATCTGAATGTCCTCTTTTAAAACGTCCTCTATAATCATCCGCAATAGGAACTTCATGTACCCAATCGGGAGCACCCGTTCCGCCAGGCCCATTATGCTTATAAGGGCTTATATCAATCAAGGTAGTTGTATGTCCATGATAGGCGGAATCTACTACCAGCATATCTTTTCGTTGGGTATAGGTACGAGCCATACGAAGAGCAAGTTCATTTGCCTCACTTGCAGAATTCACAAAATAACAGACCTCCAAACCCTTCGGCATTTTCGCAATTAATCGCTCCGCATATTGTAAAATGGTAGTATCTAGATACCGAGTATTGGTATTGTGCAAAGCGATTTGTCGCTGCACCGCTTGGACTACCTTAGGATGTGAATGTCCAACATGAGGAACATTATTATATACATCTAAATAGGCTTGAGCAGTGCTATCATACAGAAACTGTCCAAATCCTTTAACGATATGTAATGGTTCTTTATAGGAAATACTTAAATTACCTCCTAGCCTATTTTTTCGTCTTTCTAAAATGGCTGCAAGATCAACGCTGGCATTAAAGAGATCCGCATTAGGTAATTTAAATAACAAGGCTGGATTAGGACATAAGGCTTTATACACAGATGCTTCTCGCTCCAAGGCTACCCCCGGGAAATCAATTCCTTTATCTAAAAAGTCAATAATGATTTGTAAATGTAGGTGCGGAGGCCATCCTCCATTTTCATGATCTTCGCCGATAGTCGCAATTTTCTGTCCTGCTTTTACGGACTGTCCGACCTCTAAATGATTTAAAGTATCATGACTCAAATGACCATATAAAGTAAAAAATGGCTCCCCTGTATCCGTATGATGTTTCAATACTACTAAACCGCCATAATCCAATGGAAGATCAATAATGGTTAAATAAGTAACTGTTCCATCAAAAGGGGCATAGACTGGTAAGCCAGCTTCACAAAATAAATCCAACCCGATATGGTTCGTCCTCTTTTCGGTAGTAGGATATTCCCCATGACCAAATCCACTAGCAGCATATAAATGCCTATTCTCTGCATATCGACCAATACTAAATTTCGTATTATAGGTATCCATCTGATCCCAAATACACTTGGTCAAATTAGACAATTGTACAGCATCAGGATGTGCACCTAATAATCGACTTCCCACACTAAGGTCTAAAACGCAATCAAAACTATCCACATTCATTACAGTTACGATCAACGTATTAGGAGCTGTCAAATAGGACATTACTGCTGGGACATGATCTGTTACTGGGTAGCCACAGGCTTGTCTAAATGCACAACTTGCAAAATTTACATCTATAGTATATAACTGATCTAAAGCTTGCTTTGCTGGTGCTTGGCTAATGGTAATATATGGATCATCTGGGTTTAAAGTTTGTCGATAACTAGAGGTCGCAATACTGACTACTAAGCGGGTTTTGATTAAATCCAGTAATACTTCTAACTCTTCAACCGTAATAGCTCGAATACTCGAATACCCTTTCAAAAAGGTCAAACAAACTTGCAGCGGATCTTTTTTATGCATACAAGCATAGGCTAAGGAAACAGCTAATTCGCAAACAGTAGGCTGATAGCCCATATCTCCAAAATCAAAAATGGCAGACACTTTCGTTTGTCCTTGATCGTCTGTTTGGACCAACACATTATAATCATTGGCATCATTGTGAATGACACTGTGGGGTAATTCTTTTAATTTGCTAGAAACAACTCTTTCAAAATGATGAAATACTTTTGTTGCTTGTTCCTTAGCAGAATCATCAATATAAGAGAGATAAGGTTGGGTCATTAAAGCTTCTGTCAATTCCCAATGGTGTCTTCTTTTCATATGGGGATGCGTAAATCCAACAAATCCATTGGTAATATGTGCAATACTTTCCCCAAAACTATACATTAAAGTATCTGTATGTGGTCGAAAATCAGCTAATAAAGTACCTGGACAAAAACTCAACATCCATAATAATCTGTTTTCTCCATTTATAGCAATAGTAGTAAATGCCTGCTCTTTAGCTGTTAAAATCACTCTAGGCAAGCTAATTTTATTTCCTACTTTTTCTAAATGTATAATTGCTGCACATTGCAAATCAATTAAAGAAGGCTTACAATCTTTCCGCATTATCTTAACGACATACTGAGCCCCATCCTTTGCAGTACCCTTATAATTCAGATCCAATTCTCCTGCTAGTTCCTGAAATATTAAGTCTTTTTTATAAATATCTTTTATCGTCTTTTGTAGGAAAGAAATGTTAAGCACAATATTTGATTTAGATTTACTTTAAAATGGATGAAAGTAAAGGTAAAATAATTATACTTTGCAAGAAAGAAGCACTTAGTAACGACAAAAAAATACATTTTATTAAGCGTTGAAAATTTAACCACGAATTCACCAATTAAATACTAATTCACTAATGCTAGAGCGAGCGAGGCAAAAATTAGTGAATTCGTGGTTTTATTTCTCTAATTCGCCACGTGTATACCTTTAACTGTAAAATCAAATACACCAAACTTACAATGAAAAAAATACTAACCTTAGGCCTAGGAAAAGTAGGAAGTTTAGTGGGTGTCTTATTAAACCGCCAATTTGAGGTAGTCGGTTTAGACAAACAAAAGCCACACTACTTTTATGAATTGCCTTTCCCTGTAATTGAAGGAGATGTCACCGACATTGACTTTATGAAAAAAACGATCAAAGAATTTGATGCTGTTGTTTCTGCTCTTCCATTCTTTTTAAATAAACCAATTGCACAGATCGTCTATGATCAAGGAAAACATTATTTTGATCTAACAGAGGATGTGTCTACTACTCAATTTATTCGAGAATTGAGTAAGACTTCTAAAGGCTTAATGGCACCACAGTGTGGCTTAGCACCAGGCTTAATCGGTATAGTGGGAGCCGATCTCACTAAAACATTTGTTAAAATAAGAGACATAGAATTAAGAGTAGGCGCACTCCCTCGCTACCCGAATGGCTTAATGGCTTATTCTTTTACTTGGTCTCCAGCAGGGGTAATCAATGAATATTTAAATGATGCAGAGGCCATCCATAATGGAGTCAGAAAAATGGTTACTTCTTTAGATGGTCTTGAATACATCAATATTGAAGGACAAGAATTTGAAGCTTTTACAACTTCTGGTGGACTAGGAACAATGTGCGAAACTTTTGAAGGAAAAGTAGACACGCTTAACTACAAAACCATCCGATACCCCGGTCATGCTAAACTTATGCGTTTCTTAATGTATGAGCTGGTCATGAAAGAAGATAAGGCACAACTAGAGCAGATTCTGACCAATGCAAAACCTCCAGTAAAAGACGATGTGGTGTATGTATATGCGGTAGTGGAAGGTTGGCAAAAAGAAAATAAACTGTTTAGAAATGAATACTATAAAGCTTTTCATCCAATAGAAATTGAAGGGTATCAATGGAGAGCTATTTCTTGGACGACTGCCGCATCAGTTGCAGCTGTTGTCGAAATGGTTTCTAAGGGCCAATTGCCACAAAAGGGTTTTTTAAAACAAGAAGACATTCCTTTTGATTTGTTTTTGGAAACAGAGAATGGAAAGCTGTTTAAATAGCTGACAGGTAAAAGAGCGTAGACAATTATATTTTATAAGGTTCAATTTTGTTTTCTCACAATATAAAATAGTCAATATTGTCTACGCTTAAATAAACCTCAAACAATTATTATATTGAATTTGGTAGCGAACCGCCTTCAATATTACCCTAATTGCCTCTTGAGTTTACAGGGAATAAGAGTGTGATACTACTATTTAGAGCAGAGAAGCAAGTAAATAGTACTTAGAAAATTTCTGATTATAACGGATTGCGGTGAATGAAAGATATAGTCTCTTCGAGACTTTCCACAACAATTATAGTATAACCACGAATTCACTAATTTATACTAATTTAAAAATTAGTATAAATTAGTGAATTCGTGGTTATTTATTTAGTATAAGTATCAAATGCAACACAATTTGTAAATCACCGCAATCCGTTACAATCAGGAAAATTTAATTGCAGTCAGGGAAAATAACAAGATGAATCTACATTCTAAGACTTAACTGAATGTAGGTGTTATTAAATAAAAGTAATTTGAATGAGGAGTTTCTTCCCATAAGGAAAGATACTACTCTAAAAGTATTTATTTAATAAAATAAAGCTTTTATTTGGTAAAATTCTAGAAATATTGGCTTGATTTGGTAAATCAATCTAAAAAAACTACCCTCTGTTAAAAATTCAAAACCAGATCCTACTGAACCAAATATTTCTCCAAATTTATTATGTGCAGGAAGGGTTGGCAGAGTTGAATATAACCTATATATTAGTCAGATTGACTGAATTAGGTCATTGTAAATCTATTTAATTGAGTGAGGTTTAATGAAATCTATGAATGTAAGTATTGGTCTTACATAACACAACAAATGTATCTTAATTTGTCAATAATTCATAATAATCTTCAATTAAATCTTAAAAACACCATAAAAATGGTATATCTTTTATCTGTTTTTTAGTACGTTGAAATAAATAGAATATTTTAAACCAAGATAAGTTTACTATCTATTAGAAAGCGTATTAGAGTAAAAACTAAATTCCATTTATAAGGTTGTAACAGAATACTTATCAGTAATTTTGCAAGAGAATAATTAAATTATAAACTATATAATATGTCACAAGTAGTAAAACCATATAGCAAAGAAGAAAGCAAAAAAAGTCAAGTGGGCAAAATGTTTGACAATATCGCTCCTTACTATGATTTCCTAAATGGTTTTCTAACACTCGGGATTGATTCCAGTTGGAGAAGAAAAGCAATAGGTAGCATCAAAAACAGGAATGCTCAAAATATCTTAGATGTAGCAACTGGTACAGCGGATATGACCTTAGAAATCAATAAGCAGCTAAAACCTGAAAAAATTATTGGCATGGATTTATCTAATGAAATGTTAGAAATTGGACGACAAAAAGTGCAAAAAAAGGGATTAGATCAATTGATTACATTAAACCAAGGAGATTCCGAGAATCTACAATATGAGGACAATACATTTGATGCGGTAACCGTTGCTTTTGGGGTAAGAAACTTTGAAAATTTAGAACAAGGATTAAAAGAGATTAATCGCGTCTTGAAGCCAGACGGACAATTAGTGGTATTAGAGTTTTCAAAACCCACAATATTTCCCTTCAAACAGTTGTTTAATATGTATTTCAAATACATTTTACCCAAAATTGGATCGCTAACGTCTAAAGACCCTAAAGCGTATCATTATCTGTATGAATCCGTACAAGTATTCCCAGATGGAGATGATTTCTTAAATGTGTTAAAAACAACCGGTTTTAAATCGTATCAATGCAAAAAATTAAGTCTTGGCATTTGTTCTATATACTCAGGATTCAAGTAGTTATTATTGCATTCCTTCTATCACATTCGATACAAGCACAAAATGCTAGAGGAAACTATAACTTTCTCGACTTTCAGCAAAAACCTTACTACTTTGGTATCACCTTAGGTTTCAACAGTGCAGATTTTAGAATATTCCATTCTAGAACGTTCATTTTAAATGATAGTATTCAGACCGCCCAATCTGTTACTGGCCCTGGTTTTAATTTAGGAATAGTTACCAATCTTAAAATAGGAGATTACTTTGATTTCCGTTTCCTTCCTACCCTCTCATTTGCAGAAAGAAATATTGAATATACCGCTGCTTTAAATGGCCGTCTGCTTCCTCGGAGAAAATTGGAATCTGTCTTTGTTGAATTACCTTTTCATCTACGGTATAAATCTGCTCCTTATAAGGATATGCGGCTATTTGTGATTACAGGGGTCAAGTATGGGTTCGATGTAGCCAGTGATTCAAATACACGGCAAGCAGACTCTATTGTTAAGGTTGCACCTACAGATTTCTCTGGAGAGATAGGGGCTGGCATTCAGTTTTTCTTCCCTTATTTTATTTTTTCACCTGAATTTAAAATATCTTATGGACTTGGGAATGTATTGATATTTGATGAAAATTTGGAAGAGTCTAGGGTGATTGAAAAAATCCTTTCTCGAACGTTTACTTTGTCCTTGCATTTTGAAGGATAATAATTGACAAATTTATCCTATCGGTTGACAGTTGTATTTTTAATTTCAATCGTAAGAATAAAATGGATAAAAATTGAGTGTAAAACAGATCGGGGGCATAATTGAACGCAGAGATGCAGAGTTAGATTGGTTCTCCGCA
>CAYOBX010000060.1:16028-18331 GCA_964402245.1 uncultured Saprospiraceae bacterium | reverse complement strand
TATTCTTTAGACCACTTCATTTTATAAAACATCATCATGAGATTGCTTTCGCCATTACTTAAGTTGATTATCATAGGTTTTATAGGCTTAGGAAGCCTTTCTGTATATGGGCAAACTAATTCAATTACTATGTCCCTTGGTTCTGCCACCGCAAATTGTGGTGACCAGGCCTGTATCAATGTTACTACTCAAGATTTTAATAATGTCCTCACTTTTCAATACGTTATTGCCTGGGATGCTGCATTATTAGGAACGGCTGATGTAGGGCAATTTGGGATTGGTGATTTAAGAGCTAATAACTTTAATAATACCACACCAGGATCTATCCGAGTTGGATGGGATGATACTTCATTAAATGGAGTAAGTTTGCCAGATAATAGTGTACTGTTTCAATTGTGTTTTGATACTCCGAATAATGTCTCAGGAACTAGCCTTGTCCAATTTGTTAATGCACCTGTCACGATAGAGATTATCAATAGTGACGGGGCCGAATTAAGTCCAATCTTTCAAGATGGCTCAATTACGATTAATTGTGTAAATGGTCCAAATAATCCAGCTCCACCGCCACCTCCAACTGCCCCTGCAAATTTGGGTTTAGCGGTCAGTAATGTTACGGGTAATTGTGGCGAACAGAGTTGCGTAGAAGTAAGTGCTACAGGCTTTATAGATATATTCTCCTTTCAACATTCTTTAAATTGGGATTTGGCCAGTTTAGGAACTGGAGAAGTAAGCGCTTTTGGTCTAGTAGATTTGGATGCTTCCAATTTTAATTTAGCTGTACCAGGGCAATTACGAGTGGCATGGGATGATTCTTCTTTAACAGGGCTCAGTCTGCAAGATGGTTTTGTGTTATATCAAGTCTGTTTTGATATACCTGCCAGTGCGAGCGGCCTTAGTCCCGTAACAATAAGTGATGTTCCATTAAGAATAGAAGTGACAGATTTAGAGGGAAACGGTTTTACGCCTAGTTTACAAAATGGATCGGTTAACATTTCTTGCACTAGTGCAGATACCAATACAGATACTACCGATACTAGTGTTCCTGCTACGCCATTAAATTTTAGTGTAACTACGACTACCGTTAATTGCGGAGAACAAACATGTGTAGATGTAATAGCTAATGGTTTTACCGATATATTAGCCTTCCAATATTCTATGAATTGGGATGGCCTCTTATTAGGTACTGCAACCGTGCAAAATTTTGGTTTAGCGGGTCTAACAGCCAGTAATTTCAATACTAGTTTTGCAGGACAGGTACGAATTGGTTGGGATGATCCTTCACTAGCTGGAATTACGGTTCCAGATGGTCAAGTATTATATCAATTGTGTTATACGGCTTCCTTCGGAGCTATTCGAGTTTCTCCAATTTCTTTTACGAGTAATCCTACTCCTATTGAAATTATAGATAATAATGGACTGCCATTGAATCCAACTTTTACAGAAGGCAGTGTATCTGTGGTATGTAACGATACAGGTATGATGCCTACAAGCGAAGATAATAATGAGGCTTTAACACTGCGTATTTCTGATGTATCAGGTGCCTGTGGAGAACAACTATGTGTAGATATTAGTACTTCTGGATTCACTAATATCTTAGCTTTTCAGCATTCATTGATTTGGGATGCTAATGATTTTGGTACTGCCAGCATCAATCAATTGGGATTGCCAGATTTGAATGCCGCTAATTTTAATACTACAACACCAGGAGTACTAAGAGTCGGTTGGGATGATAGCTCTTTGCAAGGAATTACGCTAGCAGCAGACCATGTGTTATATCAAGTCTGTTTTGATGTATCGACAACAACTAATGGAACACGACCTATACAATTTTCTGCTACACCAGTGCCTATAGAAATTATAGATTTAGACGGAGTACCTATTACTCCAACCCTAGAAAACGGCACGGCTACAATTACTTGTGGACCTGCGGAAGTAGAGGAACCCACATCACCACCGCCAAATAATGCACCAGTTAGTATGCGTGTTTCAGATGTGACAGGAAATTGTGGAGATCAAGTATGTGTAGATGTAAGTACTACAGGCTTTACGGGTTTAGTAGCTTTCCAACATTCTTTGAATTGGGATGGAAATCAACTAACGAATGCTAGAATTAGTCAAGTAGGATTACCCGATTTAGATACCCCTAATTTTAATATAGCAACAGCAGGACAATTGGGCGTTGCTTGGGATGACAGCAGTTTACAAGGAATTAGTGTAGCAGACGGTCAGGTACTATACCAAGTTTGTTTTGATGCTTCCGCAACAGCGAATGGTACTTTCCCTATCCAATTTTCAAATACGCC
>CAYOBX010000060.1:13748-15928 GCA_964402245.1 uncultured Saprospiraceae bacterium | reverse complement strand
GAATGCTAGAATTAGTCAAGTAGGATTACCCGATTTAGATACCCCTAATTTTAATGTAGCAACAGCAGGACAATTGGGAGTTGCTTGGGATGACAGTAGTTTACAAGGAATTAGCGTAGCAGACGATCATGTTTTATATCAAGTTTGTTTTGATGCTTCCGCAACAGCAAATGGTACTTTCCCTATCCAATTTTCAAATACGCCAATATCCATTGAAGTAATTAATAATACCAATACGGCAGTGATACCCGCATTGCAAGATGGATCAGTTGCGATCACTTGTACGACCAATACAACACCCGTAGGGCCAACTCCTCCAATTCCTCCAACTCCTCCAACTCCTCCAACTACTACTGGTCCAATTCGTTTTGAAATAAATGATGCCACCAGTACATGTGGCGATCAAGTTTGTTTAGAGGTAAGCGCTTCTGGTTTTGAAGATATATTGACTTTTCAATACACCTTGAGATGGGATGCCAATGTACTGGGTAATGCAATAGTAGGGCAATTTGGAATTCCAGATTTAGATACTAGTAATTTTAATAATAATACGGAAGGCATTCTTCGAGTAGGTTGGGATGACACCTTTATTAGTGGAGTCACCTTACCCGATAATTCTGTTTTATTTCAAGTTTGTTTTGATGCCTTAGCTGTCAATGCAAGTACCAATATAGAATTTATAGGAACGCCAACTTCTATAGAAGTTGTCAATATGAGGGGTGAAGAACTGACTCCTACATTTAGAAATGGTTTGGTATCCGTTACTTGTGTGAACGGGGGAGAAGAGACTACAAATCCAGAAAATCCTACTACTAGTAATGATCCAGTAAATTTTACAATAGTCGATGCAACAGCAACTTGTACGGAACAAGCTTGTTTAGATGTAACCGTACGAAATTTTGAAGATATATTATCTTTTCAATATACTATTGTATGGGACCCCTTAGCTTTAGGAGCTGCTTCTTTAAGACAATTTAATTTATCTAATTTAGATGAAAATAGTTTTAATGCTGCTACTGTTGGGCAGTTAAGAGTCGGTTGGGTGGACAATTTTTTAACTGGATTAACACTGGAGGATGATGCAGTGATTTTCCAAATATGTTTTGATGAAATTAGAAACGAAACGGAAAGAATAGAATTGCGCTTTGAAAACTCTCCTACTTCTATTGAAGTTACTAATAGAAATGGGGCAGAACTTATTCCTACTTTTGATAATGGAAATTTATCAATTGATTGTAGTGATACATTCGAAGACAATGATGGAGATGGATTTACAGCTGATGTAGATTGTGACGATAATAATGCATTTATCAACCCAGGAGCCACAGAGTTTCCAAATAATGAAGTAGACGAAGATTGTGATGGCATAGCACAATTTTTTGATGCGGATAATGATGGATTCAATTCCAGTATAGATTGTGATGATAATAACCCAAACATAAACGGACGAGGAATAGAGATTCCGAATAATGGAATAGATGAAGATTGTGATGGAGTAGACTTAGTTACCAATATTTTGACAGATAATGACGGAGATGGTTTTCTAAGTGATGTAGACTGTGACGATAATAATGCATCTATCAACCCAGGGGCCACAGAGTTTCCCAATAATGAAGTAGATGAAGATTGTGATGGCATAGCACAATTTTTTGATGCGGATAATGATGGATTCAATTCCAGTATAGATTGTGATGATAATAACCCAAACATAAACGGACGAGGAATAGAGATTCCGAATAATGGAATAGATGAAGATTGTGATGGGGTAGACTTAGTTACCATTATTTTGACAGATAATGATGGAGATGGTTTTCAAAGTGATGTAGATTGTAATGATAATAATGCAGCTATTAATCCAGGCGCAACAGAAATAATGAATAGTGGATTTGATGAAAATTGTGATGGAGTATCCTTAATAATTGACGCTGATAGTGATGGGTTCAATTCGAGTATAGATTGTGATGATAATAATCCAAATATAAACGGACGAGGGATAGAGATACCGAATAATGGGATAGATGAAAACTGTGATGGAGTAGATTTAGTCACTGTTATATTGACGGATAATGACAATGATGGATTTCAAAGCGATGTAGATTGTAATGATAACAATGCCGCTATCAATCCAGGCGCAACAGAGATAGCAAATAGTGGATTTGATGAAAATTGTGATGGCGTAT
>CAYOBX010000060.1:0-13648 GCA_964402245.1 uncultured Saprospiraceae bacterium | reverse complement strand
CGAGTATAGATTGCGATGATAATAATGCATCTGTGAATAGTAGTGCAACAGAGATTCCAAATAATGGAATAGATGAAGATTGTGATGGAGTAGATTTAGTCACTGTTATATTGACGGATAATGATAATGATGGATTTCAAAGCGATGTAGATTGTAATGATAACAATGCTGCTATTAACCCAGGGGCAACGGAGATAGCAAATAGTGGATTTGATGAAAATTGTGATGGCGTATCCTTAATAATAGACGCAGACAATGATGGGTTCAATTCGAGTATAGATTGCGATGATAATAATGCATCTGTGAATAGTAGTGCAACAGAGATTCCAAATAATGGGATAGATGAAGATTGTGATGGAGTAGATTTAGTCACTGTTATAGACAATGATAATGACGGTTTTGCAGCAGATGTAGATTGTGATGATAATGACCCGAATATCAATCCCGGTATTAAAGAAATAGAGAACAACGATATAGATGAAGATTGTGATGGAATTGCCAATGTAATAGATGCAGATAATGATGGTTTTAATTCTAGTCAGGATTGTAACGACGCAGATCCAATGATTAATCCTTCCGCAACAGATATTCCGAATAATGGGATAGATGAAAACTGTGATGGATCAGATCAAGTGACAACAACATCAGATTCAGGTACCTCTACTATAAAAATGTTATTATCTTCAGGAGAGGTTAGATGTGGAGAGCAAATTTGCCTAGAAGTTGTAGTAAGAGATTTTGTAAATATTATTGCTTTTCAATACACTATTAATTGGAATTCTGATGACCTTGGTGCCGCCAATGTTCAGAATTTTGGTCTGCCTGATTTAGGAAGTAGTAATTTTAATAGTTCTGTTCCTGGACAATTGCGAGTAGGTTGGGATGATTCCTCTATACAAGGAGTAAGCCTGCCTAATAATACTATCTTATTTGAATTGTGTTTCTCTTCAGTAGGAACTAGTTCTGTTAACACTACTGTCTCCTTTTCCAATAATCCACTTCCAATAGAAATAGTTACAGGTGAAGGAGTACTAGGAACATTGGAATTCCAAGAAGGGGTAGTTGCTATTGATTGTAGTAGTTTGAGTGATTTTGAAGAAGAAGATAATAATAAGCTGACTGCTAATATTTTACAGTCAGGTAATAGCAGAGATTTATTCGATTCGATGAATGTCTATCCTAATCCAGTGCAATCTATGCTATACTTGGAAGTAGCAGAAAATTTGACATCTTCAGGAACACTAAGGGTTTATGATATTGGTGGAAATATAATTTTAACTGAAACTATAAATAAAGAAGAGAGTCGTTGGCAAGTACCAGTCCAGTCTTTGACTGCTGGACTTTATTTTGTAGAAGTTCAAAATGGTGATAAAGTGTATAGAGAACGCTTTACTAGACTTTAAAAATGAGTAGATTAGAAAAGGATGAAATGAGTCAATAAATCGCAGAAAGAAATTGTCTCCAATTGATTAAATTCAAGGGGAGACAATTTCTCTTTATTACAAAAATTAAAACCAGCTAGATTTACGTCTAGTACTTCTTCTTCGAGTGGTTTTGATTCCCAGAACCCCTAATAACCCTCTAGTTAATTCTCTAGCAACTGTTCGGCCTACTTGTTTTGTTAGTGTGCTATCCATTACTTTTTCAACACCAGATTTTTCCCTTCTAGTGCTCTTTGCTTTTGTTTTTTGCTCTTTCATTTTATCTTGATGCTCTTCCTTCTGGTATTCCTCAATTTTATTAGTTAGCAGCTCATAAGCACTTTCTCTATCAATCACTTCATTATATTTTTCAATAATTTTAGATTGATCTAGAATGGCACTTATTTCTACTTTAGATAATACATCCATCCGAGATTGCGGAGCTCTTAAAAGGGTACGCACTAAAGGCGTAGGATTTCCTTTTTCACTAAGAGCAGTTACCAAAGCTTCTCCAATACCCAATTCCGTTAATAATTGATCGACATCATAATAATCTGATAAAGGATAGTTTTGAGCAGCTAACTTGATCGCCTTTCTATCTTTTGCTGTAAAAGCACGTAATGCATGTTGGATTTTTAAACCTAGTTGACCTAATACATCCTCTGGAATATCCGAAGGATTTTGGGTAACAAAGAATATTCCAACCCCTTTAGACCGGATTAATTTGATAATAGATTCAATTTGATCTAATAAAGCTTTAGAAGCTTCTTTGAATACCAAATGCGCCTCATCAATAAAGATAGCTAACTTAGGCTGCTCAATATCTCCCTCCTCTGGGAAGGTTGCATATATTTCTGCTAGCATCTGTAGCATAAAGGTGGAAAATAATTTTGGTCTGTCTTGAAGATCCGTAAGACGTATAATTGACACCATCCCTTTTCCATTTTCGTCTAGTCTACATAGGTCATCTACATCAAAAGAATGTTCTCCAAAAAATTGATCTGCCCCTTGTTGCTCTAAGGCAACAATTTTACGCATGATAGCTCCAATAGAAGAAGAAGACATCGTCCCATATTCGCCTTGGAATTCTTCTTTACCTTCTCCCATTACATATTGTAGGGTTTTTTTAAGATCTTTTAAATCTAAAAGCGGTAAATTCTTATCATCACAATATTTAAAAACAACCGTAACAATCCCATTTTGGGTATCTGATAACTCTAATATTTTAGATAAAAGAATAGGGCCAAACTCAGAAACAGTAGCTCTTAATCTTGCACCAGGCTCTCCAGATAAACTGAGGAATTCAATAGGGCTAGTGTCGGCATTGAAAGGAATACCAATCTTAGCATGTCGTTCATCAATTTTTGGATGACCAGGACTAGGAGCAGCAATTCCACTTAAATCTCCTTTTACATCCATCAAAAGAACAGGAATACTTTTAGCAGAAAGTTGTTCTGCTACAACCTGTAAAGTTTTTGTTTTTCCGGAACCTGTGGCTCCTGCAATTAAACCATGTCGATTTAAGGTGCTTAATGGAATTTTTACTAAAGAGTTAGTAATGCATTCCCCATCCACCATTGCTCCACCTAGGGTAATAGATTCCCCTTCAAAAGTGTAGCCATCTGTCATTTCTTGAACGAATTTTTCTTTATTTGACATTTAATTATGTTTTTCTGAACTGAAAAAAATAGAAATGAATTGACTGTGAAATTGCCAATCCACTACTTATTTATCGTCTTGTTTGGGCTAAGTACGTGGACATAATTTAACAATAATTGTGTCCAAGTACTTAAAGATAATTACTACAAAAATAAGGAAAGCAATTATATAAGGTATACTTCCAATATTCTAATAAATTAATTCTATTTTTTTGACGTAAAAAGTGCTATTTTTTTACTTTTTTTCAAAAAAAATTAGTATGCGATAATATTAATTATTCACTTTTAATTATTTATTTTAAATGCAAAATGTTGATTATCAATGTTTTTTGAATGAAAAATGAATTTAAAATAATTCACAAAAAGAGCTTTTTGTCTTTGTTGTTTTCTAGGAATTATTAGATTATTGTAGTGTGGGAAGAAAGAATAGCAGGTTTATAGGTTAAAAAAAGTTTTGACTTTAAATAACGACGAAACAATAACTTCACGATTTGGACGGCTTCTTTTGCCTTTATTATTTCGTCGTTACTAAGATATAATTTTGGATATGTTCATGGGATTATAATTTGTTAGTAGGAGTTGTGTCCTGAAAAAATCAGGACATAACTGATTACTTTTTCGTTCCATGCAAAAGAAGATCATTCGTAAGTATCGAAAGATACAGACCAATATAAAAATTAATTTTGGATATGTTCATGGGATTATAATTTGTTGTAAAAAGCCGTGCAGGGATGCACGGCTTTTTTTTTGTTTATTCCTTTCTCAATAGCCTCTTATTTTTATTTCGTATAATTTTAAAAATACCTAAAACTAGTTCTGTTGTGATGTTTTACAGAACAGAAAATAGCAGAAATAAAATACGTTTGCAGATAACAAAATTTTATCCATTTAAGTAGTCTGACAAAAATATTTTAACTTCTTCTTTTTGATGGTTTAATGGTCAAACGTCACGTTGACCATCAAACCATCAAACCATCATTTTTAGTTGTTAACTTCTTATGGTACTGGCTTTGCCAGATTAGGAATGATAATAAATACTGCCTTATTGAAAATTTTCTTATTCTAAAAAAAAAATTGTCTAGGAATTAAATGCAAATACCGTAAAATCTGTTAAGATTTACTTAATAAAATTGTTACTTTGCTTATGATTGGTCGTCTTAAGTCAAACTAAGTACTCATTTTTTCAGAGAGAATCAATAAATAACTAAACACTATACTTGGAGAAAACACTATTAATTGAAAATCTCCACTTTCGAGCCATAGACTTAATCTGCGCTAGTTTGATCCCAACGTAATAAATTCAGACAACCTACTATTATATTTCATTTCTCTTCTTTGTCTTAGGAACACAAACACAAGTTTCTATTTAGCAAGATTATATAGAAGAAATGGAAGTATTTTTCACATATTTTTTCAATTCAGGAATTAGTAACGACGAAAGAATAAATGCCGCATTTCGACGAGCTTATTTTGATCTTAGTTTTCTTGAAAAAATCCTTGCATAGCAGAGCTAAGGAAGTATTTTTTCAAGGAAAATAAGGACAAAAGAAGCCGTCCAAATGGGTAGTTATTTTTTGCCGTTACTTAGCATAACCTAAATAAATATTTAAAAACAAAATCTTTGAATTATGGAATTTTTAAATGGTGCAATGGAATCAATATCTGGTAGAATGGGAAATATCCTTCCAGGTGTATTGGGCGCTTTACTTGTTCTTATTATTGGCTTATTTTTAGCTGGAGTTATCAAGCGAATTGTTCGTGGGATAATGAACAAAACTTCTATAGATGAACAATTAGCTGAGAAAATGAATATGAATATCAGCATAGGAGACCTTGTTGCTAAGTTGGTCTATTATATAATAGTGATTTATACCTTGATTATGACTTTGGGCATGATGGGTTTAGATGGTGTATTAGAGCCACTACAAAATATGTTGAATCAATTTTTAGGATTTATCCCTAATTTAATTGGAGCAGGTATTATAGGTTTCGCAGGTTATATTATAGCTAATATAGCTTCAGAAGCAACAGGATTTCTTTCTAGCTCAGTTGAAGGTTATGCGGCTAAAGCAGGCTTGGACAGTGGTATGGATTTAGGTGGAATTCTAAAGAAGATAGTTTTTGCTATTGTATTCATACCTATCTTAATTGTAGCACTAGATACATTAGGTATGGAAGCAATCTCAAAACCTGCAACAGCAATGTTAGGAACATTTTTAGATGCGATTCCTAAGATCTTAACAGCGGCAATTACGATTGGTGTATTCTTCATTGCTGGTAAATTTATTACTGGTATGTTGACTGATATTATGCAGAACGCTGGAGTGGATGATTTTCCTCAGAAATTAGGAGTAGCTAATATGGTAGGAAACTCTTCTTTATCTGGAATGATTGGCAAAGCTCTTCTTTTCTTTATAGTTTTTACAGGTATTATCGCTGGTGTTGAAAGCTTAGGTTTCAATTCTATTGGAGTAATTATGAATGAGATCCTAGGTATAGGTGGTAGGATTTTCTTCGGTATGATTATTTTAGCTGCAGGTTCTTATGCTGCTAATTTTGCTGGAGATACTTTAGCGAAAGGGGATTCTGCGTGGATGGCTTCTATTGCTAAAATAGCAGTAATGGCAATCTTCCTTGCTTTTGGTTTAAGTACAATGGGTATTGCTGAGAATATTGTGAACATGGCATTTGGTCTTACACTAGGTGCAGCAGCAGTTGCTTTTGCATTAGCGTTTGGATTAGGTGGTAGAGAAGCTGCTGGTAAGCAGTTGGAAAGATTCTTTGATAATATCAATAAGAAGTAATTCTACTTTTTAAATTCTATTTTTTAAAAAAAAGGGTTGACAGTCAGTAATGATTGTCAACCCTTTTTTTTTGTAAAAGAGAGTAGAACCGAATAGCTGAAATATATTTTATAGTTTTGTGAAAAAAAGTGTTTAAAATTGGAGACTGTCTAACAAGATATAAGCAAATTTTGTAAGCAAAATATGATATTAAACGCTGCGACACAAAGGTGCAGAGAATACATATAACTCTGCATCTTTGCATCTCAGCGTTCAATTATGTTGTCGTTAGTTTTGAGAACATATCTTGTTAGACAGCCTCCATACAAGGCAACTATGCCGCCAAGCTAACAGCTACTAAATATATGCCCTTATTCTTACATAAATTTTTACCTAAAAAAGGAGAACTAGGTCTTTGGAAAATAGAAGAAAAAGAAGATTTTTTTCTAAACCAAATGAATCTTAAAGAAGAAGAACTCGATCAGATCAATCAAATAAAAGGTAGAGGGCGATTAGAATGGTTGTCGAGCCGTTGGCTATTACATACGATGTCTGGAAGAGAAACAAGAGGCGTTTGCTTAAAAGATGAATATGGAAAGCCTTATTTAAAAGACAGTACTTTTCAAATATCTATTAGCCATTCATGGGGAATTGCTGCTATTCTGGCAGCCCCTTATACCATTGGGTTAGATATTCAAAAATATGTGCCTAAAATTACTCGAATAGCGCATAAGTTTATGCGAGAGGAGGAAGAAGCTAGTACGAAAGAAACTACAAGAATAGAACATTTGCATATTTATTGGGGAGCTAAAGAAGCCTTATATAAAGCCTATGGACGAAAGAAATTAGATTTTCAAAAGCATATTTTTATCGAACCATTTAGCTTTGATTTGGAAAACGGCACTTGCAAAGGTCTTATTCATAAGGATACTTATCAGAAAAAATTCGACATCTTTTACGAAAAAATTGAAGATTATTACTTAGTTTATGGATTGGAAGAGATAATTACCTGACAATCAAATATTTTATAAAGATAAAAATCTTAGCCTGACGGTTATGGTTATAAACTTCGACCCAATATTTTTTTCCCGTTCCATAGTACAATTAATTTATGCTAAAGCGAATCGCTAATTTATTTAGTACCATTAATGAAGGTATCGGAAAAACAGTAGCTTGGTTAACCACTTGCTTAGTGCTGTTTATGTGTTTTGATGTAATCCGTCGCTATTTATTTAATGAAACAGCAGTATGGATCACAGAAATGGAGTGGCATCTATTTGCGCTTATATTTTTACTATCGGCAGGCTATGCGCTAAAGCACGACAAGCATGTCAGGGTAGATTTATTTTATGCTAATTTCTCTCCTAAAAGAAAGGCATGGGTCAATCTAATAGGGACGATTGTTTTTTTAATTCCTTGGTGTTTAATTATTATTATGGCTTCTTATAATTATGCACATAACTCCTACATGATTAACGAATCTTCTCCTGATCCAGGAGGATTGCCTGCTCGATACCTTATTAAATTTTCTATTACGCTAGGTTTTATTTTGCTATTGCTACAAGCAATCTCCTTACTATTAACATCAATTGCTACTATTCTAGGAAAAGAAGATAGTACATTGAATGAGCATGAACCTGTACAATTTTAAGACATCCATTACCACCTATATTTATGGAAGGCATAGCACTCATTCTTTTTATCTGCATATTTATATTAATCCTTGTTGGATTTCCAGTTGCCTTCACCTTAGGTGGCTTATCTGTTTTATTTGGTTACTTCACATTAGAACCAGAATTTTTCAACTTTTTACCATCTAGAATAATGGGCACCGTAAGGAATACGGTACTGATAGCAGTTCCCTTGTTCATTTATATGGGCATCATGTTAGAGAAATCAGGTTTGGCAGAAAGCTTATTGGAAACCATGGCGATGCTGTTTGGGAAAGTAAAAGGAGGACTGGCAATAGCTGTAGTAATAGTGGGGGCCTTATTAGCTGCTTCCACAGGGATAGTAGGAGCAACAGTAATTACAATGGGTTTAATTAGTTTGCCTACCATGCTCAAAAGAGGGTATAGTACGGAGCTTGCAACAGGAACGATTGCTTCTTCTGGTACTTTAGGACAAATTATTCCACCATCTGTAGTTTTAGTTTTATTAGGAAGTGTATTGAATGTTTCTGTTGGAGATTTATTTGCAGCAGCATTAATTCCTGGTTTCTTGTTAGTAGTTTGCTACATCTTATATATTATGATTTTTGCTTCTCTGTATCCTGACAAAGCACCAAGTATGCCAGAGGAGGATATAGCAAAATTCAGAGGACCAGGTTTTTATGGACGAGTCATAAAAGCTTTTCTACTTCCTTTGTTGTTAATAGTAGCAGTATTAGGGTCTATATTAGCAGGTATAGCTTCTCCTACGGAGGCTGCTGCAGTAGGAGCCTTAGGTGCGACTATACTAACTATGATTCAGGGAAAATTTAATCTAGGCATACTGAAAGAAGTGATGTATGAATCAACGCACTTGACATCAATGGTATTTACGATCTTAATAGGAGCGACTACTTTTGCATTAGTGTTTAGGGGATTAGGAGGGGATGATTACTTGATTGAATTGATAGAGACTGCGCAGTTGTCACCTATGACTTTTTTATTTTTGGTAATGATCGTCGTATTCATAGCAGGTTTCTTTATCGATTTTATCGAGATTATTTTTATTATAGTTCCTGTAGTAGCACCTATATTTGAGGCATATGATATGAACTTGATATGGATAGGTATATTATTGGCACTTAATTTACAGACCTCCTTTTTGTCGCCCCCTTTTGGTTTTGCTTTATTTTATTTAAAAGGAGTAGCACCGGAAGGCGTCACCACTCAGCAATTATATAAAGGAATAGTTCCTTTTGTGATTATACAGTTAATATTTTTACTAGCAGTTATATTCTTTCCAGAATTGGTTTTTCTACTAATAGAGGAGTAAGCGTACGTTTAAATTATAAAATGTTGACCTTAGAAGCTGACTTCTTCGGCCAACAAATGTATAGAGAGAATCAAAAATATTTTTGCCGTTACTATGTAGGACAATTTTAGTTATTTATTGTTCACAAAAAAGGTTTAAAAATAATTTATTTTCGAAGTTTAAATATAAAATCATAAGTAAATACTAAGATAAAGGACTGTATACTTGTTTGTACATTGTTACTAGATTCTGCCTCGAACAGGTTTTCAGGAGTAATATTGGAAAAATCAATTAATGTTTGCCCACCATTACTATACCCAAATCCATAGTTTATTCCAACAGAGACCTGATTATTCCACAACTCAAACAAACTTCCTATAGAAAAATGATAAATAGAAGGAGTAGAGGCTAGAAATTCAAATTCACTAAACCCTTCTACCTTTTGCCTAGGATTAAAATCAGTTCTAAAGCCTAATATTAAGGTAGAAGCATCTCTCATCTTCTTCTGTAAGCCTAAGGCAACGTTGAATACTTCTCTGTTACCAGTTCGGACATTAGTACTTTGCTGAAATCCCTCTGTTGCTAGCCCATTAAAAGGATCGTTGGTTGTTTCAATAATATTATAAGCTTTTATATTTCTAAAATATTCCGCAGATAAAGAACAGCGCCATTGTCCATATTTAAAGTCAATACCATATCCTATAGAGAAGGGTGTTTTATAATTTTCTAATCTAGCTGAATTCAGATTAGATCTTACATAAACAGAGTCAGGGCCAATTTTTTGTAAGTCATCCAAATCATAGGTTGCTCTTTTATACAAATATCCATAAGTTGGAGTAGTAATCGTCATTCCTATAATAACATTGGCTTCAGGTTTCCAAGATAGCCCTAATTTTGTAAGAAAACCGCCACTAGCATTGAAGGAATATTTTAAATGTGATCTTACCCCAAATAATAAATGCGTAGGTAAGTTTTTAGGAACAATTTCTTTTTGAATGGTCAAGTCTGTAGATTGACTATGTAAGACAATAAATTGAGATGCTCCTATTGATAAATTGTCATTCACTTTATAAGATAATCCAAATCCTAACCAACGTTCTGTTAACTTTTTTTGAAAATCTAGATTACCAATAAACAATTGCTGTGCATTATTCGCTACTTCTCCTACTTCTCGTCCTCTATAATTTAAATTAGATTTGAATCTCGTAAAGGTAGTAGCTCCTCCTTTAAATCGTTTATTATTAAAGAGTGGAAACCCTACGGCAGCAAACCCAGGAGAAAATCCAATATCACTATCGGAGACGGTTGTTCCTCTACCAAGGAAATCCTTTGTTGTTAATTTGGAATAGGAAGGCGTCAAAAAAGAAAGGGATAAACCAAATTTTTCCCCTTGGCCCATTGCTCCTGGATTATAGAAAATAGCCGTTTCATCTTCTGTGGAGGCAATTACGGCTCCGTTTAGTAGTAAACCTTTTGCGCCATACTGGTGGGTCCAATAATGGGCATCAATCTGAGTCGTTGCTAGGAAAGATAAATGGAAAAGGCTATAATATATTAATAGTAGTTTTTTTGTTTTCATACAAATAGACTGCTTAAGCAAGGAAGACGCTCTGTTCTAAGAGTATGCTAAGCTAGGTTAATATTCATTAAATTTTAAATTATCCTATATTTATAAATAGAGTAATAAGATTTTTGCTACGAAAGCGACAAGATAATAGAGATTATTCTAAAAAAACATACATCTTTGACTTTCTCAAAGGTCATTTTCCATCACTTAACATGAATAATCAGCTATTTGTAAAGATAGCGTTTAGCACATGGCAAGCTGTAGTTTTGATATAGTTTTTTAGAGGTAGCGATTTTACTAGGTTTTTTTATAAAAAAACCTAGTAAAATCGCTACCTCTAAAGAAAACTAGTAAACATACTTGTTGTCGAGTCTCAAGATAAAGAACCATAGTCTGACGGCTATGGTTAGCTATGGTTACAAACTTCGATGATCTACCGTGATTATGCAAAAAGTGTATGAAAGTAAAGAAATTATTAAAAAAGCAATTATGAAAAGAATATTACTTTTTTGTGTCTTTCTATTAACTGTATTAAATAACTATGCCCAAAATCCTAATGACCAACCCAATCTAATAATGAATCTCTTAGGAGATACCCCGATAGAGGAAGATCTTCAAGAACTATGTGATGTATATGGTGGCAGAGTAACAGGTACAGCGGTCAATTTGGAATCTGTAGAATGGGGAGTGGAAAAATTTAAGGAAGCAGGAGTGACAGTAAATAAAGAAATATTTAGCATTTCTTCTTTATGGATAGATCATGCCACCATAGCTACAATTTCAGGAGCTACGAATTTTACCCCTAAAGTAGTGGCTAAATATTATTCTAAACCTACCCCTAAAGACGGTTTAAAATTGCCCATAGTAGATGTAGGATATGGTACGGAGGCAGACTTTGCTAAACTTGGTGATAAGGTTAAAGGTGCCTTTGTGTTAGTTGAAGCGGATTTATGTTTAGATGTAGATGGACTATTTGAAGAATATAGTAATGCAGCTATGATAGATTCTCGTGCAGCTAAAGCAGGAGCTATTGGCATATTGAATATGGCCTCCAGACCAAAAAAATTACTCTACCGCTTCATCGCTTCAGAGGGGGCAGATCATGGTTTGGTGAATTTGGTAATGGCTAGGGAGGATGCTAAACGTTGCCAACGTATTCTAAGAAGTGGAGGTGCTTTAGATTTTGAAGTAAACTTAAATGTTTCTACTGAAAAAGAAAATGCTAGCTATAACGTCATTGCGGAAATTCAGGGTAGTGAACGACCAGAGGAAATAGTCATTATCGGTGCACACTTAGACTCTTGGGGATTAGGAACAGGAGCCAACGATAACGGTTGCAATGTCGTTATGATGATAGATATTGCTCGTCAGATGAAACGATTGAATATTAAACCCAAAAGAACGATTCGCTTCGCATTATGGAATGGGGAAGAGCAAGGATATTTTGGTTCTTGGGGATATGTTAAAAGCCATAGCAAGGAGCTAGATAAACATATCATGACCATGTCTGTAGATATAGGCAGTGGAGCAATTACAGGTTTTTTTACCAATGGTCGGCCAGAAATGGCTGCGATCACGAAGGAAGTAATGCAGTCTGTCAGTGGGCTAGGAGCGAAGACTATATTGGATCTACCAATCGTTGGAACGGATAACTTTGATTTTATGTTGGAGGGGGTTGGCAATCTAGTAGCAAGTCATAAGCCTTTTAATTACGGAGTGAATTATCATGCTGCCTCGGATACTTATGATAAAGTTGATTTGGAGGCATTGAAAGTAAATTCGGCAATAGTAGCAGCTGTTACCTTAGGATTTGCTAACCTTCCAGTAGAAAAGGTTTCTTGGAATCGTCAATCTAAGAAAGCAGTAGTGGACCTAATAGAACAATTTAATTTAGAATTTTCCATGCGTATGTTTGGTGTATGGAAGGATTGGGAGTCTGGTAAGAGAGGAAGAAAATAAGGATCAAAGGAAGGACTAATTTTTCTCTAAAAACATATTATTGTTTTTAAGATGTTAAAATTATTATAAGAATTGATCTCCATCTTGAATTCTGTGTTAATTTGTGTTAACTTGCACAACAAGGAGATAGATTAATCTTTAATACAATTACTTAAATTAAAATCTACCTTACAAACATAGAGACCCTCCAGGATTTTCTCTAGACTAATAAAGATCAAAGGCAACAGCATCTAAATCATTTTGTCCTGACTAAGCGACAAAAAATAACTTGTCCATCTAGGACGGCTTCTTTTGTCCTCATTTTCTCTTTGAAATCGGTCATAGTATCAACAGCCACCCATCCGCTTCGCGGTTCACAAACGGTGTTTGTTCTTCTCTTTCAAAGAAAACTGAGCACAAAATAATCTCGTCCAGATGACCAATTTATTCTTTCGTCGTTACTAAAAAGGGTATAACTATCCTTAATTGAAATCACCATCTGTTAACCTAAGGAACGTACCATTCCTAAGGAACGTACTATCCCTAAGTCCTGTTTGCCTATGCGTTTAGTTTTACTATTATCATTTTTTTTATTTTTTACATGGATACTTCAAGGGCAATCTTTGACGGCAAAGGAGATTCCTACCAGAACTTCCATAAAGAAAGAATTAAAAGTTTTTCCAAATCCAGCCACCAATTTTATTCAACTCAAAGGCTCAAGTAAAGTAGGGGCTATTATCATCTATAACCTTATTGGAAGAAAAATTAAAAACTTTACTCCTGTAAAAGATAAAACCTACCTAATTACAGACTTACCTAAAGGGATGTATCTGATTCAATTATTAGATCTTAGAGGTAAAGTACTCTCTACTCAACGATTGAGTAAAAAATAATTTAATAGCAATCAGCTATTAGCTGTCAGCCTTTAGCTTTTAAGTATTTATGAGCAAGAATAATCAATCTTTGAGGAGCAGAAAGCAAGCAATATAATATCAGTCAATGTCGAATGTGACTAATAGCTAACTGCTCAAAGCTAATAGCTAAATAGAAAAAGAAGCCCTCACACGTGGTAAGAACTTCTCAAGTATAATGGTTATAATACGAATTCTAAATAGAGAAGAGATTAACAAATACATTTTCAATCAGAAAATATAGATTTTGATTTGGGAAGAATACTAAATGGGAAGAGAGTAAGTGGAGATTATAGAGAAGTGGTGTGATACAAAGATAATAATTTTTCTTTAGCTTCGGCAAGCAGTAGTTTTAATAGACTTGTTACCCTTTAAGAAATGCTTCTATGAAATGTGGATTTTTTCGATA
>CAYOBX010000059.1:5508-18446 GCA_964402245.1 uncultured Saprospiraceae bacterium | reverse complement strand
GACTTATCGGTATGCGGAAGAGATTTTAGGGTTGACACCGAAGTAAAGTAGTTCCCGTAACACGGATTTCAATCCGTAAAGATATAGAGCATACTGCACTTGCTATATATATGAGTGTAACTATCTCGCTGCGCTTGATAGTTGTACGGATTGAAATCCGTGCTACAGGTGTCATAATTTTTCCTATCTTACCACCATGTCTTCAAAAAACACAAAACTATATTTACCCACCATCGGCTTATTAATTTTATTATCCCTTATAGGAATCTATCTATACTATTATACAACAACCAATATTTTTTGGAGTGGCTTTATTGCCATGACCGTTTTTTATGTACTGATCTTTTATATAGGGGCAAAAGCGAATAAGAGAAGTAGTCAACAAAGCACAGAGGAAATCTTACTAGCAGGTCGTGCGCTACCCTTATGGATTGCTGTCTTGACCATGAGTGCTACATGGGTTGGTGGTGGTTTTATTAATGGTACAGCAGAAGCAGTAGCGGTATCTGGTTTGGTATGGGTGCAAGCTCCATGGGGATATGCTTTGAGTTTGATCGTGGGTGGTTTATTTTTTGCTAGAAAAATGCGTCGCTATGAATTTAAAACGATGCTCGACCCATTAGAAAAAAGGTTTGGTAAAAAAATGGCCGCTGTTTTATTTTTGCCAGCCTTGAGTGGAGAGCTATTTTGGTCGGCAGCTATTTTGATGGCATTGGGAACTACTTTTGGAACAGTGCTAGGATTGGAAACGCAACCAGCTATTATTATTTCTGCATTGGTGGCCATTGCTTATACCTCTATAGGAGGATTGTGGTCGGTGGCTTGGACTGATGTATTACAATTATTTTTACTGATGGCAGGCTTGTTTTTAATTGTTCCTTTCACCTTAGATAATTTAGGCGGGTGGGATACGATCTGGACGGATTATGAAAATAAATTTGGTGCAGCAGCGACCTTAATACCCAGTCGAGCAGCTTTAGGGAATTACTATTGGAACTGGTGGGATTATGCCTTACTACTCGTTTTTGGTGGGCTTCCTTGGCAGGTTTATTTTCAAAGAGTGCTAGCCTCTAAAGATGAAAATACAGCAGTGGGCTTATCTTTATTTGCAGGATTTTTCTGCATCTTAGCGGCTATTCCTGCGGGCATGATTGGTGTTGCAGGGGCGGTAGCAGATTGGTCTGCTTTAGGTTTGGCAGCTCCACCTGATGGTGCGTCTACCTTACCTTGGGTAGTGCGCTATTTGACGAATCCTTGGGTGGCGACTATTGGCTTGGGGGCAATTGCGGCGGCAGTGATGTCTTCTGTTGATTCTTCTATTTTATCGGCTTCTTCTATGGCTACTTGGAATGTTTATCGACCCTTAATACAACCGACTATTACGAATGAAAAACTAGCTTATGTTTTGAAGCGGTGTATTTGGATTGTCGGTATTACGGCTACCTTATTGGCATTGAATATTAATAGTGTATACGAGCTTTGGTTCTTGTGTAGCGATTTTGTGTATTGCCTCTTGTTTCCTCCTTTGGTTTGTGCTTTATTTGATAAACGAGCCAATACTTATGGAGCGATTGCTGGTTTTGTGGTCGCCTTTATTTTGCGCTTTGGTGGTGGCGATACTACTTTGGGAATACCGATATTAATAGACTATCCTATGATTGAAGATGGGGTTGTTTTATTTCCTTTTCGGACTTTGGCAATGTTGTCTGGGTTGATTAGTATTCTTGTTGTTTCTCGATTGACTAGTAGATGGTGTCCGCCTCAGGCTTTGGTTTTGCCTCGTGGAGGATTCTCCTAGTAGACATAATTCAACGCGGATTTTTCTTTGGGAAATACACGGATTAAAACGGTTACTTTATTAGGTTTGCTCTAGGTTGTTTGTCTATACTAATTATTTAAAACCACGAATGCACTAATTTTTGTATAGGTTACTTTAAAATTAGAGCTATCCGTCTAATGTTGTAAATGTTTAAAAATCAGAGAATTACAAATGATTGATTTTTAAGTATATAGAGCAATAATCTCTGCATCTTTTACACTACTGGACATTTTGAAGAATAGAGAACAGAGAAGCGAGAGGAGAGATAGCTTTCGTTTAAAAGACAATGGAATTTCGTTACTTTTTAAACGAAA
Source organism: uncultured Saprospiraceae bacterium (assembly GCA_964402245.1). Lineage (GTDB taxonomy): Bacteria > Bacteroidota > Bacteroidia > Chitinophagales > Saprospiraceae > JAFMDF01. The sequence goes on along the minus strand of CAYOBX010000059.1, from coordinate 16,313 downwards.
TCTATCTCTTTTCTCTGCTCTCGCTTCTCTGTTCTTCAAAATGTCCAGTAGTCTATGCATCTTTGCGTCTCTGCGTTCAATTATAGACGGGTAGCCAAAATTAGTGAATTAGTGGTTAAACTTTCAACGCCTAATCTAAACGCTTTATTTCTAAAATAAAATTATCATGAAAAGTATAGTAGTTTTCTGCGGTTCCTCTTCTGGGACAAATCCCATATATACAACAGTAACAAAAGACTTAGGCGCTTTATTGGTAGAACGAGACATTACCCTAATCTATGGAGCAGGTAATGTGGGTTTGATGGGCGTAGTAGCAGATACGGTATTAGATAAAGGAGGAAAAGTAATAGGCATGATTCCTAAGTTTCTAGAAGAGAAAGAAGTAGCGCATTATGGAATTACAGAATTAATCGTAACAGATACAATGCATCAGAGAAAACAAAAAATGGCAGATATTGCAGAAGGAATTATCGCATTGCCAGGTGGAATCGGAACCTTGGATGAATTGTTTGAAATATTTACTTGGCAGCAATTAGGCTTGCATGCTAATCCAATTGGATTGCTAAATATTAATGGATTTTACGATCATCTGATTCGACATATTGAGCATATGACGCAGGAAGGGTTTTTAAAGCCATATCATCGAGATCGAATTCTGATAGATAGTGATCCTGCTACTTTATTGGATAAAATGTCCAAGCAAAAAATTGAATATGTAGATAAGTGGTGGACGAAAGTACCTTGATTTGTTTGATTTTTCTGATTACTTTGATTGCTCACATGACGTTAACTATTATAAAATCTCGTTAACATCTAAATCAGCGTAATCAGAAAAATCACAATAATCATAGTTGTTTTTCTATATTTTTAAACGCAATTCCGTACGCTTCTAATTCTTCCAAAACAGGCGTATAAATTTCTTTTTTCATGGAGACATTAATACCCGTATCTTTGATCGTGCCATTCATGACCATTTTTACAAAGATGGCTATCGGTAATCCGATGTATTTAGCGATGGCTGTTTCGTTAGCATTTTTTCCTTCGAGACTTAAGGTCGAGATTAATTTCTTTTTCTCTCCATCTAACTCATATTCATATTCTAATTGAATAAGTACTAAATCTTTTTCATTTTCTTCCAATTCACACTTAGCAAGCAATAGCTTTTCTAGCAATAGGGCAGGCGTAGCCGTACGGAAATTGATTTTTTTCTTTCTAAATAAACCTAGCCATTCTAATTGTTTCATGACTTTAGTATTGGCGTACTTCCCTAATTTGTGAGCAGTCCGATCCTTAACAGAACTACCTGGTTCATTACTTACATAGGCATCTATCCATTCGTGAAAAGACATATTTTTTGCATTAAGAATAGGGTAGGAGCCATCTGTTAATCCTAATTTGACCAATGCATTCCAACCATCGCAAAAGCCAGGATAACGTAAAGTACCTCGCATTACAGAAGGAATATCATTTAATCCATATACTTCTTTATGCAATAAAGAATCTCTATTAGGATACGCTTCAAAAGAACCTACTCCTACTACGTCTACTGAATGGTAGGATTCAAATAAATTATAATAAGGAATATTTTTTAGTTTCTTATTTTCTAAATACTGAGAAGTGCCTTGCCCCATCAAAACAGAGTTTCTAGGATTCCAAGTAAATTTATACTTCCAAGGATTATTTTTTAAAGCCTCTGGAGTGACTAAACCACCAGAATAAGAACGAAAGGAAGTAATAATTGCACCTTTTTCCTTTAATTCATCTAGCTGTTTCCTAGCAGTCATATGACCAATTCCAGGATCTAGTCCCATTTGACCAGTATAGATTAATTCTCTATCTCTTGCTTCATCACCTAGTCGATACAATTCATGAGAAATATGAGACGAGGTAATGAATTGTTTATTTAGTTTGATACAATCATGAGCCACTTCTAAATGTAAATGTGCAGGTAATAAGGAAACAACAACATCCGTTCTAGCGATTAAATCTCGTCGATCATTTACCTTTGTAACGTCTAACCAAGTGCCTCTACCATTTGGATGATTGTTAATCCTTTTGTTGGCTACCTCTGGGTCCATATCACCAACTGTTACATACCAGCTATTCTTTAATGCTTCGTCTAGGATATAGTCGATCATCGCCCCTGAACATCTTCCTGCACCTAGTATTAAAATATTATTCATAATTCTTTTTTATAAGAAGACCCTTGTCAAAGAACGAGAATATTTTCTCGTTTTGATATGAGTGAAATACAAGCTGTAATGCGTAAAATAAACAATTCTTCCTATTTAATTACAAAAATAACGATCTAATTTTATACCACTTCTTTGTACTATTTATGGGGTAATTATTTCTACTAACTAGAAATAAGAATAAAAAAAATGTTTTCTTTATAGCGAGTAAATTTATTTTGCTTTAGTAGTGCTGTGACAAAATAAATAGTCCTTTTTAGAAATTAAAAAACGAAAAAAATGATGAATAAAAAACAAATTTTAGAGTGGGAAGCTTATCCATCAGAAGAAGATTTGGCAAACAGAGATCAGCAAGTATTGGCACTTGCAAAAAAACATTTAGATTATTCTTATTCTCCTTATTCTAACTTTAAAGTTGGAACAGGCTTGGCCTTAGACAATGACAAATTTATTGGAGGAAGCAATCAAGAAAATGCTTCTTATCCCTTGTGTCTCTGCGCTGAACGAGTGGCCTTGGCAGCAGCAGCAGCGATGTATCCAAACATAGCGATTCACACACTAGCCGTGACGGTTCAACATGCAAATAAAATAATCAGAGAACCTGCTATGCCTTGTGGTGCCTGTCGACAAGTCATTTGTGAAGTAGAACAAAAACAGCAAAAAGTGATTCGAATTATCACTCAAGGTATGGAAGGGGAGGTGTATATTTTTAAATCTGGATTATCTATTTTGCCTTTGGCTTTTGATGCTAGTTTTTTGCTTTAGCTGTTAGCTTCATGTATTGATTGAAGCTATGTAGGAGTACAAAAATAAACGCAGAGATGCGGAGATAGGGCGAACGAAAAGTCATAATCGTAATGTGTAATCTCCTGATAAAAGAAAGCCGTATACGAACGACGTTCCTTAAAGGAACGTTGTTCGTATTCAGATCAATGAGTTATATATTATAAAAATGATTTTTCGTTCGCCCTGATGCGGAGATGCAGAGTTTTGATTATCAAATGATTATACATAATTAGTTGTTAGTTTGTTTTTGTCAGACTACTTAATAGCTAAATATCCGATTAAGATTGTAGTAGATATATAGTAGCCATACTTAATAAAAAATAATTGACTAGCGATGCAGCACCATCATATTCTTGAGCGATTCGTTGCCCGAAAAATAGAGCTAATAAAGAAAGCGCAGATAATTGGGCACCGATCAAACCTATTCTAGTCGATCCATTTAAAATCAATTGAACAATCCCTATAAAGCAACAAATACCTGCTGCAACTTCTAAAAACGTAATGATAGGCATCATTAAACCTACCACATTTTTGAGTGGACTTTTTGCAAAATGCCCTGTGAGCCATTCTAAATTGCCTTTATAATTGAACACTTTATCTAAGCCAGACTGTAAAAATAGAATCCCTAAAAGAGCTAAAGATAATAATTGTAAAGACGGAATGGCGTTTAAAAAATTGGTCATTGTTTTGTTTTTAGTAAATAGCTAATTCAAACCACTTCTCCAGGTACTCTCCTATCCTCAATTTTCAAAAAATATTCAATTTCTTGTTCGATATATAGCGCCTTATCTGGATTTTTCATCCCATCCATTAATTTTAATTGGCGGCCATTTTTTAGAATGGCCATAATAGCATGACCATGAGAAGGCACCCCATTAGTGGTACTAGATACATAGCGTTTTACATATAACTGATCTATCTGTCTCACTGGTATTTCCTCATTTGGCTTAAATGGATTTCTAATAGGCCGATGTTCTATCGTCAAATTGTAAGCGTCTACCGTTAGGTAGGTTCTATTAATAAAATTGCTCAATAAATTAAATATCAAGCCTGCGCCTACTGCCAAATGTATGCTCATAAATAGCAATGCCATAAACTGCCCACTCATAATAGCACTAACAGCAGCAGGTATCAACATGGCATTCCACATAATGGTAAATAAGACCATAAACCAATGCGTTGATTTTACATTCTGCCACTTAAAATCTATGTTTAATTCATTTCGTAATCGAAACATTTCAATGCCTTCTGGTTGAAATATTTCTGCTCTTCTACGACCCCATTTCTTTTTTTTGACTTCTTCTTCAAAAGGAAATACGGCACTACAATTGCTGCACTTAGCAATTGCTTTGTCAATATTTATATTATCTGAGAATATTTCCGTACTACAATTAGGACACTCTAACTGAGAACCTAAAGTAGGTAAGTCTCTAAATATTTCTGGAAATTCGGGATCTTTATACTGTGTTACTCTTTCTTCTTGTGGCATGTTTGTAGTAAAGAATTAGTTTAGAATGTTTGATAGCGCAATTCATAGCCGACCAACTAATATTTTTTTCTTGGTACTTGGCAACAAGTATGTTTAATATATTCCTTTAGAGGTAGCGATTTCCTTTGGTTTTTTTATGAAAAAACCAAAGGAAATCGCTACCTCTAAAAAAAATCAAAGCTACCTTAATGCTCAATTAATGGATCAATTTCTGAGCCATTAGGCATTTCAAAGATACTAGAATTTAATTTTGTTGTTTTTATTTGAACATCTTTAAATGGACGAGTATATCGTATATCACCAACTTTGCCATCTTCGTATTTATACCCAGTTAGTTTACTAGGTAATGTAAGGCCATTGACTTGTTGCCATTCATAGTGAAGTGCTTTAAACTTTTCATTTTTTTCTCCAGAATAATAAGTAACGGTATATAACAACCATTCCATTAAATTCGTATCGGTATTAAAATGAGCGATATAGTAATCATCAGGGGCATCTCCGACGCCTTCTCCATAAGTCACTTTAACTGCATTGTACAATTGCCCTTTCAATTCTTTTTGTGGCAATACCTCATAGCGAACACCTGGATCTGCTAAGACAAATGGAATAGTATAAAAATAAAAATATAGATTGTGATAAAATCTTGGTGAACCCTTTCCAAATGCAGCTTTATTAGGACTTACCCAAACCTCTTGACCATCAAAACCTAGTTGGTAATCGTCATGCTTTAGTAACACTTTCCTGCTTTGAAGATCAATGATATGTCGTTCTGGCTTTTGGTTTCTTTCCATGGAATATTCTAGCGTATTCATCTCTTGCCATTTAGCTAAACCGCCATGAGCTGTTAAGGCTTTTTTTAATAAGGTTGGTAGTGGAGCTTTTGCTTGTTGTTGTGTTACTTGTACAGTGTTGCAAGCACTTATTATTAGTACAAATATGAGGAATAGGAAATATTGTTTTTTTAGAAAATACATCTGTAGGAATTAATAAGTTAAAATTTGATTTTCACTGAAAATAATCAGTAACTTGTACTGAGTGTCAATTGCCAAAGATATAAATGAATTGAATAGTAGAGTGGTTTTTTAATACATTTATCAAATGTAAAACCCCTTCCAAAAACGATCGTTCTCAAAAGGGGTTATTGTTTATATAAAAGGGTATGTTTTTAAATGATGAATGCAAAATGATGAATGATGAATACCAAATATAGTGTGACGTAAACACATCTTAGTCAACATCTCGTAAATTCATCATTCATCATTCATCATTCATCATTAAAATTAAGCACTTCCAGAATGCCGACCTTGCTTAGAGGCGTTCACCATAGGCATTCGAATTTTCCAACTATCAGGTTTCACATCAACGGAAGGGCGTAATTTTGCAATTGCTCGTAAGACATCACTTCGACTAATTTGACCGACTAATTTTCCTTTTTCTAGTACTGGAAAACGCTTATATTTAGAATGAGCAAAGGAATAGGCAGCTTCTAGCAGCGTCGTTTTTATGTCTATAGTGGTTACATTAGAAGTCATAAAATCACTAACAGTGCCGACACCTCCGGGTTGATTATTATAATTGCCTTCTAAGATGACTCTCATACAATCAGCTTCTGATAGCATACCCACTAATTCATTTTTATTGTTGATAACTGGTCCACCTGAGATTTTATTTTTTACAATTACTTTTAAAGCATCCCAAATATCTGTATTGGGTTTAAAAGTGATCAATCTTGTGGCCATGTGTGTGGAGACAGATTCATTTCCATTCATAATTTAGTGGTTTTAAACTAGTTCAATTGACCAACACACTAGCAGGTGTAGTATAAGAACAGGTACGTTAAAGAATAAAACTTGCTTAACCCAATAAAGTTGGGTATTTTACTAAAGGTAGGAATATAAAACTAATAAACTAGGATTTAGTTCAATTTTTATTCTGTATTTTTTTAATTAATACAAATAAAGTTTCAAAAAATGAATGTAATAACTTGCTTTTGCCCTCATCAAAATGAGAAAAATCAATCTAGCTTATATGTTCTAAATTATGTAGGATAAGTTCTTAGCATCAGGCAAGCAGTAGCTTTTATATAGTTTTTTAGAGGTGGCCAATTTGATTTGTTTTTTATAAAAAACAAATCAAATTGGCTACCTCTAAAGAAAAGTAGTAAACATACTTATTGCCGAGTCTCAAGCCAAGGCTAATAAAAAAAGGCAGCTATCTTTTGATAACTGCCAGATATAAGGTTTTATTTAGTTAAAGCTTATTTCTTTACTGGACTTTTGAAAAAAGTCTAGTTAATTAGGATGTCAAATATAAATAATTTCTAGAAGATGATGGATATAAAATTTTGATCGTAGAATTTATAGCATTCAAAAATCTAAAATAAATAGGCTCAATTATTTAAGAAAAACTATTCTAATCTAAAATAAATATCATTTTTTTAATAAAATCTCTCTTTTTTTGATTTTTGTTAAAAAAATAATTTTATTAAAATTCTTCACCACCACCTTGATAGCCACCTCTTCTTCCACCACGACGCTTTTTCTGGTTAATGCGATAATTTAATTTTAACGTAGATACTCTAGAACGCCATTGAAACTCCCCTTCTCTAATAAAGCCTGGGCCAATGGTTTCGTAACGACGCTTTCTAGAATTAAGGGCATCTCTGACACTTAAAGTTAAAGTGGCTTTTTTGTTCCAAATATCCTTACTTAGACCTAGATCTAGCGTATAAATAGCTTTTCTACGCCCTTGAGTCGTTTCTCTTGGAGCTCTATAATTAAAGCGGACTTGCGTTTCTAATTCTTTCCAAAGGGTAATCATGGAACTGATTCTGCTAGACATAGTATAGGTGTCGCTTTCAAAAGATTGACCAAAATTGGTTCCATCTGTAATGGCCCTAAACAAGTTGACATCTCCACTTAAACGTATTCTTTTATGTGGATTATAGGAAAAAGTAAACTCAAGACCATAGGCATTTTCTGTTGCTAAGTTTTGAGGTCTTGTAATAAACAGCGTATCTCCATCTACTAAGCCCCGCTCTGTAATTCTCTGAATTACCCCATCTGTATGTCTGTAATAAATAGAAGAAGTTAAGGAGCCTTTATCCCAATATTTAATATGTCCTAACTCGAAGGAATTGGTATATTCAGGATCTACATTGGGATTGCCAGAGAAATAACTTCTAGAATCACTAAAAGAAAAGAATGGATTCAAGTCCCAGAATCTAGGGCGGCGTATTCGACGACTATAGCTAATCTGTACAGAATTATTGTCCTCAAAATCATAGGTAAAATGCGCACTAGGAAATAAGTCGAAATAATTTCGATCATTAATTTCATTAGTTTGTATCAATTCCGTTTTTACATCTGAAAGCTCTCCTCTTAACCCTAATTGATAAGAGAATTTTCCTTTTTTATCTCCAATGATAGCATAAGCGGCATGGATATTTTCATCATATATAAATTCATTGCTCAAATCTTCAATAGATCGCCAAACATCATCTTCAAATTCTTCTACTAAATAGTTGTTTTTGATGTCTCTTAATGTACTTCGTAAACCAAATTCTAATTTTCCTTCCTCGCTGATCGGATGGGTATAATCCATTTGGAAAAGCCATTGTTTTTCTCCTTCTCGGTTAGCTGATCTTTGTAATAAATCTGCTATACCGGGAGATAGATCAGCATTAAAAAAACTTTCTGTAAAGTCAGAATTTTCCGTTTCTACATCATCTTCATATTGAATGTCAAACGTGAATTCTTGACCTTTACGATCAAATTTCTTTTTATAATTGAGCGAGTATTGTAAGGCTGTTTCTTTTTCTATTTCTTCATCTAATCTATTACTTTTACTCACAAAGTTTTCTGGTGCAAAAGAATCGATGAAATCATTATAGATGTATTCTGATAAATTGTCTTCGTCACTAGTTCTATATAAAAAAGAACCCGTTAATGTATTTTGATCATTGAAATAATAGTCCGCCCCAAAACGAATACTGTTGGATAATCCCCTTCTATTAGAGGTTCTGATTTGGTCAGAAATTTCTGTTCCCCTATCAGTGAATATTTGTTGAAATACTTTTCCTTGACCTGGGTTATTTCGGAAGGATAAGCCATAGTTGGTAAAGAAATTAAATTTGTTACGGCGCATATTCATATTGATACCGACCCCATAATTTTCGGGATAGCCACCCGATAGGTCAATAGAACCATTCACCCCTTTCTTTTTTTCCTTACGAAGAACAATATTAATAATCCCCGTCATCCCTTCTGCTTCATATTTAGCGGATGGATTGGTAATGACTTCTACTTTGTCAATCAAATTGGAAGGCAAGGAGCGGAGTCCATTGGCATTGTCCACGCCAACTAAGCCAGAGGGTTTACCATCTATTAAAATACGAACGTTTTCACTTCCTCTGAGACTTACACCACCATCTATATCTACATTGACAGACGGTACATTATTTAAAATATCTTCTGCTGATCCTCCCGTTGTAGAAAGGTCTTTTCCTACATTAAAGACTCTTTTATCCAAACTCATTTGCATCTGGCTTTTTTCTGCTCTTACCTCTACTTCCATTAATGTTTCAGAATCAGAAAGAAGACTCAATGTACCCAAATCCATCAATGGATTAGCTTTATCTAATAGAATGTTATCTATGGTTTGTGTTTTAAAAGCTAAAAATTCAATCTTTGCGAAAAAGCGACCAGGGCGAGTTTCTATTTTAAATGCCCCTTTTTCATCCGTAATACTCCCTGTTACCATAGAGCTATCTTTTTTAGCAAATAGGGTAATGGTAGCATATTCTAAGGGGTCTTTAGAAAGATCATCTATTATTTTTCCTTTGAGTACAGGTTTTATACGTTCTCCTCCTTGCCCCCCTCTTTGAGCAAACAAAGAGCCAACTATTACTATCGAAATTAGGGTAAATAATAATTTGTGTAGGTATTTTTTATTCATTGTTAGGATTGTTAACAAACTAAGTGTATAGAGAACATCATACCATAGTTTGTTTTCTTATAATTTTAGACATACTCTAACAAAAATACCAGCTTTTATGCTCATATTTATAGATATAATAGCCATGCTTATTATCTTTACAAATCATTAACAAAATACTAGGGATTACGTCAAAATTGAGTGAAAACGCTAGAGATAACAAAATAAAATGAGTCAAGTAGTAATCAGTGGTACAGGGCTATGGAAACCTCAAGATACCATCACTAACCAAGAATTAGTAGCAAGCTATAATGCTTATGCAAATAAGTACAATGAAACACATGTTACTGATATAGCAAGCGGAACTATGACTGCTAAGCCTCTATCTTCCGCAGAATTCATAGAAAAAGCATCGGGCATCAAAAGCCGATATATTTATAAAAAGGAAGGAACTTTGGATATAGAGCGAATGATGCCTATTATTCCTCAAAGAGCAGATACAGAGTTGTCGGATCAGGCAGAGATGGCATTACATGCGGCTCATAAAGCAATGGCTCTAGCGGACAAAGCAGCAAAAGATATTGATGTAATTATTGTTGCCTGTGCTTATACGCAACGATCTTATCCTGCCATAGCGATTGAAGTACAGGAAGCTTTAGGAGTGAAGGGCTTTGGATTTGATATGTTGGTGGCCTGTTCCGCAGCTACTTTTGGCCTCCATCGAGCCTACGAAATGATAAAGGCTGGTACGGCTAATTGTGTAATGGTGATTAATCCAGAATTGACTTCTCCACAAGTGAATTATAAGGATAGAGATAGTCATTTTATTTTTGGAGATGTATCCATTGCAACCATTCTTGAAAAAGCCGAGACTTGCACGGCCCAACATAGCTATGAAATATTGAGTACTAAAGCAATGACTGCTTTCTCTAATAATATTCGCTCTAATTTTGGTTATGTGTTAAATGCAAATGATGCTAATCCTTTAGCTGCAGAGCAGTTTTTTTCTCAAAAGGGTAGGAGTGTTTTCAAAGAGGTATGTCCAATGGCAGCCGAGCATATTAGTACGCATTTGCAACAACATCAGCTATCGCCTCCTGATATTAAGCGCTGGTGGCTACACCAAGCGAATATCAATATGAATAACCTGATTTTCAAAATGTTGATGAATCGACCTGCGGAAGGAGTAGAAGCTCCTATTGTATTGGATGAATTTGCGAATACGGCTTCGGCTGGTTCTTTGATTGCTTTTAATTTGTACCATGAGGATTTAGAGGGGGGAGATCATGGGATTATCTGTTCCTTTGGTGCGGGGTATTCTATTGGGAGTTTGGTGGTGAAAAAGAGAGACTAGGATTTATTTGATTTTTCTGATTGTGCAGATCTGGATGTTGACGGACTAT
>CAYOBX010000059.1:0-5408 GCA_964402245.1 uncultured Saprospiraceae bacterium | reverse complement strand
GACTAGGATTTATTTGATTTTTCTGATTGTGCAGATCTGGATGTTGACGGACTATGATTTGTTTGATTTTTCTGATTAAGATGTTGACTGTGTTATTCAATTGATACTGTCAATATTTAGATTCATGTATTTAGAAAATCAAATATTAACCCAGCGTAAGTAGGGTTGAAGGCGTCAATTGGATGATAAAGTCAACACCCAGATCTGCACAATCAGAAAAATCAAATAAATCACAGTCCGTCTCCTTGTATCAATTGCAATAACTCCTCCGCAGACAACTTTCCACTACTATCCGTTCCTTTCAATAAACTATCTGCCAAATCTCGTTTATGCTCGTGTAGCTTCACTATTTTTTCTTCAATTGTATTTTCTGTAATCAAGCGATAAATAGTCACAGGGCGAGTCTGCCCGATTCGATGGGCTCTATCAGAGGCTTGGTCTTCAACTGCAGGATTCCACCAGGGGTCCATGTGTATTACATAATCTGCGGCTGTTAGATTTAGACCTACCCCTCCTGCTTTTAAGCTAATTAAAAAGACATCGCCTTCACCATCTTGGAAGGCATCAATTCTTTTAGATCGTTTTTTGAGAGGCGTAGAACCATCCAGATATTGGTAACTAATATTTTGACTTATTAAGTGCTGTTCTATAATTTTTAAATGGCCTACGAATTGACTAAAAATTAAGGCTTTATGATTGTTTGCTATAAGATCGGCTAAGACCTCTGATAGTAAATCTAACTTAGCACTACCAATATTAACAGTAGGGGTCACTAATTTTGGGTGGCAGCAAGCTTGGCGCAGCCGCATGATTTCTGCTAATATTTGAAAACGTTTTTGATTGGCATTCTCCTCATCTTTATTAGATAATTTATCAACGGCACTTTGACGAAGGGCTTCATAGAAGGCAACTTCCTCTTCCGACATACTCACCGAAAGTGTAATCTCTGTTTTACTAGGTAAATCTAATAAGACATCATCTTTTTTACGACGGAGAATAAACGGTTGCAGTAATCTTTTGAGCCCTTGTTGTGCAGCCACATCTTTTTTCTTTTCTATAGGAATAGCAAATCTATTTTGAAACGATTGTAAAGAACCTAATAAGCCTGGATTAAGAAAATTAAATAAATTCCATAGTTCTCCTAGATGATTTTCTATAGGGGTACCTGTCGTAATTATTTTAAATGCTCCTTTTAATTCCATTGCTGCTCTGGAACGTTTGGCCGTTCTGTTTTTGATCGCTTGAGCCTCATCTAAAACAATCGTTTCAAAACGTCTTTCTTTCAGTAAAGCTGCTGCTTGTTGTAACAAACCATAGCTAGTAATTAAAACATCATTTTCTTTTAATTCCTGAACAGTCTTTTTTCGATCACTAGTATTAAAATTAATTGCTCTTAGGCTAGGCGCAAACTTAGCGATTTCTTTGCGCCAATTACTTGCTACAGATGCGGGAGCAACTACTAAAGATGGTCCCTTATCCCCTCTGTTAACAATCACCGCCAAGGCTTGTATGGTTTTTCCTAATCCCATATCATCCGCTAGACAAGCACCAACGCCCCAATCTGCTAATTGGGATAACCAATGAAATCCTTCTAATTGATAGGCTCGAAGGGTAGCTTTAAAAGATTTAGGAACATTGGGTTTGATCGCACTATATTCTTTTAATTTTTTGATATGGGAACGCCATCTCATATCCACTTCCAAGGAGCCAATTTCCTCACTCCAGGAATCAATAGCACCTGCGGCTAATGGGTGGAATTGCAATTCATTTTTATTATTAATAACTAAGCTATTGAGCTCTCCTAATCTGGCTCTAAAACTTTCTGTTAATTTGATATATTGCCCCTCTTTAATTTCAATAAAATGACTCTGATTGTTAATCTCCACTAGATGTAATAACTGCCGCATGTCCATCACCATTTCATCATCTACTTGTAAGGTTCCAGTAACGCCAAACCAGTCATTATCTTTTTTTATTCTCATGGAAAAATTATCCATTCCTACTTGCTGATTCAATCGGATTTTTTCTCCTTTTGGCCATTCAATGATTACGGTTTCTGCTGCTCTAAAAGGTTCTAATTCTAATAAAATTTGGAGGCAAGTTTCGACAGCTTCAAAAGTATATTCTCCTTCGTACACGATGGTATTTGCTAAGGAAGGACAGTTTTCTAAAATAGTTTGTAACTGTTCAGATTCTTGATCTAGATCTCGTTCTATAACCGTTTTGGTCTCTTTTAGATGAGTGACAAAACGACTCCTACCTATACCTGGTTTAAAATAAGGGGGATCAGTAATTAGTGGTTTTGTGAAAAATTCTAATTTAAATCCATCTCCGAAAGGTAACAAGTGAGCATGGATTCTTGAATCACCAGTTTGATAAACTATCTCCTCTTCTTCACTAAAAACAGCAGATTGTACCCTTATTAAATCTGTCACATGATTGATGGCTTCTAATACTTGCCCTTTTGCTTCTTTAGGTACTTTTAGTCGACGACCGATTATATCTGCTACTTGTTCATGTTCTCTTTCTACTTGAATAACGACGTATCGGGTAGGTGTTTCGCGATAGATTACAATCCCTTCTTTATCTATGGGGTGGGCAAAATAAAATTCAAAATAATCTCCTTTTTCATCAATGAGTAGTTCTGGTTGCCTTGTAATTAACTCTATAGGGATGGTGGGATTGTCATACCTAAACACATATGGATGATCTACCATTTCTTGAATAGCTTCTTTGAAATGAAATGCGTATTCTTCTGCCCCATAATACCCAAAACTACTCACCCCTATATGTGTTACAATTTTATGATCTTGTACATTCATACAGGCTACCTCTCCACGCACCAATCGTTTCAGTGCTGTATTTCTACCTTTACTCCAACTGCCTGATTTATTTAAAGTTTGCTCTTTTGGTTGGATTATTTCATTTTCCATATCTAGCAACCAAACGAGTCTGTTTGTTTTATCCTTTGGAGGGCTAATAGAATTTTTATTTAGCGTACTAAGTGCTTCTAAAGCGCCTGCCCATTTTTCGATAACTTTTATCGAATGTATAATACTACTAACGCCTATTTCTTTTGCTAATTTTTTAGCTGATTTATTAAATTCGTTTGCTTGTTGATGATTTGATTCTACCTCTCCCAGCACTTGTGCTAATTCCATCTCTATCCAGAGGAAGCCAGCCTGTTTTGCTTTAGTATGCAATTCCTTTAAATGGGCCAGTTCTTGTTTTGGTAACTCTTCTCCAATCCAGTGATTCACTAATGCTTTTATTAAATAATCAAAACTAGAAGCGGGGGGCGTGGCCATTAAAATTTCTACCTTTTGATGCTTGTTTTTCAACTGATATATAATAGCACTTATGTACGTATAGGTACTTGTGAAAACACCTCCTTTAGCCCATTCGCAATAGTTAATTATTTTTTGATGATCGTTGCTGTCTCCACGTTTTAATAAAGCGAATAAGTAAAATGGCCCTGCTGCATGATGAAAATAAATATTGGTCTGACCACTTATTTTTTGAAGACTTTCTAATGCTTTTTCAAATAATTCAATGGCATCTTTATTATCTCCTACTAAGAAAGCTACCCAAGCCATTCGAGCATAGTTTCTAAAATAGGCATCTTTATCTTTTATTTTTCCTTGGAAGATATAAGCATTGCCTAGTAAGGAGCGATACTGTTTGCCAATAGTAGAATTATTATTAATTTCTTTATGCGTTTCTAAGTAATGGACGTAATGCTCAATAGACTTTAATTGATGAATATTTAGAAAAATGATATTTTCTAAAACACTATATTGAAAATCATCTGGAAAAGTAGCGATCCATTCTGGTTCAAAATGATCTTCAAAAAGGAAGGCTAAGGTTTTATTACCTGATAGTTTTTCTGGATAATACTGTTTAATAGTATTTAACCAATTATGAAAAGCAGTCTTATCTTTTTGCAATAAAGCTATTTGTAACTCTCTAATACAAACGGTAAAATTTCGAGGTTTACGCATCCAACTGCGTTCTTTTGCGGGTAAGATTTCTCGAATAGCTAATAAAAAAAGAGGGAAACGAGTATCTAGATAGGCTTCTTTAATGATTTGTTTTTCAACAGATTCTATACAAAAGTACTCTCCTTTAGTAGAGTTATCGACCCATTCTTTTTCTTTTAAATTATATAAGGTACTTTCTAATTCTCTTTGCCCGATTGACCGACCAGTACTGTTATAGATGTTAGCACTTTGTAGTATTTTGTAAAAGGAATCAACAGATATTACTTCAAAAGCAGTAGCCAATATTTTCAGGAAATCCTGTTCTATTTTAGGAAGTGCGTCGAATTTATTTTTAAAATTTTGTTGACCTTTCAATTGCATGCGGATTAGTAGGGACGTAGCAATGCTACGTCTCTACGAATGATCGTTTAAAAAAATCCGACAAAGTTAAGTATTAAATTTATGCTTTAGAAGCCTTGAAAGAATTAGTTGAAGATTAATTTAAAGATGTTGGAAAGTATGGGCTATTTACCTCTGAAAGATTGAACTGTTTTATAAATAAAAGGAATAAGCGTCATGATGAGAATGCCAAGCAATATAAATTCAAAGTTTTCCTTAGCGCCAGGAATACCCCCTAGTAAATAGCCACCGAACACAAATAACAAGACCCATCCGATACCACCTAAGACATTGTAAGTAGTATAAGTGGTAGCATTCATATGTGAAATTCCTGCTACAAAAGGAACATAAGTCCTAAGAATAGGAAAAAACCGACTGAAGACAATTGCCATTCCTCCTTTTTCTTCATAGAAATCCCTTGATTCCGCCATATAGCGTTGAAAGGTTTGATTTTTGATCTTTAGGAAATAACTAGAGGCATACTTGCCAACAAAATAATTAGAGGTATTCCCTAATATAGCAGCAACAATAAAGACGGCTATTAGTATCCATACATTTAATGCATCCGTGGCAGATACCACTCCCGCAGAAAATAAGAGCGCATCACCTGGTAAAAAAGGAAAGAAAACTAAACCTGTCTCACTGAATATAATAAGAAATAAAATAACATAAGTCATTGTTCCATAGTCTCTGACCAAAGCAATGAGTGCTTCATCGGTATTCATTATTATTTCTAATATACTTTCCATATGCTATAACTAGGAAATATTAACCACGAATTCACTAATTTAGTGCACTACAATAATTAGTGTTTGGTAGTTACTATCTTGGTAATGTAATATTAATGCGTTATGATAATTAGTGAATTCGTGGTTAATGCTCTCTAAAAAACACCAAATTAAAGAGATTCCCTCTCTTTCTAAATAGTAAAATGTCTAGGAATTTAAAAAAATATAAACTATATTACTTGCGTTTCGCTAAAATTAAAAAGAGATAAAAACATTTTGATTTTTATAAAATTTAAGTAAA
>CAYOBX010000058.1:0-18451 GCA_964402245.1 uncultured Saprospiraceae bacterium | reverse complement strand
CGTTCAATCGTACATTATGGCATCCACAAAAATTGATAATTCTTCCACTCAAACTAAAAAGAGTCAGGCAACCATTAGCCCTACTCAAGCTGTAGACTTGCTTAAAGCAGGGAATCTAAGATTTGTAAATAAAACGCGAATTACTCGAGACTTAATAAGTCAAGTTCAAGATACTACGACTGGTCAGTACCCATTTGCTACTGTTTTAAGTTGTATTGATTCTAGAATTCCAGCAGAAATTGTTTTTGACCAAGGGGTAGGAGATCTATTCAGTGCTCGAATTGCAGGGAATTTCTCTAATGAAGATATTTTAGGAAGTTTAGAATTTGCATGTAAGTTAGCAGGGTCTAAAGTAATTGTAGTGATGGGACATACCTCTTGTGGAGCGGTGAAAGGAGCATGTGATCATGCAGAATTGGGGAACCTTACACAGATGTTAGATAAAATCCAACCTGCTGTAAAAGCAATTAGAACAAAACCTGGTGAAAAACGAAATTCTAAAAATCTAAACTTTGTGAATAGAGTAGCTAGGAAGAATGTAAAGTTGACCATTAAAGATATTAAAAAGAATAGTCCAGTATTGAAAGAGATGTTTGACAATGGAGAGATCGATATTGTTGGTGCAATGTATTCTGTAGAAACTGGGGCCGTTACTTTTCTTAAGTAATGATACGTCCCATGGAGTAAAATGGAAAAATGATGAATGATGAATGAGAAATTATTTATAAGACATTGACTAGGATGTGCTTACGCCCTAATTAGTATTCTTCATTTTGCATTCCTCATTAAATATATACAATTATATGTCAGTTTCGGTTCAAATAAAAGTAAATGAAAAACTGTATATAAGAGATCCTCAAGAAACGAAGTTGGGGAAAAAACTCATTCAACATAGTATAGAACTCATTAATGAGATTGGGATTGAAGGTTTTACTTTCAGAAAATTGGCGAATAGAATGGGCTCCACAGAAGCCTCTATTTATCGATATTTTGAAAATAAACATTTGTTATTAGTCTATTTGGTTTCTTGGTATTGGGAATGGGTGGATTTTCGGATTGGATTCAATACAATGAATATATCTGATCCTACTCAACAATTAAAGATTGCCATAAAAACTTTAGCAGATACTATACGACTATCCACCCCTGCGGAATATGTTGATAGAGATTTACTGCACCAAATTGTAGTAAATGAAGGGGTTAAGTCCTATCATATTCATCAAGTTGATGAAGAAAACAAATTAGGCTACTTTAGCCCATACAAAGTCTTAAATAAAAAAATCAGCAGTATTGTTACCGCAATTAATCCTGACTTTCCTTATCCCTGTACCTTGGCGACCAATTTGCTAGAAATGGCAAATAACCAGATGTACTTAGCAGAACATTTACCTTCGCTTACCGACATTAAAGGGAAAGAAGGGGAATGGGAAGAATTGGTGAAAATGCTAGAATTTTTTGTATTTAAAATGATTGCGTAAAAGAACCAGAAATAATTATACATATACACATGAAAAATAAGTTTGGATTTGACTTTAAACATTTTAAAGGAGATTTATTCGGTGGTATTACCGCAGGTATAGTCGCTCTACCTTTAGCCTTAGCCTTCGGGGTAAGTTCTGGATTAGGCCCGAGTGCAGGATTGTACGGTGCAATTTTTATTAGTTTCTTCGCTGCATTATTTGGCGGAACACCCACTCAAATTTCTGGACCTACTGCACCAATGACGGCGGTAAGTTTGGTGGTCATAGCTGGTATTGTAGCCGCATTCGATGGAGATGTATCAAAAGCATTGCCCGCTATAATAATCGTATTCTTATTGTCAGGATTGATACAAATAGTATTGGGCTTTATTGGTTTGGGAGAATATATTAAATATATTCCTTATCCTGTAGTATCTGGATTTATGACCGCTATTGGGGTGATCATTCTTATTACTCAGATACTCCCATCTTTAGGGTATTATCCAAAAGAAGATTTGGAATATGTGAATCAGTTCAAACCTTTTGCAGAAGAAATAATTTTGGATAATATTCTAAAAGAAGAAGCAGGGGAGGGGATTTTAGTATTAGAAGATTTTAAGGAAACGATCAAAAGAGCAGAAAGAATTACACCAGCAGATATTGATAGAGAAGCCCAAACCTTGGCAGGTAAAGAGTCATCTGGTATTCTTGGTGCCATCAGAGTACTACCTAGAGCTATTGCTGAAATTAATTGGTTAGAATTTTTCTTGGCTTTAGCAACTATCTTTATTATATATGGATTTAAACGAATTACTACAGCTGTGCCAAGTACCTTGGTTGCGCTACTAGTAGTGTCTGGAGCAGCTGTTGGATTAGGATTAGACTATCGTCCTATTGAAGAAATTCCGAGCGGCTTACCTATTCCCTACTTTGATGTATTTACTAATCTGGAATTGAGTAGTGTTGCCCCTTATTTGTTTACAGCAATTACTTTAGCACTATTAGGAGCAATTGACTCCTTGCTGACTTCTGTTGTAGCAGATAATATGACTAAAACCAAACATAATCCAAACCAAGAATTAATTGGTCAAGGTATTGGTAATTCTATTGCTGCTCTTTTTGGGGGTATACCAGGTGCAGGTGCAACCATTAGAACAGTCGTTAATATCAATGCAGGTGGTAAAACAAAATTATCTGGTATGATTGCTGGTCTTTTATTATTGGTCATTTTATTGGCCCTTGGACCGGTTGCATCTAGAATCCCTGCCGCTGTATTAGCAGGTATATTGATTACGGTAGGTATTGGTGTAATGGACTATAAAGGATTAAAAGCAATACCTTATATGCCTCGTCCAGAGGTGGCAATCATGCTGATTGTATTAGTACTTTCTTCTGTTTGGAATTTGGTTTATGCAGTAGGTATAGGATTGGTGATCGCTTCTTTAATGTTTATGAAGAAGATCGGAGATTTGACAGCAGAACAATCAAAAGTAACCGCATTGGTGGAGGAAGAAGCTTGGGCTGATGAAACTGGTTTCCCTTCTAATTTAAAAGAAGAAGTTTTCATTAAGCATATTAATGGTCCTTTGTTTTTTGGATCTACTAATAATTTCCAACAACTGGCTCAACAAATACCAGCTACCGCTTCCACTATTATCATTAGAATGGGAAAAACGCCATACATGGATCAATCAGGATTATATGCGATGGAAGATATTTTAGTCGATCTGGTAAGTAAAGGGAAAAAGGTATTATTAGTTAATGTAATTGAGCAGCCACGTTATATGTTGGAACGAATTGATATTGTGCCTGACCTAATTCCAGAAGATCAAATTTTTCCAGATTTTGAAACGTGTATAAAATGGATTAAATCGAATGTGAAAGATGAATATGGGCCGGGGGGAAATCCTCTTGTGTCGCCTAGTTTAGCATAAGATTTAGTTAATAAATAAGTCTGAATTTTTTTTTAAATAGAGTCATAGCAGTCAATGCTATGACTCTATTTTTTTGTCGTTACTAAATTATTTTAGTACTCAGTTTTAGGTTTTATTGGACTGTTATTTTATCTATCTAGAAGTAGCTTAGACCTCTGGCCTGAGTAGTTGTGTATCAAAAACACAATAGGTCTTTATGTTTATAACCAGGTTGAAAAACTTATGTTTTCCTTTTCCTAATTGACTACTTACCCACTCCTATACCTACCTATCCGCAGGTTTGAAAAATTGAAGTTTTTCTTCAAGTTTATTTTTATATTTTTTACTAACTGGAATTTCTTCATCACCTATTTTTACAGTACCCAATGGATTATAATATCTAATTTTATGGTAATTAATTACATAATTCCTATGGATCTGTATAAGAGTTCCTAAACTTTGGGAAGTTAATAAATTAGATAAAGAATATCTAACAATATATGACGATGCATTATTCATGAATATGGTGCAATAATTACCTTTTGCAACGATCCAATTTAGTTGATAAACATCTATAGGGTAGAATACTCCAGCAGATTTTATATAAATAATTTTTGAACGCTCAAGATCATTGTGATTTGTAGGAAAACTCATTGTATTAGTATAATTTAGAGATTATAATATATATAGGATAAAAAATCATTAGTTTGAACTATTCAAGAATAGTACAATCGTATTTGAGTCCTACAATAAGAATGGCCTTAGCCGTTTGTGGTTAAACCCGACTTTAAGGATGCGATTGTTGATCCAAATAAAATTGATTTTTAACAAAATGATTACACTGAAATATTAGGAAAGAGACAGTCAATAATGAATAGTTATTTTTGACTCGTTCCTTAAATAATTGGACTTTTGACAGATTACTATTTATGCCTCCAATGAACCCTAACTAATAAAAATCCCATAGGACTATTATTGTGAAGAGAACCGTTTATGGATGGGAGAAGCCGTCGAATAAATGGTCAAAGGTCCAATTATTTAACCTATACAATACAAGAAATGAAATGAAATGATTTATTTTCAAATCTCTTGATTTTGTTAGGTAATATTTAATGTTAATATGAAAAAGTAGATTGTGTATGGTGAGATTCTCTCTAAGTATATATTTATATGCTGAAGAATAGCATTAAACTTATTAGGCATATAATCATTATTATATGCATAAATAGAGCCAAATTTTATTTTGCTAACTAAAGATTAGTAAGAAAGTATTACTTTATACTATGACGTTGTTTAAAAATGAATTGATGCATTATTTGCAAGCCATTGATTCCTAGATACTTCAGGTTTTTAATTCCCGTAGCTAAGGCTACGAAAATGAAAAAGACATTTTCAGGGGAGTGTTTATTAAAGGGTAACAAGTCTAATGAAATCTTTATTGTAAAATTGTTTTGTCCAAGCACTTGCTTAGGAACAAGACAGCCAAGAATGAGCAGTTATTTTGACTCGTTCCTTACAAGAATTACGCTCAAATTTCTTTCTTATTGCTCAGTAAATGAAAATAAATAAGCATAATTTTTTATCACAAAAAATGCTTTTTCAGCTTTAATAAATTAGTATTCTTATCAATGAAATGTAGCTTTAAAAATGATAGAATGCCATTCTTTTGTGATAAAGAATAATGAAATATTTATTGTTTTTATTACATAATGAATATTAATATTTGTATAGAACTGTATACCAATATTTCTAAGCATTCTAACATTAGATTTTGTTTAAAAACATTTTTTTAATGAACTTTTTTACCTTAAAAAGCTATTAAAACAAGTCACAAGATAAATTTGAATAATACTTTTTATTTTTCAATTTAAGCTACTTTTGTAGGTGTAAAGGCTGAAATAATAAATTCGTCAAATTTAGATAAGATTATTTTCATGCTATAAAATAAAGGCAAATTAAAATAGCATACTTTCAGATAGAATCATTTCGAGAATCAAATCAGATAGAATCTTTTTCACTAAAAAAAAATACAATTTCGGACTAATTTTTATTGGCAAATACAATTGAACTGTACTTGTTTTAAAACAATGTTCTCTGAATTAAATAGAGAATAATTGATTGTAAACTAAATTCAAGATGTTGTTTTTCCAAAGAAAATGCTATGGAACGATGTAGCAATAAATTGTAAGTTTATTTTTTCATCGTTCCTATATCGTTTTTCGATAAGATGTTCAGATATTTCTTTTGATTGAAATACCCCCCTCCACCAATCGTAGATCTACTTTTGAAGTATCCACTCATTTGTAATTAATTTAATGGATTTACATTTATTGTTTCTTTTAGTTCTGAGGCAACTTGGATTACTTTAATTTAACACAAATTCTTCATATTTTTTTATATCACCTATTGAGATAAACATTTAAAAGCTTCTCCTACTTTCTTAGTCTTGTTGGACGGATAACCTAATTCTCGATTTCTCAACACAAACTAACATTAGGATTCCATAATTAAGTTTAATCTCATGACATCACTTATCACAACTAGAATTAATACTTTTTTTTCAGCTAGATTATCTATTAAACAATGGATATACCTTGCAGCATTATTCCTTACAATATTTGTACATAGTAATCTAGCTTATGGACAGTTAGATAGCATTCACTATCTACCGCCATTAAGTACGAATAATGAGACGGAGGGAGGGGGAACCTATAGCCATCAGATTTATTTATCTACGCCTTCGACAACTGGTTTTGATGTGGATATTAAATCACCCGATGGAGTTATATTGACGACCCTTAATGTGTCAAATACTTCTCCACAGGTCTATACCTTAGGGAATTCGTATAATGATGTTACTATTTTGTCTTTGGCGAATGTAGGAATTATTCAATCCGATAAAGGACTGGTATTTGAATCCCCTGGAGGAGAAAAATTTTACGTCAATTATAGGATTGGCGGACAAAGACAATCTGCTTCCTTAACCACAAAAGGGCATAAGGCTTTGGGAACTCGTTTTCGATGGGGTGGATTTCCCAATAACTCTACTAATAGTAATAATGCAGCAGTATTGGGCGTATTGGCTACAGAAAATAATACCATTATAACCCTATCTGGATATGACCCTGCTTGTGCATTTCAACTAGGAACAGATAGAGATGGACACACTGCTGATGTAATGACGATGACCCTTAATGCAGGAGAGTCTTTTGTGTTTATGGCTGGTAATAATGCCTCTACTGCTAATGGAGATGGATTTTTAGGTGCTTCACTTACTTCTACTAAGCCGATAGCTATTGCAAATGGCCATCTCTTGGGTTCTCCACAAATTGGGGCTTCTGATAGAGATGCTGGTATTGACCAACCTGTAGCAGAGACTGCTTTAGGGAAAGAGTATATCTTGATAAGAGGGAATGGGGCAACAGACAATAGAGCTGAATATGGAATTGTCATTGCTACGCAAGATAATACGGATATATTTGTGAATGGAAATACCACACCCATTGCCACCATCAACTCAGGAGAAAATTATGTGGTTTTAGGAAGCAATTATGTGGATGATGTCATGTATATTAATACCTCTGAAAATATCTATATGTATCAAGTGTTGAGTGGAGCAAATAGAGCGCAAACTTATGGCTTAAATTATATACCTCCTGTCAATTGCTTATCTCCAACATTTTTAGATAATATTTCTGATGTTCATTTAATAAGTAATGGGAATGGTGGGAATACTACTTATACTGGTGCTGTTACTATTTTAGCAACGGCTGGAGCTACGTTAACGGTAACAGATGGAGGAGGAGCGGTTTCTTTACCTGCCGCTGTTAATGTACTAGGTAATACGGATTGGGAAGCCTATAAAATATCAGGGGTAACCGGGGATGTAAGTGTTTCCTCAACAGATCCCATTGTGGTGGGTACTTTTGGTAGGAATTCTCAAGCAGGCTTTGCTGGCTATTTTTCTGGTTTTGATAACTTACCAATTGTTGGACCTGCCGCTGGCTATGATCCTTGTTTATCGGCTTCTACCGATGTTCGATTGACAACAGGCAGCTTTGATACTTACCAATGGTATAAAGATGATGTATTACTCCCAGGAGAGACCAATTCTTTTATTGATGTCACACTACAAGGGAGTTATTCTGTGGCCATCACGCTAGGGGGATGTCCTTATACCTCTGCCAAACACCCTGTATTTTATTGTGGCTCAGAATTAGTTTTAACAAAAACAGTTGACAATGATAATCCCTATGAAGGAGATATCATCACGTTTACGCTTGATGCGCATAGTTTAGGACAGGTTGCTTTAACCAATGTAGTCATTGATGAAGCCTTACCTGCTGGATTGACTTTAGTAAGTGCTACACCAAATTTTGGTACTTATACTGCTCCAAATTGGACGGTAGGAGCGATGGGTAGTGGACAAAAAGTGACTATGACTGTAGTGGCAAGTGTTGATGCAGGAACGGATAAGACCTACATCACCAATATGATTGCTAATACACAAGACCAAGTAGATAATAATTTCTTAACAGATGATCCATTAGAAACCATTTTTGTGGGAGACCCTGACTTTGACTTGGACGGTATTCCTGATGTATTAGATTGGGATGATGACAATGATGGTATTTTAGATACTGAAGAAAATGTTTGTACCGCACCAGTCAATACAACGGCAAGTAATCCTGCACTTTGGTGGGGTATTATTGCCAATGCTTTACCAGGAGACATCGAGGAAAATTTTGCCAGCGATTATTTATCTGCAACGGAGGCGACCTCTTTTGGTACTGGTATTACGGTCACATCCAGTGGTACGATATGGGAAATAGATAATATAGAGGCAACAACGCTTCAAGAAGCAGTTACCTTTCGAGAATATATACAATTTGGTTTTACTACACAAAACAATGAAGGAATTTTAGTAGTTGACGAATGGGCAACTTTGGCAGATAATGCTATCGCTAGTGGTGCAGAATTAGATAATATAGCCATCTTAATATCTGATAATAATTTTGTGAGTTCGGAAACCGTATATACAGGAGCAGCTCCAAGTGCAACAGGAGCTTGGGAAGCCACCAGTACAGATGAATTTATATTTGAAGCCAACAAAGCCTTCAAAATAAGGCTGTATATGTATAACCAAGGGACAACTCCTGCCTTTATGCACGGATTTGGTTTCAACTTTACCTGTTTGAGTGATACGGATAATGATGGAATTATCAATCAATTTGACCTCGATTCTGATGACGACGGCTGTTATGACAGTTTTGAAGCAAGCGTAATCGGCGCTACAGTTACTGGAACCTCGACAGATAGTCTTGCCATTCCAGCAAGTCAAACTACAGGTATAGGGGCCAATGGATTTGCAGATGCTTTAGAAACAGCAGAAGATGGGGTGTACACAGGTACTTATACTTATAGAAATGCAGTAGATTCCTTGATAGACGCTTGTTTAGATACAGATATGGACAATGTGCCAGATATAGTAGATTTAGACGATGATAATGATGGTGTTTTAGACGCAGACGAGACTCCTTCTGACCCATTGGCTGATGTAGATATGGATGGTGTTCCTGCTTATTTAGATGATGATGATACGGACAATATGATTGGTAATGTTAACAATATGGTCGAATCGAGTTTTGATACAGATGGTGACAACATTCCTAATCACTTCGACCGAGACTCAGACAATGATGGTATATACGATGCAGTCGAAGCAGGACACGATGAAGCTCATACGAATGGGGTATTAACTGGAGGGGTAAATGCCATAAATGGTATTCCAAATACAGTAGATGATGGTAGTGATGGAGTGAATTACACTTTAGCAGATAGCGAAGCTACACCAGATGGGGTTTATGATTTCTTAGAAACGGATTCAGATGGTGATATGTGTAGTGATGCATTAGAAGCAGGCTTTACAGATAGCGATGATAATGGTCTATTAGGCACAGGTACTTTTGGTTCAGGTTTGACAGTAGATTCTACTGGTGCGGTAACCTCTGGTACAATTGGTTATATTCCTCCTGCTAATGCAGGATGGACAAATGCTACTGTTAACATATGTATTAAAGATACAGATGGCGACGGAGTACTAGATGTGGATGATATTGATGATGATAATGACGGAATTCTTGACTTAGATGAGAGTACAACCACTTTTAATTTGGTGCCCAATGGTGCGCCAAGTAGACCAAATAGTACTACTTGGCTGTACCGCAATGTTATAACCATCAATGGTAAAACCTACGACCTAAAAATAGAACAGGTCGGTAAACGGGGTTCGAGATCCTACACACTAGCTAATGATTCCGATATCAACATTAATAATTGGAATCCGAGAAATGGGGATTACGTTATATTGGAATACACAGTATTAGATAATGCAACTGGACTACCAGAGGTGCTGGATGCCTTTCGATTTACACAAGGAGATATCGATGGGCAATTTTTCAATAATAGTAATAGCACGAAAGCTCAGGAGATTATTGGGTTTCAAACATCAGAAGCAACTATCGTCAATAGAAGATCATTGAGTGTACTTGGCTTTCGAAATAGTAGGTCTAGGCCTACAGGCTATACAACCTATCGACACAATACAAACAATCCTACGAATGTTAGCGGCACTACCCTTGATATCACGGTAGAATACTTTAATACTGCTTCGTTTAGAGTGATGTATGGTGTTACAGGAAATAATGCCTGGGCGAACTCAGTGGATAGAAACTTCTTCTTTAGGGATTTAAATGGTATCGTATTCAATGACACAGATGGAGATGGAGTGCTTGATAAAGATGACATAGATGCGGACAATGATGGAATTCCTGATAATATCGAAGCTCAAACCACTCAAGGTTATAAGCCACTAAACCCAGATAATGCAGCCACCTATGCGGCAAATGATGGATTAAATTCTGCTTATATCGGCACAGGTGGTCTTACCCCAGTTAATACGGATGGTACAGACGAGCCAGATGTTCGTGATTTAGATAGTGATAATGAAGGAGGCTATGATATAGAAGAAAGTGGACAAGGATTGGCGCAAGGTGCAACTCCTGGACGTGTTGACCCTGCCACGGTAGGCGCAAATGGTTTATCTAATGATGCAGCGGCAGAAGCAGTAGATGATTGGAGTGATTTGAGTGCCCTTGCTCATGATGGCACTAATTTTATTTTAAGTGATAGCGATAATGATACCGATGATGATGGTATGAATGCTACTGGACTATTAACCAATTTTGATTGGAGAGATCATGATATTGACACCGATGATGATGGTATTGGTGATAAGGTTGATTTAGATGATGACAATGACGGTATTCTGGATTTGGTAGAGAGCCCTTCGGATCCATTAGCAGATGCTGATAACGATGGGGTAACCGCCTATTTGGATGATGACGATACGGATGATGCTATTGGAGATACTGACGGCATGGTAGAGGCTGCCTTTGATACCGACGGTGATAATATACCCAATCACTTCGACCTCGACTCCGACGGTGACGGCTGCTACGACATCCTAGAAGCAAGTGTACTCACCGCAACGCTTGATGGTACGGTAACAGATAGCCTTGCAGCAACAACAAATGCAGAAGTAGGACCAAACGGTTTTGCCAATACCTTAGAATTATCAGGAAACGGGGTATATAAAAAAACATACACCTATGCTACAGCAATAGATGCGGCATTAAATGGGTGTTTAGATACAGATATGGATGGCGTAATAAATGCTTTCGATATAGATGATGATAATGATGGTATTTTAGATATAGCCGAACAAGATTCTTGTTCAATGAATATGGATGCTTTGTCTTTTACAGGTAATGCAGCTATACAATTAGGCCTTTTCCCAGATTCTATTTTTGCAGATGCAACTGCAGCTGGTTGGAAAAGTACCTATTCTAATCAAACATTCGATTTGCCGATTCATTTAGAATTTAGAATGGCAACTACGGCTGCCCCAACCATGCTTGGATTAATCCCAACTACGGCTCCACAGGTACCAGACAATTGGAATGACCTTAGTTATAAACATTATACAAGCTCTGCAACAGCAGCACAAGTTCGGGTACTAGGTGGTGGAGCGCTTGCAAGTAGCAGTTTTGCTGCGGGAGATTTATTTGAATTAGATATAGACGAAGCAGGAAATGTCTCCTATAAAAGAGGAGGAGTAGAAGTTCACACAACTACTGGAGCAGCACTAACAGATTACAGTTTAGTCATCAGTACGAATTCCACAGCCGGTAGAGGTATTTATGATATTATGTTAACGGATGCTTACGGGCCTGTTTGCACTGACCTTGATACGGATATGGATGGCACGCCCAACCATCTTGAACTTGATTCCGATGGGGATGGCTGTTATGATAGCTTCGAAGCTGGCGTAATTGGTGCAACTGCTGATGGTACAGTAACAGACAGCTTAGCAGCAACTACCCCAGCAGCAGTAGGGGCAAATGGATTCGCAGATGCTTTAGAAACAGCAGAAAATGGGGTGTATACCGGTACTTATACTTATAGAAATGCAGTAGATTCCTTGATAGACAGTTGTTTAGATACAGATATGGACAATGTGCCAGATATAGTGGATTTAGACGATGATAATGATGGAATCCCAGACATGGACGAAAATCCATGCTTCGCTAATCCAAGCTATGATTTAGGCAATAATGGAGAAATATGGCCTGGAAATTCAGCATTTGGATATAATACAAACACTAATAATCTCACTCAAACAGCATTGACCCCTGATACAGTGGACATTGTTAGCATTACTCCGAGAACGCCATCTTTAAGCATTCCTTTCGGATTAAATATTGCAGGTACTCGTGCAGCAGATGGAAGCATCACTTATGATTTTACTACTGCCATCCCTGCCAACGAAATTGCCTTTTTGGTATATGATTTCAATAATGCAGCCATGACAGGAACAATTGAGGTCAATATTAGTGGTGGCGGTACGGCCACTCCAGCACATTTTGTACAGTATAAAAGAACAGATATAAGCAATCCGATATTAGATTATACGGCTTCGACTGGTACCTTCTCTACCAGCACTTCTGGTAATAATGACTACAGTTTCTGGGTAGGAAACGACACAGCAACAGTGAAAACACTTCGAGTATCTTTTGCTGGTGGTACGGCTTCTGATATAGTAGGCGTACACATCAATGCAGTTGGTTGTCAGTTAGATTTGGACAATGATGGTATTTTAAATCAATTTGACTTAGATTCAGATGGAGATGGCTGTTATGACATCTTTGAAGCTGGGATATCTATTGCTACTAAGGATGGCACGGCAACCGATAGTTTAGCTGCTACTACTACTGCACAAGTAGGTGCTAACGGATTAGCAGATGCGGTAGAAACCAATGTGGATAGTGATACCATAAATTATACCTCCCTTTATGTTGACTATGCTTTATCGCCTAATGAACCTTTATGTATAGACTCTGACGATGATACCGTTCCAGACATCTGGGATTTAGATGATGATAATGATGGCATTTTGGATGAAGACGAAAATCCTTGTAGTGGAGGAGATGAATTAGTGTTCAATGGTAGTTTTGATAATGGTGGAAACGGCTGGACTTCTTCATTCTTTGAAATAGGTAGTGATGCGACTTGGACGGATGATGGAAATGGACTCATCGGTACTTTCAGTCAGACGGTCTCAGGATTATCAAAAAATACTGGACAGCTCTTGTTGTCATTTGATGCTACTCGATATACTGTCGGTGCTTCTCATAATGGTCTAAGGATATTTATAAACGACGTACTTTTTCTGACCGTTGTTCACCCTGGAGTAAGCAAAGGACCTGGGCTGGCTATAATCACTTCTAGTGGTGCTACTACCACTAATACTGAAGCTGGGTTTCCTGAAGGGATAACAACTCGCTTTGAAGTGACTATACCATATAGCTCCTTCAATGTAGATGAAGCCGAATTACTTTTTTGGACACGAAACTGTTTGGGTAGCAATAACAATTGTGGGGTAGGAAGAGCAGATTATACTATTGACAATGTTTCTATTGTTCCTATTTGCTTGCCAGACCTTGTAGATTTAGATGGGGATGGATTATCTAACCAAATTGACCTTGATTCGGATGGCGATGGCTGCTATGATACTTACGAAGGTGGAGTCGTTGGAGCTACTAAAAATGGTAGTGCCAGCGATAGCTTAGCAGTAGTGACTACAGATACCACTGGTGTGGGGGCAAATGGGTTTGCCAATAATCTGGAAGATATTGAAGCGGATACAGCCGCTTATATCGGTACTTACCATTATAATTTTGCTGTCGATTCATTGATTAATCTTTGTTTAGATAATGATGGAGATGAAATTCCAGATTATTTAGACTTAGATGATGATAATGATGGCATACTTGACTTAGAAGAACAAGCAGGCTGCATCCCATCTATCGGAAAAGACTTGCGTTTATTTGATTTTCAAGCTCATGCCGATTTGTATCAATTAAGTTACAAAGACTCTATCGTAATGGGACATATACCCTCAGGAGTATGGAGAACGACCTATTCTGAGCAGAACTTGATCTTACCTATTCATTTAGAATTTAAAGCAGAGATGAATAGTAGCGCTATTATGGTTGGTTTATCTCCTATTACAGGGAATCAAACAACCACCAATTGGGATTATACAGGCTACAAACATTATTTACCAAATGCACCTAATGTGGATGTCCGAGTTACTAGCAGTGTTTTTGCCAGTGGCACCTATGCTGTAGGTGACATTTTTGAAATTGACATTGATGTTAACGGTATTGTTACCTACAAGAGAGGCGGAACAGTTGTCTATACTACTACTGGTGCACCGAATACGGAATACAAGCTTGCGCTGAGTATGCATTCTGGCATCAGATCAATTTATGATATTGTACTAGCCGATGCCTTTGGTATTGCTTGTGATTTTGACGAAGATATGGATGGTACACCTAATCATCTCGACCTTGACTCAGACGGTGACGGCTGTTACGATAGCTTCGAGGCAGGGGTAATCGGTGCAACTGCAAATGGCTCAGCCAGCGATAGTCTCGCCATTGTAACCACCGATACGACAGGCGTAGGCACCAATGGTTTTGCAAATACTTTAGAAACAAATGAAGATGGTGTTTATACTGGTGATTACAGGTACTATGCTGCTATTGATACCATATATAATCCTTGTCAACCAGATATTTGTGATGATGGAGTAGACAATGACTTAGATGGGATGATAGATGCTTTTGATGCCGAAGATTGTGCCTGTTCATCCCCTGAATATGGGTCTTTTGCAAATACTTGTACACCAAGTTGTTCTTACGTTTTCCAGTCACAGCCATTTGTTATTCAAGAAGCATGGCTCTCTACAGAACCAGCGCTATCATACGGTACACCCTTAGTCGCAGATTTGGATGGAGATGGATTACCTGAAATAATTCATCTATCTGATGGCAGCTTTAATAACACCAATAGAACTGCTCAAAATATTACTATTCTCAATGGGGAAGATGGATCCCTTCAAACTACCATTACAACGCCATACTTGAATTGGTCAGGTTCAGTACCAATAGTAATAGGTGATATCAACAATGATGGATTAGCTGAAATCATTGTAGCTACTTCGGGTACTGGAAGTAATCCCGTGGCTGATCGTAGTGTCCTGATTTGCTATGATCTATTAGGTAATATTGTATGGCAAACTGCGAACACGCTTCCTGCCATTGCCAATTTCAGTAACTCGGCACCAGGATTGGCAGATTTCAATCACGATGGTATTCCTGAAGTGTATATCGACTATCAGATTTACAATGCTCAGACAGGTAATCTATTATTGACTGGAGGTAATGGGTTTTCACGAGGAGTTGCCAAGTCTGTAGTAGCAGCAGACCTTTTACCCAATACACCTGGACTAGAGTTAGCTGCAGGAAATATAGTCTATGAAATAGATATTACCAATACAACTGGAACAACAGGTAATACATTGACTTGGGTAGCGGTGGCAGGTCGACCAGACGGATCATGTTCAGTTGCTGATATTGATGGTGATGGTCTATTAGATGTAGTTGTGACAAATCCAAGTGCGGGTCAAGGGCTGTATGCTTGGAATCCAAGAACAGCCAGTCTGATTGCAACTTTCTCAGGAGCTGGTGAGGCAAACGTTGGTATTCCATTTATAGGAGATGTAGATAATGATGGTGCTCCAGAAATCGGTTATTGTGCTACTAGCAGACTCTATATGTTAGAATATGATGGTACGACTACTTTCGCCCAAAAATGGGTATTAAATACAACAGATAATTCAGGACAAACGGGTCTGTCCATGTTTGATTTTAATCAAGATGGAATTACGGAAATCGTATATCGAGACGCAGACAACTTAAGAATTATTGACGGCTCTGGTACTGCTGCCGTTGAATTGGCAACGATTCCAAGTACCTCTGGAACAGGATTCGAAATGCCTGTCGTAGCAGATGTCAATAATGATGGGCAAGCAGAAATTGTAATTGGAACGACGATTGGGTCGACAGGGAATGTTAACATACAAGGCTATATGCAGGCATTTAAATCCGATGGACAGCCATGGGCACCCGCACGTAAAGTTTGGAATCAATTGGGTTATCACAACACCAATATTCAAGACGATTTAAGCATTCCAGCATACGAGCAAAATCATGCCACTTATGTATTGGACAGTGTCAGCACTACTTGTCCTGGCGCAACTTTACGTCCCTTAAATAACTTTTTAGCCCAAGCCTCTCCTAGAGACAAACATGGTTGCTTGATTTATGCTGCTGCTAATGCAGTTATAAGTGATCTTTCTTTCAATCTGCTCTCAGCTGACAGCCTTCAGGTAACTTACTTAATCAAGAATACTGGTGCTACTAGTTTAGATTCTTTAACGCCTATTAGGTTTTATGAAGATAACCCAACAAGCGTTGCTGGATTTCAATTTTCAGCTATAGATACCTTAGACACCACTTTGGCAGTAGGAGATTCGATTTCCCTTACACAGACCTTATTTTTAGATAGCTTAACCATACCTTTCGACTTATATGCAGCAGTAAATGAAGATGGATTGAATGCCAGACCTTTTACCTTCCCTACTACTCCTATTGGAGAATGTTCTTATGCAAATAATTTGGATAGTATTACTGTTAATTGTAATGATAATGATGGGGATGGTGTCTGTGATTTATTTGATTTGGATGATGATAATGATGGTATCCTTGATTTGGTAGAATCAGGAGGACTTGATCCATTGGCAGACAATGATGGAGACGGAGTAGTCGCCTACTTGGACGATGATGACAATGATAATACCATTGGAGATACGAACGGAATGGCTGAAACTGCTTTTGATGCAGATGGGGATAATATTCCCAATCACCTCGACCTCGACTCGGATGGCGACGGCTGCTACGATAGCTTTGAAGCAGGAGTCATCGGAGCGACCAATAGTGGAGCTGCATCCGATAGTCTCGCTATCGTCACGATGGATACTACAGACGTAGGAGCCAATGGATTTGCGAATACTTTAGAAACCGCAACTGAAAGTGGTATTTATAATGGTACATATGATTACTATACTGAAATTGCACTTGATAGCACTTTCAATCTATGTATCTCTCTTCTTGAAGCAATTGATGATATTGCCACTACACAATTAGAAACACCCCTAAGCGGAAATGTGGTGACAAACGACCACAATCCAAGATTTGATTCCTTGACAGTTACCGCTACCCCAATGAATGTAATGGAGGGCACCGTAACCATAGATAGTGCAGGTAATTACACCTTTACGCCCAACATGGGTTTTGTGGGGGAAGGAAGTTTTGAATACGAAATCTGTGATGCTAGCACTCCCCCAGAATGTGATACTGCGACAGTTGTAATAGAGGTATTAGACAATACCAATTTAGATAATAATGATGTCATAGGAATAGAAGATAACTTCTTAATGGAAGAAGGGGATACGCTTAGAAGTGACCTGTTAGCAAATGATAGTGACCCTGATGGCGATAATTTAACCATCAATACAACGCCTATTTCTGCGCCTAGCACAGGAATGCTAACCATCAATGCGGATGGTACTTTTACTTTCATTCCAATTGCTGGTTTTGAAGGCACAGAAAGTTTTGAATACGAAGTCTGCGACGATGGTACGCCCCAAAGCTGTGATACCGTTGCTGTAATGATTGAGGTGCTAAGAAATGATGGAGAAAATGATGTATATGCCACCGATGATGCCAGCACAGGTCAAGAAGGGACAACACAAATAATAGACGTTTTAGCCAATGATAATGATCCAGAAGGAGATAGCCTTACGGTAACAGTAGCCACAGGCCCAACAAATGGAACGCTAGTATTAAATGCAGATAGTACCTACAGCTATACCCCAAATGCAGGCTATATGGGCAACGATCATTTTACCTATTCGATTTGTGATACAGGCACCCCAATGGCTTGTGATACCGCCAATGTAGTCCTCACGGTCTTAGATCGCCAAGAGCCACCAGTAGTAATTCCTAATCCATTGACGATCCCAACAGATAGTACGGGACAGGTATGTATGCCGATTCAAGATTGGAATACAGGAGATACCTTCACCGCAATGACTTGTACAGGTAGCCCAATGAATGGTACGGCGACCACAACAGTTACAGGAAGCGAACTATGTATAGATTATACACCAACATCAGGCTATGATGGCACAGATGAAATCTGTGTGATAGTATGCGACCAAACAGGTCTATGTGATACGACTTTTGTACCAGTAACCGTAGTGCCACCACTACCTCCTGGTACGCTCCCAGAACCGCCAGTAGTAGTGGTAACGCCAATCACCGTAATAGAAGATGATAGTACAGAAGTCTGTACAGTCATCTTAGAGCCAAATGCAGGAGATACACATACGGTAATGACTTGCGGTGGTCCAACCAATGGTACCTCGACCCAGACGATTACAGGTTCCAACTTATGTATTGACTATAAGCCAACAACAGGTTACTCAGGAGATGATGAAATCTGTATAATCGTTTGCGATCAAACCAATTTATGCGATACGATAACAGT
>CAYOBX010000057.1:0-18592 GCA_964402245.1 uncultured Saprospiraceae bacterium | reverse complement strand
TAGACGGAATAAATTCCGTGTTACTGTAGACGGAATAAATTCCGTGTTACCGACCATCCACCGCTTCCTTCAGGCCTTCTCCAATCATATTAAAAATAAAAATCGTCAAAAATATAGCCAACCCAGGAAATATAGCTAACCACCATGCCTCCGGACTATTTCGAGCATCCTTTAAAAGAGAACCCCAAGTAATTTGCCCATCAGGTACCCCGATTCCTAGAAAAGATAAAGTCGCCTCTGCCAATATAGCACTAGCCACGCCAAAAGCAACGGTTACTAAAACGGGTCCTAATGCTTTGGGCAAGGCATGTTTTAAAAAAATGCGGGTATGGCTAAAGCCCATTGCTTTTGCAGCCTGTACATAATCTAGTTGGCGGATTTTTAATAATTCTGCCCGCACAAATCTAGCAATACCTGTCCACTTTATAAATCCAATAATAAAGATAAGTGTGAATATAGATGGGTGATCTATAATTGCCGAAACCGCTAAAATAAATAATAAGCCTGGCACTCCGTTCATAACCTCTACGATTCGCATTACAAATATATCAATGGGTAGAACTATGGTTTTTGAGAACAATGGAACTCGTTCAACTACTTTTGCTAGACTATTGAAAAGGAATAAGATAAGCAGTAAGATTCCCAGTCCTTTCCCCATTTCAACAAAAAAGGAGCCTTCTGAAATGGCATAGCTTCTTGCAATGAATCCAAAATAAATACCTAAAAACACACCAATAATAGAAAAAATCAATCGAGCTACAGTTGATTGATAAGCATTATCCCCAAAGTAACCTGCCATCCCCCCTAGAAATAGGCCAATTATGCTTGCCAATAACATAGATAATAAGCCCACTGCTAAAGCTGTTTGTAAGCCACTGACCATCCCAGCAGCTACATCACGCCCTAAGCGATCTGTTCCTAACCAATGGTGAAATTGAGGAGAGGCAACTTCTTGCTCTTCAAAAGGCCCTTTATAATGTCTATTTTTCTTATCCGTAGTATTTGCTGCGTAAGGTATTAATGGATAAATAACTTCCTGATACTCTAAGGACCGCCAATTATTAGCTTGAAATGGAGGAGACCAAGAAGTGAATCCCAAATCAACGGCATATTTTTTAAATACAGGGAAATAGGATTGATTATCCAACTGACAGTAAATGGGTACTTCTCCAGCTATAAAATTACCAAGGACTGCCAAGCAAACTGCCAATAACAATCCTCGAACAGACCATTTAGCACTGCTATGGTTTAAAAATCGTTGTCGTAATAAAGACCAATAAGATTTGGGTAGTGGATTGGACAAGGAAAGAAGTTTATTGTAAAAATAAGAGAAGTTTATCTTTTATTCGAATTTCTACCTCTAAAATCCCTATTTGCCGAATTGTCGTTAGCCAGCGAGGCAAAAAAAAGGCCTCCCGTAAACGGAAGGCCTTAAGTTCTTTAATTTTGGATAAGAATAAAAGACAAATTATCTTGTCTTTGGTTGTGTTTCTTTTACTAAATCATAGCCGAAGAAACATAGCATTACTGCTAAAAAGCTTAAAATAATCATGGGTTTTGGATTAACATGGGTGAAGAAATATATATTCTAAACAAGATACGATCATTCTTCTAGATAGTCAATGAATAACGTTCCTTGGTATTAGATTATTTTATTTGTGGATATGGATTCTCAACCAAATTTCTTAAGTATTCCTTTAAAAGTGTTTTAAGTGTAGAAAAAGTACCCAAAATGCACGTATATATATTTTTTGTAATCAGAATATTATTATCTTTTTTATCATCTTTTTATAAAAAAAAGAAATTTATTAACGAAAAAGGCTTTTTTATTTGATAATAATTTCTTTTTCAATAACTTGCGGCTTTCTGCTAAAACAATTTAACAATACTCAAATATGTCCGACAAACTGGATAAAATAGACCTTAAGATTTTAAAGATCCTTCAAAAGAATAGTAAAATTACTAATCTCGATCTATCCAAGAAAATTGGATTATCACCTGCTCCAACACTAGAGCGTGTGAAAAAACTAGAGAATTCTGGTGTAATTGATAGTTATCATGCACAAGTAGCTCCATCTTCTATAGGTCTAAATGTAAAAACGTTCGTTTTAGTTTCCTTAGCTTGGCAAAAAGATAATGCGCTTAATAATTTTTTAGATAAAATTAAGTCTATTGAAGAAATTACAGAGTGCTATATCATTACTGGTGAAGCAGATTTTCTAATCAAAATTATTTGCCAAGACATCCCTACCTATGAACAGTTACTTTTTAAAACACTTTCTCAAATAGAAGAAATTGAACGTTTAAAGACATTGATGACGCTATCTACAGTAAAAGATTCTAAAATTCTGCCTTTTAAATATAGTTAATTACTATAATATTATTAGATTTGCTTCCTATTCTCTAAAACGCCATTTTTTGATATGGCTACCTTAGTTCTGAAACTTAACTAGTTTGAATAATACTATATAAGTTTTACTCTACACCACTTACTTAATAATATTAGCAACAATTACACCTGTTGCCCTAAATCCCCTTTGGTAATGACAAGAGAATTTGTTCACCTAGTGGTCGAGGACAGAAGTAATTGATAGTTAAAATGAATTTATTTTTTCGTAAGACAAGGCGTGAGGAAGGAAGATAGCTGTTGCTACCTGACTGACGAACAACGCAGTATTACGGAAAAAAACCATTTAGACTGTCATGGATTTCTGTCCTCGACCACTAGAATAAAGTCTGTTGTTATTGCTTAGTATTAAGTAAAATTGATGAGATACCCCCTCTTATTGGTACTACTGTTTTGGTACGTCCCAAATCACCAAGCCCAGACTACTCTGAAATGTGGTACACATTCGATAGAACAAGAATTGACCATTAGTAATCCTATCTATGCCAATGACCAAACGGTCTATGAGTTAACTTATCGTCAAAAATTAAATAAACCTACCTCGCAGAATAAGCCAATTGATGCGCCTTTCCTTTTTCCTGTTGCCATTCATATCTTACATAATTGTTCTACTGTTGGTACCCTTCAGAATCCATCTGATACTAAAATCAAAGAAGTGCTTACTAGAACCACCGAACGATTTAGACATAACTATACGAATGCTCCTACCTTTGAGAATTCTTTATATGGAGTTGATACAGAAATTGAATTTTGCCTAGCCTCTGTAGATCCGAATGGAGAATTTACGACAGGGATTCTACGATATAATGACGCTGAATATGCTCAAGGAAACGTATCAGAACTATCTTCTCATTTTAGTGAAAATCTAATCTGGAATCCGAATCAATACCTGAATATTTTTATAGTGTCTGATACAGATGTTGCAGGGGTTTATTTAGGTGGAAGTGAAAGAGATTTTATTATTATTCATAGTAGTTTTCTTTGGGATGGACTGCTTGCACATGAATTAGGTCATTATTTTTCTCTAAAACACATATTTTCTAATGAAATAGATCAGCTTTGTGCTAGCAATGCAAATTGTCTATTGCAAGGAGATTTTGTCTGTGATACTCCACCAAAAAGTATGGCTGGTAAGAATGGAGGGACTTGTGAGTTGCCTGCCAATTCTTGTAGTACAGATGAAGATGATCTGAGTGATAATAATCCATATCGTCCTGTAAATATGGGGGGCCTAGGAGATCAGCCAGACATGCTTAGTAATTATATGGATTATACGGGGGATTGCTGGTCTGCTTTTACTCAAGGACAAAAGGAAAGAATGCATTTTAATATTGAGGAACGTAGAATGCCTCAATTAGCTAATTCCCTAACGACCTGTACAACGACTCCACCAGCTATCGAATTAGCTCTTGAAAATATACAAATTCTTCAGGATTCAATTACCTCCAACTGGATTCCTACGATCACTATTGCCAATAATGGGACTTCTGTTGTAACTAAAATACGAGTTAATTTTAGCGTAGCTACACTTCATTTTGATAATGAATATGCTACTAAAATAGATCCTAATACCATTAATTCGCTTATTCTTCCTCCCATAGATTTTCCTAGTGGTCTCCAAGAATTGTTTGTCAGCATAGGAACCTCAGATAATACAATTGATACCTATATTAATAACAATCAAACTTGTTTGAGCATAAATTTTGGAAATGATGCATCCAATTGCCAACCAGTAGTGCTTACTAAAGAAGTTATCGTCTGTAATAATAATGCTATAGTAGAGGGGCACGTAGGGGCAGGAATTTTTAGAGATACTTTTCCTATGTCCAATGGTTGTGATTCTATTAGGGTACTAGAGGTAATCGTATCTTCTGCAAGAATTATTACAGAGGTAGATGCTAGCATATGTGAAGGGGAAAGTCTAGACGGCAGATCAGCAAAAGGAGCTTATATTGACATTTTTACATCCTCCACTGGATGTGATTCTTTAAGAATTTTAAATCTAACCATTTTACCTGCCAAAGAAGAAACCTTAACTGTAAGTATTTGTAATGGAGAAAACTTTGAAGGACATACCACTACAGGAACCTATGTAGATTCTCTTATATCCTATAGTGGATGTGATTCTATAAGAATCATAAAATTAAGTGTAGAAGATACCGATAATTGTTTGACGACTAGTATCGCCGAAGCTATTATAGATGCTAATATTACACTTTATCCAAATCCTGCCATAGATCAATTGTTGATCCAATCAACTGCTCAGGAGCAAATCTCTTATACGGTGTATTCTATTACAGGAACCCGCATGTTACAACAAAGTACTTTACAAAGTACAAATGAAGTAAATGTTCAGAACTGGACCTCAGGACTTTACCTTATTCATTTTACTACTGATAAAGGACATACAACACGTAAAATAATTGTCAAATAATTAAGGGTCTTTTAATATTTTTTAAGAGGAGCAAACACCGTTTGTGAACCGCAAAGCGGATGGGCTGCTGAGGGCAAAAGAAGCCGTCCAAATGGTGGAGTTATTTTTTTGTCGTTACTAAACATAAATTGATCTCAAACACTCGCCAGCGTTGCATTTTGTACTTGAACTTGATACTTGCGTTTGAACTTCTATAAAATCTACCCATCCATACCCAATTTATTATTGGAAATAGTATCTTTGCGCCGATTTTAAAGAGAACCTAACCAGCCAACATTAAAGGATTTAAAAAAAGATTTAAAAATCGTAACTGTTCAGCAATCAACTATTAGCTGAATAGGTACAAAAATCTATTTTTATCCCGCTACTAATACAACTTAGCACAAATTAATTATGCAGCACACACCTGCCGTTTTGTTATTAGAAGATGGTACCCTTTTTCATGGAATCTCTGCTGGGAAACAAGGAACCACAGCTGGAGAAATCTGTTTTAACACAGGCATGACAGGCTACCAAGAAGTTTTTACAGATCCTTCTTATTTTGGGCAACTATTGGTAACTACCAATGCACATATTGGTAACTATGGAACAAAAGCCACAGAAACCGAATCTGGAAACATTAAAATTGCTGGTCTAATCTGTAAAAACTATACGGAACAATTTTCTCGTTCCTTAGCAGATGAATCCATTCAAGAATATTTCGAACGAGAAAACTTGGTGGGCATATCTGGTGTAGATACCAGAGCCATTGTCCGACATATCAGAAGTAAAGGTGCTATGAATGCGATTATATCTTCTGAAGAATTGAACGTACAGAAACTAAAAAGTCAATTGGCAAAAGTGCCAAATATGGATGGTCTAGAATTGGCTTCTAAAGTTAGTACCAAAGAACCTTATATTGTTGGAGAAACGGATGCCAAGTTCAAAATTGCTGCCTTAGACTTAGGAATTAAGAAAAACATTTTAGAATGTTTTATTGCTAGAGGCTGCCAAGTCAAAGTATTTCCTGCAAAGA
This sequence comes from uncultured Saprospiraceae bacterium, assembly GCA_964402245.1. Classification (GTDB taxonomy): domain Bacteria; phylum Bacteroidota; class Bacteroidia; order Chitinophagales; family Saprospiraceae; genus JAFMDF01. The sequence continues at coordinate 12,736 of CAYOBX010000057.1, read as the reverse complement.
CTAGTTACGAAGTACTAAAAGCATACCAACCAGATGGCTACTTCTTGTCTAATGGGCCTGGTGACCCTGCGCCAATGGATTATGCAGTCACTACTGCTAAGGCGATTTTAGCAGACAATGAACCCTTATTTGGGATTTGCTTAGGACATCAGATACTAGCAAGAGCTATTGATATTCCAACTTATAAAATGCATCATGGCCATAGAGGTATCAACCACCCTGTAAAAAATATTATTACTGGTAAGAGTGAAATCACTAGTCAAAATCACGGATTTGGAGTGAGTCCTGAAGCAATCGCTAACAATCAAGATAAAGTAGAAATTACCCACAGAAACCTTAATGACGATACCATCGAAGGAATTAGGATAAAAGGTAAAAATGCTTTTTCTGTTCAGTATCATCCAGAAGCATCTCCAGGGCCACATGATGCGAGATATTTATTTGATACCTTCATAGATATGATGGAAAAACATAGAAATAAATGACATTTTTACTCGACGGCTGTCGCCGTCTCGTAAGTAGAGTTCTTTGGAGGCAGCAATTCTAAAAAATCTATTTTGCCGAGTTGGCGTTAGCCAGCGAAGCTATAAAAGTAATCTGTCAAAAGTTCAATTAATATAAAACTTTAATTTCAGGGTAGCATTACCCGATATAATTTTCTTCTTTATTTAAAAACATGCCACATGAGTTCAATTATTGATATTCGATCTAGAGAAATTTTAGATTCAAGAGGAAATCCTACCGTTGAGGTAGAGGTATTAACAGAAACGGGCTCATTAGGTAGAGCAGCTGTCCCATCTGGTGCTTCCACAGGAAAGTATGAAGCAGTGGAAATGAGAGATGGAGATGACGAACGATTTATGGGTAAAGGGGTTTTGAATGCCTGCAAAAATGTAGAAGATGACATTAGAGAAGCTCTAATTGGTGTAGATATTCATGAGCAAATCTACATTGACAATCTTATGTTAGAATTGGATGGCACAGAGAATAAATCTAAGCTTGGTGCGAATGCTATTTTAGGCGTTTCTTTAGCGGTAGCTAAAGCTGCTGCGGAAGAAAGTGGTCAACCTCTATATAGATATGTAGGTGGTGTGAATGCACATGTATTACCTGTACCGATGATGAATATCTTAAACGGTGGTTCTCACGCAGATAATAGTATTGACTTTCAGGAATTCATGATTATGCCTTTGGGTGCTGACTTCTTTTCTGAAGGCTTGAGAATGGGCGTTGAAGTATTTCACACCCTTAAGAAAGTTTTGAAGAAAAAAGGTTACTCTACGAATGTAGGAGATGAAGGTGGTTTTGCACCAAACATCAAATCTAATGTAGAAGCAATTGAAATTGTATTGCAAGCTATAGAAAAAGCAGGCTACAAGCCAGGAGAAGATATTTTGATTGCATTGGATGCTGCGGCTTCTGAGTTTTATGATGCTAAAGAAAAAGTATACCACTTCCACCAATCAACTGGAGATAAGTTATCTTCTTCTGATATGGTTAGCTACTGGGCAGATTGGACTAAGAAATATCCAATTTTCTCTATCGAAGATGGCTTAGATGAAGATGATTGGAAAGGCTGGAAATCTTTAACTAAAAAAGTCGGTAAAAAGGTACAAATAGTTGGAGATGACTTATTTGTGACTAATACCAAGCGTTTGCAAAAAGGTATTGACCAAGATTCTGCTAACTCTATCTTGATAAAAGTGAACCAAATTGGTTCGCTTACAGAAACGATTGATGCGGTAAAGTTAGCTACCCGCAATGGCTTTACAAGTGTAATGAGTCACCGTTCTGGTGAAACAGAAGATACCACGATTGCTGACTTGGCAGTAGCACTAAATACGGGTCAAATCAAAACTGGTTCTGCTTCTCGTTCTGATAGAATTGCGAAGTACAACCAATTACTTAGAATTGAGGAAGAGCTAGGCGATTCAGGAATTTATCCTGGCCGTGCGCTTTTAGGTAAGTAATAGGTAAAAAGTAATAGGTAATAAGGTACGTCATGTTGGCCTTATTACTTATTACCTCTTACTTATTACTTAAAAAGTACTAACTTAGGTCACTAAATTCAACAAAGTAGAATAATATGGCCATTCGAAATAATCCTTTTAGACCACTTATCCGACAGATACCAGCCCCCATAAGAAACAGGTATTTTTTGTGTTTGCTTTTCTTTATCGGTTGGCTAACGTTTTTTGATCGGCATAATATCTTTACGCAAATCAAATTACAGCAACAATTAGAAAAACTCAAAACGGATAAAGTGTTTTACGAAAAAGAAATCGAAACTGTCAAAGCAGATAAAATCGATTTAGAACAAAATACAGAGAAGTTCGCAAGAGAACATTATCATATGAAAAAGGCAAATGAAGAGGTCTTTATCATCGTGAAAGAATAAAGTATAGAGCCGAGAACAGAGAGCAGAGAGCAGAGATGGATTTCGTTTTCATTCGATTTATTTTTCGTTTATAAACGAATTTCATCTCTGTTCTCTACTCTCTTCTCTGTTCTAAATAAATAGTCTAATCAAATTAAAAATAAATAATGGCTGTATTAATTAATGCGAGATCAAAAGTGATCGTTCAAGGATTTACAGGAAAGGAAGGATCTTTCCACGCTGGTCAAATGATAGAATATGGAACCAAGGTAGTGGGTGGTGTTACTCCGGGTAAAGGAGGGCAAGAACACTTAGGAAAGCCTGTATTTAATACTGTAGCAGAAGCGGTAGCTACTGCTGGTGCTAATGTTTCTGTAATTTTTGTGCCTCCAAGATTTGCAGGAGATGCGATCATGGAAGCAGCAGATGCAGGAATTAAAGTAATCATTTGCATTACAGAAGGTATTCCTGTTCAAGACATGGTTAAAGTAAAAGCCTATATCGAAAATAAAGATTGTCGATTGGTAGGTCCAAATTGCCCAGGGGTGATTACCCCAGGTGGTGCAAAGTGTGGTATCATGCCAGGCTTCATCCATAATCCAGGTAGAATCGGAATTGTATCTCGTTCTGGTACCTTAACTTATGAAGCAGTAGATCAAGTAACAAAAGCTGGTTTAGGTCAGTCTACTTGCATCGGTATTGGTGGAGATCCAATTATTGGTACGACTACGAAAGAAGCAGTAGAGTTATTGATGAAAGATAAGAATACCGATGGTATTGTAATGATCGGAGAGATTGGTGGTACGATGGAAGCAGAAGCTGCCGAATATGTTAAGAAGTACGGTACGAAGCCAGTTGTAGGCTTTATCGCTGGTCAAACAGCACCTAAAGGTCGTACAATGGGACACGCTGGTGCAATCATCGGTGGCGCCGAAGATACGGCTGAAGCTAAGATGAAGATTATGAAAAAGTGTGGTATCAGTGTAGTGAAGTCTCCAGCAGATATTGGTAAGACGATGGTAAAGGCTTTGAAGAAAGCTGGGAAGTTATAAAATAGAAGAGAGAGGCGAAAACGGAGAGTAGAGACAGATTTCATTTAAAAGGATAAATCTTTCGATTTTAAACGAATCTTGTCTCTGCTCTCTGCTCTCTGCTCTCTGCTCTCTGCTCTCTGCTCTTAAAGAATAGAAAAAATAATAATCGCTGCAATAATTACCACAAAAACGGCTAAATAAACGACTAATTTATTACTTCCTCTATAAAGATTGAACATCAATTCCATCATATCTCTCCACTCCAATCTCGACACAACTGCTTCTCTTCCTAGCACAAAATACTTTCGCATTCCTCTTCGCTGTTGATCTCCGTGTTTTTTAAGCACTAGAAAGTCTCGATTTAAAAAAGCTAAATCGAAGAATTCTCCTCGTTTTCCAGTTTCCAATAAAAGTGTATTAGAATTTGGTAAAGTATTCCATCGGGCTTGGTCAATATCCCCTTCTCTTACTATCATATACTCCCCTTTAGCACGGAAAATATGCAGAATAGTCTCTGTAAAATGCTCATCATCTCGCATTTCTAGCCATCTCGTATCTAAAAAGAATTCCTCTTCATATAAATCTTCACTCCATGTTCGAATTAATGGTAATATTTCATCCAAATAATCGTCCATGCTTCTACCATCAGGCATTTCTAATTCAAAGCTTCGAGATAGTTTGTCTATTAATCCTTCGTCGTCCACTGTATTGTGTTTTAGTTTTCTCTTTAAGATTCAAAAACTTACTTTTGTAACTTGAGTAAAAGAAGATGTTGAAAATTTAACCACGAATTCACGAATTAAAATTAAATCAATTAAAATGAAAATTGAAATGAAAATTTTGCATTTCGTTTTCATTTAATTGAAGCCTCCATTCGGAGGCAATAGGAAATCACTTACTAAATTACACATTTTCTAAAAGAATTTCAAAGACTTAAATTAATATCGATATGGAATCCATCCTTTCTAAATATGCCAAGCTATTAGTCCATTACTGCGTAGAATTACAGCCAGGCGAAAAATTATATGTTAGAAGTACTACGCTAGCAGAACCTTTAGTCCGAGAAGTGTATAGACATGCCTTGCGAGCAGGGGGTATTGTAGAGATGGATATAGAATTTAGAGGCAGAAACCGTATTTTTTTAGAGGAAGCAGAAAAACATCAGTTAGAATATATTTCTCCTGTATATAGACAAGCTATGGAGGAGTTTGATGCTTATATTTTTATTCGTGCTCCTTTTAATTTAAAAGAAAATGCCAATGTTCCTAAGGGTAAATCTGGTATAAGAAGTCGCGCATTAAAGGATTTATCCAATACTTATTTTAAAAGAACAGGAACTAGAGCCTTAAAAAGAAATCTCTGCCAATACCCTACCCAAGCATCGGCTCAAAATGCAGGCATGTCTTTAGAAGAATACGAAAAATTTATTTTTAGTGCTTGTAATCTATATGCAGAAGATCCCCAACAAGAATGGCTAAATAGAAGAAAGGATCAACAAAAGATCGTCGATTTACTAAATAGCAGAAATAAAGTGCAATATAAAGGAGAAGGTATTGATATTACTTTTTCTACAGAAGGCAGGACTTGGATTAATTCAGATGGACAGACCAATATGCCATCTGGAGAGGTATATACCTGCCCCGTAGAGAATTCTGCCAATGGGGTCGTTCATTTTTCACTACCTGCTATTTATATGGGAGAAGAAGTGGAAGGGGTTACCCTTTGGGTTAAGGATGGATATGTAGAAAAATGGGAAGCTAAAAGAGGACAAGCCTTTATGGATAAAGTATTACAACTAGAAGGCGCTCGCAGATTTGGAGAAGCAGCTATTGGTACTAATTATAATATCAATCGATTTACAAAAAACATCCTTTTTGACGAAAAGATTGGAGGAACTATTCATATGGCGCTAGGACAATCTTATTTCCAAACGGGGGGTAAAAATCAGTCCGATATTCACTGGGATATGATCGGAGATATGAAAAACGGAGGCGCCATCTATGCAGATGATGAAAAAATTTATGAAGATGGACAGTTTATTTTATGAATTTAAATGTGAGTATATAGAGCATAAAACACAAAAAAATATAGCTAAAATACAAATGTATATTTAAAAATAACATCCTATTAATTTTGTGCTCTTAAAGATTGTAGTAATTTTGTTAAATTCTTAATACTTCTTTTACATTCGTACTCATTAGAAGATGATATTAAGAGCAGGTGTTTAAGAATATATTCCTTTTTAAACAACTTCAAGATCTAGTTTTAATGAATTAAAAATTTACAAATGACCTTTAGAATTTCTTTAAAAACACTTTTTAGCTTTATAGCTATCTTGTTTCTGTTTGGTTTTCAAATTGAAGCTCAAACTATTTCAGGAACGATCCTGGATGCTGACTCAGGGGAAACGCTAATTGGAGCTAACGTAGTAATTAAAGGTACTACCACTGGTACTACCTCTGATTTTGATGGTAATTTTTCTTTAAATGCAGAAACGCTACCAGTAGATTTGGTGATTAGCTATACTGGTTATAGTGACCAAACCATTAATGTAACTTCTGGCGATTATTTAACAATAAACTTAGAAACAGGTTTAAAGTTAGATGAAATAGTAGTTACTGGTTCCCGTGGTAAGCCTAGAACTATATTAACTTCTCCAGTACCGATTGATAATATCAATGCTGCTGAATTGAAAGCAAGTGGACAAAAATCTGTTAATCAAATGATTAACTATAAAGTTCCTTCTTTTAACTCTACTCCTCAAACCATTTCGGATGCCTCTGCGCATTTCGATCCTTCTGAATTGAGAAATTTAGGACCATCTAGAACCTTGGTACTAATAAATGGTAAGCGTAAAAATCAAAGTGCTCAAGTTTATTTAAACAGAACACCTGGTAGAGGGGAAGTAGGAACAGATTTTAAATCATTCCCAGCAGGAGCTATTGAGCGAATAGAAGTCTTACGAGATGGGGCAAGTGCGCAGTATGGTTCTGATGCAGTTGCTGGGGTAATCAATATCATTTTAAAGGAGCGAGTCGATGAAACACTAATCAATCTGGAAACAGGTACTACCTATGCTGGAGATGGATTTAACTATGCAGCAGATATTAATCATGGTTTTAAATTAGGCAATAAAGGCTTTTTGAATTTAACGGGTGATATATATCATACCGATGCAACTAATAGAGCCGGTACACCCGGGGGTGATGGCTTATTTGGCTTTTTGTATTCTATTGACGCTATTCCATTAGGTGCTGCTGGACCACAAGAGGCTAGCCCTGGCGTATTAGCTACTGCTGAAGATATTAGGGATGGAAATACAGATTGGCAAAGAGAAAATCCTGATTTAGGAATGAATGTAGGAATTCCAGAACAAGATAGATACTCGTTCATGGCTAACTTAGGTTTACCTTACAATGGTGGAGAATTTTATGCAAATGGAGGGTATACTTTCAGATATGGAAAATCCTTTGCTTTATATAGAGCGCCTTATTGGCCTGGAGTTGGTGCGAATCGAGACAACAATCCTTTATGGGTAGATAGATCTCAACCTTTCCAAGGATTCCAGCCTACTTTTGAAAGTGATATTAAAGATGTTACTTTAACCGTCGGGAATAAATTCTTTTTCAATGATTGGACTGCAGATTTAAGTTTGACGCATGGATCTAATGATGTTCAGTACTTGGTATCTAATTCTGTAAATGTATCTTTAGGAATGAATAGTCCAACAGAAATTGATCCAGGGGGATATAATTTTGCTAATACACTAGGTAATTTAGATTTATCTAGACAGTTTGGTGATTTGTCTTTATCAGTCGGTGCAGAACTTAGAAGAGAAAGCTTTGAATCAAGAGCAGGAGAAGAAGCTTCCTTTATAGATGGAGGTGTACAATCCTTTCCTGGCTTACAACCCTCTAATGCCCTAGATGAAAGTAGAACGAATATTGGTATTTATGCAGGTTTAGATTATGATCTTAGCGAATCCTTCTTAATTGGAGGTGCTTTGAGATATGAAAATTTTTCTAGTATTGGAGATGGAGATAGCAGAAGTAATTTATCTTGGAAAGTAAATGCAAGACAAATTATAGGGGATAATAAGGGAGCTATTAGAGCATCTGTAAGTACTGGATTTAGAGCGCCATCTCTACACCAAATCTTTTTGAGTAATATCCAAACTTTATTAGTTGGAAACGAAGTTGCTCAACAAGGTACCTTTAATAATGTAAGTGATGTAACTAGAAATTTACTACAAGTTCCTCAATTAGACGTAGAAACTTCTTTCAATTTCACAGCCGGAATTACCTATAAATTAACTGATAACTTATCAGCAACTTTTGATTACTACAATATTTCTGTTGATGATCGAGTATTATTAACCAACCAAATTAGCACAGGTGCATTACCAGAAGGTAATAGTGTAAGAGCTGGTTTGGAAGGAGATGGTGTCGAAAGTTTTGTATTCTTTACGAATGCAGCAGATACCGAAACACAGGGTATTGACTTTGTTTTAAGTTTAGATAATGTTCGAGCAGGTGGAAATGGTTCTTTAGGCTTTACTGCTGCATTAAACTGGAATGACATAGAAGTAGATGCAGCTGGTATTACCGTACCACCAGTTTTTGCTGATAATAATATCGATATTTTTGGTAGAGAAGAAGTGGGTCGTATAGAAACGGGTAGACCAAATGTAAAAGCATCATTTGGTGTTTCTTATAAAACGGGTGGTCTTCGATTCAATTTCAATAACACTTACTTTGGTAAGGTATCAGAAATACATCCTACTGACCCAGGTTTGGATCAAGAATATTCAGGAAAGGTTGTTACAGATTTAATTGTTGGTTATGACATCAATGAGAAAGTCAATATTAATGTAACTGCTAATAATTTATTTGATGTATTTCCAGACGAGTTAAGAAATGGTGATGCTGATTTTAATGTGAATCTAGGAGGTCGTTTTAGATACCCTTGGCACGTAAATCAGTTTGGATTTATTGGAGGTATTATTAAAGTAGGAGCTACTATTAAACTATAAGTAATCTGCCGTCAGATGTTATGTTGACTATGCGATGTAGTACAACATTACATCTGATTGCTATCTTTAGAGCTTGTTTAAATTAAAATAGAAAAGGAAGTAGGTAAAACTACTTCCTTTTTTAGGTTTTGTTACTAAGTAACGACAAAAAGATAATTCCATAGCCCTGTTATGGAACGACGCAAAAATAAAGATTCTAGTTTGGCAATCGGCAACAAGTATGTTTAATATTTTTCATTAGAGAGAGCAAATTAGTTTTGTTTTTTTGAAAAAAACAAAACTAATTTGCTCCCTCTAAAAAACTATATAAAAACCCTAAGTTTTAAAAACTGTACCTTTACATCATACACCATACCCAAATACTCCAAAAAAAGGTTTGAGAATTCTTTCATTCCCCTTCCACTCTAATTAGTCATTCTTTGTTTGCTCTAAATAAGAGCTTCTAGTACTTATTATTTCATTATTTAAATTAACTATGGGAAATGCTCTTTTTGAAATTGAATCTGCAAAACCGTTTTCTGAAAGTCTAATTTGGCAAATCAATCAAAACTACTATAAGAACAAGGGAATAGATGCTTGGAGGCATGGAGAAGTGCCTCATAATCTGACCAGCAGTTCTATGGTTGGAAAAACATATGCAGAAATTATTTTTGCTTTTCTTAAAGATTTGGCAGCTAAAGGACAAACCAAAAACACGGTATATATCTTAGAATTAGGTGCTGGTCATGGGCGATTGGCATTTCATATTTTAAAGCATTTAGAAAAGTTAGTAGGAAATATTGGTCTAGACTTACCTCCTTATTGTTACGTATTAAGTGATATTGCAGAAGATAATCTTAGTTTTTTTGAAGAACATCCTCAGTTTCAATCTTACCATAAAAAAGGCTTGTTAGATGTTACTTATTTTGATGCTACAGAAAGTCAAGTATTAGAGTTAAGATATGCTAACAAAAAGATTTCCTCCAATGATTTAGAACAACCCATCCTTGTACTAGCTAATTATTTTTTCGATTCTATACCAAGTGATCTATTCCATTTTAAAGATCAAATTATATCTACTTGCTCTTTAAAATTGGAGTCAAAGGTAAACCCAGAAGGTCTAGACGAAGCTAGTTTATTAAAACAATTAAAAACCAGTTATGCTCACACCTTAATGGATAAACCTTATTATAAGAATAAAACTTATAATGAGATACTAGAAGAATATCGTAAAGTCTTACTGAATACCTACTTGTTCTTTCCTCAAAAAGGACTACAGTGTTTGCAAAATATTCAAACACTTTCGAAGAAAGGATTGATGATCATTTCTATGGATAAAGGGACACATGAAATTCGGTCTTTACAAAATAAGCAAGAACCAGATATGGTAACGCATGGTAGCTTTTCTTTTTTGGTCAATTATCATGCCTTGGGTAGCTATTGCCATAAGCAAGGAGGATTAGTGCATTTCCCTACCTCTTCCAATAGTGCGATTGAAGTAGCCTGTTTATTATTTTTAGAAGATAGTAAAAGTTACATGCACACCACACAAGCCTATCAACGATATATAAATGACTATGGCCCTGACGATTTTAATACCTTAAAAATGTTTAGTTATCGCCATGTAACTACCATGAGTTTAGATGAAATCATTGCCTTACTAAGGTTAAGTGCTTATGATTCTACCTTATTTCTCAACTTCCTTCCAAGAATTAAGCAATTAGCTAAACGAGTTAGCTTTGATCAGAGAACAGATTTAGCGAATACTATGCATGCTACTTGGAATATGTATTTCACCCTTAATGAACCAAAAGATTTAGCATTCGAAATTGGCGGCCTACTCTACCAATTGGGTTACTTTTCTGCCGCCTTAGAATATTTTCAATATTCTATTCAACGATATGGTCATACCGCTGATGGATATTACAACCGAGCCTTATGCCACTACCAATTACGAGAAGATGAACAGTTCAAAGAATTAGTAAAAGAAGCGAATGCGCTGTTTCCTACCTACAAAGCCTTGGAACATTTAAACTCATTAGACCTAGGAGCAGTATAATCATTTATGTAATTATTTTGTTATGGTGAAAATAAACACCTTTCTAAGGCGCTAGTATTTATTCTAATAGATCGGCATAGAACTTGAATTACTGTTATAATTACAAGGGATCATTTCATAAGCAGTAATTTTATTTCTTCCAATGACAAAAGACAACATTGATAATTCTAACATAGATCATTTTCACTTAGAAGATTATGAGTTAGTAATCTATAGATTATGGATGGTTGCTGTTATCTTTTTCTTTCCTTTGTATGGTATTGCTTTACAATATTTAGATCCTACAGCTATTGATTTCGTTTCCCATCGATTAATAATTAGTGGGCTGCATATGTGCATACTTTTCCTATCTTTCACTTCAACATTTGTCAAAAAAAACTTAGCACTTTTCTCAATTATTGGAAATTATATATGGGTTTCTTGGATAATTTGGATAGTTTATCTAAATAATTTTTCATTCAACTATACCATAGGTCTTTTTGTTTCTTTAACGATGCCAGGCATTGTATTTAGAAGTACAAAAGGAATGTTTTACTTCTATACAATCAATTTATTTTTCACTTTTATTGCTATATCTAATTGCAATAATACTGCAATCAATAAATATATTCTAGGTCTCTCATTAATGATACTCCTCTCTATTTATATACTTTCGTATATTCATCGTAATTATATAAATAAGCATTTATCTACCCTTAATGAAGAACTAATCCAATTAAATGAAGAATTAGTGGTATTTAATAATAGCTTAGAGAAAAAGGTAGCAAATAGAACAAGTATTATACAAGAAAAAACTTTAAAGCTAACTGCTAAAAACGAAGAATTACAACGTTTTACCTCTATAGCTTCTCATGATTTAAAGGCCCCATTAAGAACCATTTCTGCATTTGCCAATATATTAGAAAAAGAAACAGCCGACCTCAAAAATCCTAAAATTAAGGAATGTACTCAATTTTTAAATGGTGGGGTGACTAGAATGGTTAATATTATTGACGATCTCTTAGAGTATTCTCAACTAGAACAACAGTCCCAACTCTTTAAGGAGGCTAGCCCTGAAAAAATGCTTTTTCTCGTTTTAAGAAGCATCACTACTGATCGATCAGATGTAGAGATAACAATAAGTAAAAATTTACCTATTCAAATTATATGCAATACTAGACAAATAGAGCAACTCTTCCAAAATCTGATTGACAACGGGATCAAATATAATCGTAATCCTATTAAAAAAATATCCATTGATTGTCAGGACACACCTGAGGAATGGATATTTACCGTCCAAGATAATGGAATAGGTATTTCTGCTTCCTATAAAGAAAAAGTGTTCGAAATGTTTCAACGTCTTCATGGCAACGGTGAATTCAAAGGAACAGGTATTGGTTTAGCCATTTGTAAACGCATTGTTGAAAATCATCAAGGGATTATCTCCCTCCAATCTGAGGAAGGACATGGCACTATCTTTACCTTTTCTATTTCAAAAAAACTTATTGTAAATACCTCACTTCAACAACAACCTACTGCAGACAAAATTTCCAATAAAAAAGTCCTTGCAGAATTAAGTTAGGAACGGGTAACAAGTAGGTATAATACCTCTCTTTTATCTAAATTTCATTTCAACGAAACGTGAAAAATTAAGAAATAAGCTAACTTTATAGCTGAATAACAACTATAGCTTCTGTAATTTGTTGCTATTAGACTTGTTACTCTCTATAATACCTGATAATGGATCACGATACAAAGATTGCTAATTTACTCAAGCATGGGAAATTAAGGACGACCAATGCCAGAAGATTGGTTTTGGAAGAGTTTCTAAAAGCCGGACATACCGCCTTGTCTAGTTCTGAGATTGAAAAAAAGATAGAAGATTTAGATAGGATTACTTTATATAGAACTATCAAAACTTTCGAAGAATCTGGGATTATACACCAAGCAGTAGATGTGAGTGGTCGAACAAAATATGCCCTTTGTTCTGAATATTGCACCTCTCACCATCATGAAGATCACCATGCTCATTTTTACTGTAAACAATGTCAAAAAACAGTTTGTCTGGATGATGTAAAAATTCCTGTCATCAACTTACCAGAACATTTTAAGCTAGAGGATAGCCAGTTAGTGTTATCAGGAATCTGTGGGGATTGTAAATAATAAATGAAATGGTCTAAGAGATTTAGCAAATTATAACTGAGGTTGATCCTGATGGTACTATACTACGGACAGGATAGATTGCCAAATTTATTTTTGAATTAGACTTCCCAAAT
>CAYOBX010000056.1:0-18832 GCA_964402245.1 uncultured Saprospiraceae bacterium | reverse complement strand
GTATTATACGGAATAAATTCCGTGTTACGGATACGGAATAAATTCCGTGTTACGGGATTATTCCAAATAAATCAACTTCAAATGCTTATTTCCCAAAGGCGTATGCACCGTAAAGAAATACATGCCTTGTGAAACAGCTTGACCTTGACCAGAAGTTGCATCCCAAATAAATTGGTACTTATTTTCAGTATTCGTGCTAGTCTGGAAAGTCCTAATAGGGCGACCTTGTAAATCATAGATGGCAAAACGAACTTGATCTACTGCTATCTCATTGGTCAATTGTACCGTAATAGTAGTAGAAGAATGGAAAGCATTTGGTCTAGCATCAATAGTGATTACAGTATCCAAATCTATATTGTTGGTTGCAGTTATGACAGGGTCGCTTTCTACGTCCTCTGCTGCACCTGCTGCTCCACCTGCAGGACCTGCTGGACCAACAGGGGCACCTTCGGGAATCCCTTCAATGTCTTGGTCTATAGCTACATCATCTCGCTGTGGGATACTGATGTCGGTCTCAGCAGTAGTGCCCGTATTATTTCCGTCTCCTGTAGCGATAATTTCAGGATCTGTTTCGTCGATACAATTATTACAAACGACTCCGCCTTGTTCTACTTCTAGGGCCAAGAAGGCAGTAAAAAAAGAAAGCACTCTATTGGCCAAACTCCATTCTACAATTTCGCTATTCGTTTCATTGCTATAGGGTTCTTTTTCTAATTGCTTGATATGATTACCTGCCCAAATAATGGCATCTATAGTATTGCCTTCGGCCACATCAGAAGCAGGAATACTAATGTTTTCTCCAAAAAAAGTTTCATTAACTACTCCACTAGCTTCTATTTCAAAAGGGAAAGTACCTTGATATTTTCCTACTTGTAATATCGGCTGGTTGATACCATTAAAAGTTCGAGAAGCTTGCAAATTATATCGACCATAACAAAAACCCTCCTCTAAAGTAGTATGGACATCCAATATTCCTTGTAGTACTTCTAAAGAATTAATAGATTCGTTGAGTGTTGCCACTAAACTAGATTTGTCTTTCATTTTCGTTAATCGACCAGAAGTGATCCGAGTGATATTCGTATAGAAATATTCATTACCTGTATAGTAAATACCATTGATCCAAAAACCACCTTGTTCTGTGTGGTCGTAATCTGCCACATGGATAGGTATTTTATGATCTTGCAAATCTTCCCTTAAATCTGAAATAAGGAGGTTTGCAATTTCTGGTTCTCCAACTTGAGTAGCATTAGAAATAAGTAATAAACTACCGTTTGTTCCTTGCGTTTTTATATAATCAATCCCTCCTGTTAAAAGGTCTGGTAAATTACTGAAATTGGAAAGGTCTGTTTCTTGAAATTGATTGAAGGCGTTCCGAATGGACGCTGCATTGGCAGGAACCCAAGTAGGAAAGACAGGACTAATATTGGATTGAGAGATTAATAGATTAAAAGAATCTGTTTCTTCTAAATTTTCTAATAATTCTCTTTCCAAAGTCGCTAGTAAATCACTTTTTGAAAATGGGGGACTATTAAATTCATAATCTAATAAAATCGCCACTTTCTTAGGATGTTCTTTTTCTAAATCAAATAGGGTAGAGGGCATTACTGCTAGTTGGTAAAAATTTTCTTCTGCTCCTTCAAAGCGACTAAGAAATACCCCATTCTTGGTGGGTGCTTCTAGCACAAAATCTAGATCATTAAATATTTCCGTACTAGGTATATTGGCAATTGTATGAGCACCAAATGTCGCATGAACAGTTGGCTCAAACTCCGTTCTACTTAGTTGAGCAATACTAGGGTTTTTAAAATCATTATTTAAAAAACTTTGAACTTGTACAGTCGGTGTAAGATTACGAGAACTTTGTAAAAGTCCTGTAGGTAAAGGAATAGAGACTTCTCCATTGCTCCAATTACCAGGTACTAAGTAGGTGATTTTGACCCGACGAGTAGAATCCGATTGCATAGGGAATACTCGTAATTCATATTGATTATCTCCGTTTTTTGTTAAAAGAGAAGGGTCTTGTCGTCTGCCTACAATATCATTGTATATATTAGAAGCGGTCCAACGATCTAGGATATCTGCTTGTATAATATCCTCATTGATCCATAACCAAGAATCTATTACAATAGAATTTTCGGGTAAATCAAAACCCATGATAATTTCTACATTTCTATTTTCGTTTTCAAAATAAGCACCTCTACCAGATAAGGTAAGATACATGCCTACTTCCATATAGATCCCTCTAGGTTGTATTGTAAATTGGGCTTCTTCTATAGTCCCTTGATCTTGCTCCCAAAATTGTGGATCTTGAACGTAAATGTAATTATAAGCGTGTAGTTGTAAAGTACTCCATAAAAGGAGTAAACTAATTTTAAAAATCTTTATGGGTGTCATAACGAATGGAATTGATGATTTACTTAGAGCAGAGAGTAGAGACCGTTTTACTGACCAGCCCGACTGCCGTTCGGGCGGGCAGGATAAAGGCCGTAAGTAAGATCTCTTCTATATGCTACGTGTCCAATTTACTATTAAAAAAGAAGAATCGCCATTTTTATATTAAGAAACTATTAGAATATGTTAATTTTGGCAAATTAGAGGCTAAATTTTCTATCTCGCTTGCTTCGCAAGCTCGGTAGAGAGATTCTTTGGAGGCAGCGATAGCTGTTGAACTAATTAAAGAACGAATAATGATTAACATGAAAAAATATATTCAATTTTTCTTCTTCCATTTAGGTGTTTTAATGCCAGTTGTACTCTGCGCCCAGATTACTTCAGAAATAAAAAACATCACCGTTACCGAAGGCACAAATATGGCAGCCGCCCTCTCTCCAAATAAAGAAACAATGGCCATTGATCTGCAAGGGCGACTATGGATGATGCCAGCCGCAGGAGGGGAAGCAGTAGCGATTACAGATTCACTAGGGGATGCACGTCAACCTGCATGGTCGCCTGACGGAGAACAATTGTGTTTCCAAGGTTATTGGGAGGGCAATTGGCATATCTATACCGTTCATAAAACAGGTAAGGACTTGAAACAATGGACCAGTGGTCAATATGATAATAGAGAACCTCATTGGTCGCCTGACGGAAAAAGAATTTTGTTTTCATCTGATCAAGCAGGTACGTACGATATATGGGCGGTTGAAATAGCAACTGAAATGTTTCAACAATTAACGGATGGGGTAAGCAACGAATATGCTCCTGTTTGGAGTCCTTTAGGCAAGCGATTTGCTTATGTGAGCGATGCACCAGATAAAGAAGGTATTCATGTGGTATCGGTGGAAGAGGATAAAAAAGAGAGAGCTTCTTTGAAATTTACAAAACGAGATAAATGGTTTGCTGTTGAAGGAAAAGTAGCTGGTCTTTCTTGGCGACCCGATGGCACTTCTTTGATCTTTAATAAAACCACCTTCTCTGAAAGTTCTTTGTGGATACAATGGTTGGATATGCCAGAGGCCATTCGTTTATCTAAAAAAGAGGAAGTAGTCTTTCCGTTTAGAGTAACTTGGGCGTCCAATTTAGAATACCTATATACGAGTGATGGACAAATTAATCGAAAAAATATTGAGTTTCAAGAAGAGGTCATTATTCCTTTTTCTGCGACCTTCTCTGTGCGTAGAGATCAGTATCCTAAAAAGAAAAGAGATTTTGATAGTACCCAAAAGCAAGTGGTAAAAGGGATCGTCAATCCTGCCATATCTCCTAATGGAAAACGAGTGACATTTATCGCCTTAAATGATTTGTGGGTTCGTGAAGAAAATGGTATTTGTAAAAGACTAACCAAAGATGCCTCTGTAGAATTGGCCCCTGTTTGGTCGCCTGATGGAGAGAATATTGCCTATGTAGGCGATAAAGCAGGAAAGTGGGGAATATGGATAATGGATGTAGAAACTGGTTTTCATAATAGAAAAATAACTATCGGAGGTAATCCAAGCAATTTCGGTTTAGCATGGTCGCCTGATGGAAAAGAGATCGCTTATAGTTTAGGGATACATCCTCGCTTAGGTCAGTTGAATATATTGAATTTACAGAGTGGAGAAAGTCGAAAAATTAGCAAGGCCATTCCAAGTAGTATTGGTGCGCCTACGTGGTCTCCAGACAGTGAAGTAGTGGCTATTCCTACTCGCCAAGCATACTCTACTTTATACCGAGAAGGGATCAATCGTTTATTGTTTTTTTCTAAAGATGGCAGGAGTACTTGGAGATGGAAAGGTTTAGCACATTGGTCATTAGGGAGTAGACGAAAAGATGGTCCAGTATGGTCTCCTGATGGAAAGCATATGGCTGCTATATCGAAAGGATTCTTATGGGTGATCCCCCTTGATCGAAAAGGACAAGCCACTGGTGAGCCAGTTCAAATTAGTAAAGAATTGGCAGACGCGCCTAGCTGGGCGGACGGAACTACACTCTTATATCAAACACTAGATGGTCTGAAAAAAGTAAATATTAATACCTTAGAATCAACAGATATTTCGATTGATCTAAGGTGGTCAAGACCCACTAATCAAGATACTACCGTAATTCATATTGGACATTTATATGATGGCCTCGATGCATCCCTAAAAAAGGATATGGACATTGTAATAATTGGCAATAGAATTGTAGAGATTGCTCCCCACCGATCAGCTCGATCCACTACAAAATTTATTGATGCATCTGACGCTTATGCAGTGCCAGGTCTAATAGACATACATTCCCATCAAGGTAGTTGGGCAGGAGAAAAATTAGGTAGACAATGGTTAGCATGGGGCGTGACAGCAACGAGAGATCCTTCTACTGTTGCCTTAGATGCATTAAATAGGAGAGAGGCCACTCAGTCGGGCCGATACATCGGACCAAGAATATTTTTTACAGGTAGTCCAATAGATGGGAATAGAATCTACTATGCAGATGCCATCGCTCAGCAAACCCCTGAACAATTAGCAATGGAGTTGGAAAAGGCAGACAAATTAGACTACGACATGCTCAAAACCTATGTCCGTCTGGCAGATGCCCAACAAGAGAAAGTAGTCGAGAAGGCGCATGCTTTAGGGATACCTGTCTCGTCTCATGAGTTGTATCCTGCAGTAGCTTATAGCACGGATGGGGTAGAGCATATAGCAGGTACGAGCCGTAGAGGTTATTCTCCAAAATTGACCAGTCTACTTTCTTCCTATGGAGATGTATCCAGTTTGATTGCGGAATCGGGAATGAGCTTTACGCCGACCATTGGAATCTATGTCAGCTATAATTATTTGCTATCAAAAGATACGAGCATTTTATCTGATGAACGTTTAACAATATTAGAAACACCCTTCTCTATTGTGAATGCGAAACGAGGAATTAAGCAGGTACAACAAGATCCTGAAGGATGGGAAAAGCGTTTTACCAACGCCTGTAAAATGATTAAAGATATTCATCGAAAAGGTGGTTTAATTAGTGCAGGAACGGATGGTCCAATCCTCCCTTTTGGCTTTGGTTTACATATGGAATTAGAAGCCTATCAAACAGCAGGATTAAGTCCTTATGAAGTCCTTCAAACGGTAACGATTAATAATGCAAAAGTTTTAGGGACTGAAAAAGATATGGGTACTATCGAGGTAGGTAAATTAGCGGATATATTGATTGTTAAAAAGAATCCGTTGGAAGATATTAAGCATTTGAGGGCTTTTGAATCTGTAATTAAAAATGGAAAGATTTATGAATTATCAGATTTGTTGGTGGATCAAAATGTTTTTTATAAAGTGGAAAAAGGGGAATAGGCAAATATAGTATAATTCAACACAGAACTACTCGGCTAGCAGTAGCTTTTAATAGTTTTTTAGAGGCAGCAATTTTGTTGGGCATTTTTTCAAAAATGCCCAACAAAATTGCTACCTCTAAAGAAAAATATAAAACATACTTGTTGCCGAGTCTCAAGATAAAGAACCTTAGCCTCCTATGGTTTGTAACTTCAAATCACTTCCCCAACCCACTCTCCGACACCAACAAAAGCAAAGCCATCTGCGCCGCCTTATACCCCTCTTTATCCAACCACCATTCCCCCAAAGAATGTGCATTACGTCCAACACCGCCACGTCCAATTGTCACCGCAGGAATACCCATCGCAATCGGAATATTAGAATTAGTAGAACCTCTAGTCAATTCAGGACGTTTGCCAAAATAAGCAGTGCAAGCCATCGCTCGCTGAATCAAAGGCAAAGTTTCTGATAATTCCCCCGAAGGACGATCCCCAATTTTTTCAATATCAACAGTTAATGCTTCCCCTAATCGACGAATACTATTTTGGGCATCTGTAGCCTGACGAACAGCCGTTAATAAAATTTGATCCATACTATCCAAACGAACAGGGCTAACGGAACGCATATCTACCAACATAGAAGATTCAAAAGGAACGGAATTAATAGACGTGCCGCCTTCAATAACACCTACATTGTAACTCGTTTTTGGTCCATAAGCCGTAAATTTATTTGCGGCTTTCGTAAAGTAGTGGATAGCAGAACCTAGTGCATGATGAGGATTGGCTAAACCAAAAGCACCCCAAGAATGTCCACCAGGTCCTTTATAAGTAATTTTATATCTATGAGACCCTAAGCCTTGATTATTGACCCGACCAATGCCACCTCCATCTATGGCAATCCAACTATCAATTTTGACACCTTTGTCACTAAAAATATGCTTCACGCCACGAAGATCGCCTAAACCCTCTTCGCCTACAGAACCGACAAATAAAATATCTGCTTTCGTTTCTACATTGGCTTCATTCATGGCACTTAGCACTCGAATGAGAATAGCTAAACCTCTGGTGTCATCTGCGATACCTGGTGCATACAAGGTGTCACCTCGCATTTTAACTTTGACATCCGTACCTTCTGGAAAGACGGTATCTAGATGGGCATCTAAGGCGACTACTTTTTTTCCAGCTGTGCCTTTTCGTAAGGCTAATACATTGCCGACTTCATCTATCCAGATGGTATCTACGCCTACCGCTTCCATCATTTTTAGAAAGGCTGCTGCACGTTTTTCTTCTTTGAAGGGCGGGGCTTCTATTTCTGTTAGGGTAATATGATCTTGTAAGGTTTGATCGTTTTGCGCCTCAATTAATTGGAAGGCTTTTTTTACAGCAGATCGTCTAGTTAGCTTTTTTATTTCTTTTTGAAAGCTGGGTTCTATGGATGCTACTGCTTTTGCTTTTATTTGGGCTTGGGAGAGTAGGGGGAGTAATAGAAAAAGAAAAAGTAATTGTATTTTCATGATATAAGAGATGTAGAGAATGTTGAACACGGAGTCACGGAGCTCACAGAGTTAGATTTGTATATACTCGAAACAGGATAAATTACCGAAAATGAAACTTCCCAAGTCTCGAAAACTTTGTAAGTTCGATCCCGACAGACTTACAAAATCTTCAAGATTTGGGAAGTCTACTTCAAAAATAAATTCGGCAATCTATCCTGTCCGTAGTATAGTATTCTCTGTGCGCTCAGTGTCTCTGTGTTCATTATTTTATTTATTTTATTGTGCAGGCGCAAATGCCGCCAAGTCCAAATCCATTTTTTTCCCACCCGCTGCAATCGACGCATAAATCGCTTCACATATCACCATATCTCTTAGCCCCATACTACCAGGCGCCCTATTAGGCGTACCCTCTAAAATATGTTTGGAAAAATCATCCATTTGTAAAGCCTGTTGACTTTTGTGTGGAAACTCCAAAGCCACTCCATCAGAACGACGGCCCTGTATTGGACCATAAGAATGAGCTGGATTTAACTCAAACCAACCCTTTTCACAAGAAGCATGTAAACGATTGCCTCTAGCATTATGAGAGGTCATAATAGCACCTACTGCACCACTAGGAAACGTAAATTGTGCGGTGATCGTTTCGTCTGTGTCTTTAAATAAATCTGGACGGGTACTAAATTCTTGAGCAGTAACAGAAATAGGTAACTCACCAGTACCATAGATGACTCCTTGTATAGCATATACGCCCATATTTAATAAAGCACCTCCGCCTGATAAGGCTTTGTTCAAACGCCACTGATCCCAATTTCCATTATTTCTATAAGCAGCATCAACGGAAATATAACTGACCTTGCCAAAAGTTTGCTCTTTTACGAATCGCTTTATTTCTTGGGTATAGGGTTCGGATTGCATTCTATAGCCGACGCTTAGTTTGACCCCTGCTTTTTCACAGGCATCAATAATGGCTTGGCATTCTTCGGTGCTGACGGCCATTGGCTTTTCGCAGATTACGTGCTTACCAGCCTTCGCTGCTCGAATACTAAAATCCGCATGCATGGAATTGGGTAAGACGACATAAACTATATCGATGGCATCATCATTAATAATGTTATCAAAGTTGTTATAGTTATATATGTGCTCTTTGGAAATATTATATTTATCTGCCCAGATTTGTTCTTTTTCGGGAGTGCCAGTGACGATACCTGCTAGTTTACAATATTCTGTCTCTAAAAGACCAGGAGCCAATTGGTAAGTGCTATAGCTTCCTAATCCTACTAAAGCAATGCCTAGTTTTTTCCTTGATTGTTTAACGACTGTTTTTGCTTGGACAGTTTTGGAACTACAAGCTGCGGCTGTACCTCCTAATAAAACCATACCGCCAAGTCCTTTTGTAAAGGTTGAGCTAAATGCTCTTCTGGAGAGTTTTTTCATTGTGTAAAGTATTGGTATGTGTCAAAGGTACAAAATGATAGGTAAAAATACTTCCGTAGCCCTGCTATGCAAGGATTTTTAAAAGAAAACGGAGAACAAAATAACCTCGTCCAAATGACCACTTATTCTTTTGTCGTTACTAAAGAAAAAAGATTGCATTTTGTTTGTGTTTATTAGGCGCAGAGGGGGAGTAGTGGTTACTAAGTTTGTAACTTGATTTTTTAGGCAATATTTTTTTTATTAGAAAACCCTTATCACAGCTATTCTTTTTTGTTTCTTAATTCTAAATACCCTACTTTTGCAGTCGTTAAAAACCCACCGTTTCTTATCCTTTTTAGTAGGGACCATTGCTTAAAACGTAAAGCTTTTTGGAGGAATTAAGTGGGCATGGTTAAACCAAATAAATTTTAACAATGGCAGTTAAAATCAGATTGCAAAGAAAAGGTCGTAAAAAACGACCTTTCTACCACATAGTGGTAGCAGATGCTAGAGCACCACGAGATGGTCGCTTCATCGAAAAATTAGGGGTCTATAACCCAATGACGTCTCCAGCTACTATCGACTTAGATAGAGATAAGGCCTATGACTGGCTAACAAAAGGAGCGCAGCCTACGGATACCGTGCGAGCTATTTTACGTTTCAAAGGAGTGCTTTACAAGAAGCATTTGATGAGAGGGGTGAAAAAAGGCGCATTAACGGTAGAAGAAGCAGATGCTAAGTACAAAGAGTGGATCGCAGACAAAGAGTCTAAGATTACAGCTCGTATCGAACAGACTGCTGCGGAACGTAAATCTAGACTAGAAGCTATTTCTGGTGTTCCTGCACCACCACCTCCAATTCCTTCTGTAGCAGAAGAAGTTGCGGCGGAAGATGCAGCAGAAGCGGCTGCTAAGGCAGAAACAGCAGTTGAGACGAAAGAAGAAGCTAAAGTCGAAGCAGTTGCTGAAACAGCAGCAGAGACTAAGGAAGCTACTACTGAAGCAGTTGCAGAGGCGACAGAAACAGTTGAAGAAAAAGTCGTAGTGAAAGGCGAGGATTCTGAATGAGACAATGCTTAATCACTATGTTGGGTAGTTGTTTTTAAACAGCTACAAAAATATAAAAGCGGTATCAAATTTATTTTTGATGCCGCTTTTTTTGTTTAACCATGAATTCACTTAAGCTTTGTTGTGTAGGATGACGGGGTCGTTTTCTACGCTCCCGTCATTTAAAGAGTTGATTGCCAGGAAGTTAATTTTCGGGAGCGCAGAAAGCAACCCCGAAAAAGCAACCCCGAAAAAGCAACCAATTTCTTACACAAAAGAATCAACAATCATCACCCCCACATTCGTAAAAGAATCCATTTCCATTAAAGCGACAGCACCTTGTGTCAAATTCATTCGCCGACCTATCAATTGCTCAAGCGGCATTTGTTTGGAAAGAATTAAATCCATCATTTCGGGGTATTGGTGTGCTTGCATCCCATGACTACCGATAATTTCCAACTCATTGGAAATGACAGGCCCCATAGGAATAGACGGAGTAGCATGGCTTTCAGTCATTAATCCTATTTGTATATGTTTTCCTCTCTTGCGAAGGGATAAAATAGAATTAATACAGGTTTGGGTACTACCTAGCGCATCTAGGGAAACAGCTACACCGCCTTGGGTCAATTCTTTTATAGCAGTAGGAACATTATCACAAGTAGTTGCATTTATTCCTATTTCTGCACCAAAAGATTTAGCAAAGACTAATTTCTCTTCATCAATATCTATTGCAATTATTCGTGCGCCCATCGCCCGAGCAATCATGATTGCAGATAGACCAACACCACCGCAACCATGCACCGCTAGCCATTGTCCAGGTAACAATTTTCCTTGTGCTACAACTCCTCGATAAGCGGTAATAAATCTACAGCCTAAGACCGCTGCTTCTTGATAAGATAAAGCTTCGGGCAAACGGACTAGGTTTACATCAGCATAGCGGATTGCAACATATTCTGCAAAAGAACCCCAAGAGGTAAAGCCTGGCTGAAAATAGTTATCACATATTTGCTGTTGTCCTTCTGCGCATTGTGGGCAGTAGCCACAACCACAAGAAAAAGGCAAAGTTACTCGATCTCCTTTTTTCCAATTCCGAACGGATGCACCAACATCCATAACTATACCTGCTAACTCATGACCAGGTACGTGAGGAAGGTCTACATCACTATCATGTCCCATCCACCCGTGCCAATCACTACGGCAAATACCTGTTGCTTTGACTGCTATGATAACGCCATCTGGCTCAAGACTTGGATCTGGAACATTTTGAACAGTAATAGGGGAGCAAAATTCTGTAAAAAGGGCAGCTTTCATTTTTTAGTCGTATGAAGATGATTTTTTTAGAAAAAGGTAATCTATTTAGCGGTCGTCCATCGTCCACTGTCTATTACAACTTACCTTTCTTAATCAATAACTTTTCTAATTTAGAATCAGAAATTCTATTGCTACTTCCTGATCTTCCACCATCTAGCACTTTTTGGAAAGTGATTAATGCTTGCCATTCCCCCTCAGCAGCAAAAGAAGCTTGCTCTGGCCAAGAAGAAGGATTATGCATTTTGAATTTTGATCCAGCGTTTGTCAAAACTTTACTTAAATTCTCAGGAGAAATAGCCGCTAATTGTTTCCAAGTATGGATACCTGCTTTATTCAATAACTCACTAATTTTTGGACCGATGCCTTCTACCACCTTTAAATTATTAGAGGATAAACCATATATGGGATCGATATATACTTCATCTGCTTGTTTTGCCGAAGCAGTGCTTGTACTAGATGCTTCTCCATCAGTGGCCGTCCAGCTATTTCCTGTTGCAGCTACACTGGCAGTACCCATTGCACCTGCATCATTGGAGCTAGTAGCAGTGCCAGCTACATCACTGT
Organism: uncultured Saprospiraceae bacterium; assembly: GCA_964402245.1. Taxonomy (GTDB): domain Bacteria; phylum Bacteroidota; class Bacteroidia; order Chitinophagales; family Saprospiraceae; genus JAFMDF01. The sequence goes on along the minus strand of CAYOBX010000056.1, from coordinate 7,283 downwards.
TTTTTATTAAGCAACTTCTGCCAACCTCTCTACCAGTTTCATCCGATAGAATATTCATAGAGTAGTTACCTTGAACCAACCTAGTGTAGTACGCCTCATTATCTCTAAGTCTTAAAACACCAGATAATTCTTGGTCTCTATCTTGAGAGGTCTTGAAACCTTCACTACGTAATCTTACGCTACCATCTTCATGATACATTGCAAAGTAGAATTGTCCGTTTTCATGCTTGAAAAGAGCCACATTATTGTTCTTATCATTGATCTTTCTACCTCTATATTCTTTGCAGGATAAGTAATCGTCTTCTTTATCCTCATCTTCTACCGCTTTATATCCTGTAGTACCAGCACTTTGAGAACTAGTACTTGTAGTAATATTTGTTGAAGCAGCAGAAGTAGTTGCAGAAGTAGTTGCAGCAGATATGGAGACAGCAGAAGCAATAGTTTCTGTAACAGTAGAGGACGCTTCAACTTCAGTGGAACTAGCAGCCACAGTGGTAGCCTGTACAGTACTAGCTGGCTTGGTCATTACACAACTTCTTCCTACTTCTCTCCCTGTTTCATCTGAAAGTAATTGCATAGAATATTTACCCATTTCTAATAAGGTATAGAACGCCTCGTTATCTTTAAGTCGGATAACACTAGCTAATTCTTGGTCTCTATTTTGAGTGGTCTTAAAACCTTCACTACGCAATCTTATACTGCCATCTTCCTTATAAAGCACAAAATAGAATTGTCCATTTTTATGCTTGAACAAGGCAATATTATTTGCCGTATCAGTGACTGTTTTTCCTTTATATTCATTACAGGATAAATAATCATCCTCCTTATCATCTATGACCATTTCTGATTTGACAACCGTTTCTGTAGTGATGTTACCAGTACTTAAGACTCTATCTGTGTATTTTTTACCAGATCTAATCATTCTTTCCTTACCCGTTCTGTAAGTTTTAAGATTCGGTCGATCGGTGATACTACGACTCACCTCCTCGCTTTTCTTTGTTACTTGAACTTCTCTAATTACTTCAACAGGAATTTCCTTAATTACTTCTACTTCTCTAATGACTTCCACTTCCTTAATTACTTCAATAGGAATTTCTTTAACAACCTCTACTTCTTTTAATACCTCCTTGATGACTTCTACTTCCTTGACCACCTCTACCTCTACTTCTCGTATCACCTCTACCTCTTTAACAACTTCTACAGGTACCTCTTTTATTACATCTCTGGTTACTTGCACTTCATTCGTTACTTCAACAGGAATTTCCTTATTGACCTTGATAGGCTTAAGAACCTCTATAGTGTTCACTAAAGTTACAGGTACTTCTTGAAGAACTGGTACCGTTTTCACCACTTCCACTTCTTCTCTTATTGGCGTAGGTACTTCTTTAATGACTTCTACTTCTTGGAATTTAGTAGCTGTATTGATTACCTCTACCAGTACTTCTTGTATAACTTCAATCTCTTTAATGACTTCTACTTCATTGGTCACAATGATAGGTACTTCCTTAATTATTTCAACTTCCTTAATGGTTTGTTCTATTTTATTAACCACTACAGGTACTTCCACTTTCAAGGTTACCTCCTTAACCGTTTCATTTATATTAGTAGTAACAACAGGAAATTCCTTTATAACTTCCACTTCTTTAATCTTTTCAACATTATTGATTACAGGAACAGGAATTTCTTTATAGACCTCTACTTCCTTAATTTTTTCAAAAACCGTTTCCACTGGTACGGTTACCTCTTTATTCACCTCTACCAGTTTTACTCTTTCTGTAGATTGTAACACTGGAGTTGAAATCTCTTTAGTTATTTGTACTATATCTACCTTGTGAATAATTTTTTCTACTTCAACTGGGATTTCTTTAACTACTTCTACTTCTTGCAATTTAATTACTTCCACTGCTACTTCCACAGGAACTTCTCTAATCACCTCTACTTCTTTAATCACTTCCACTTCTTTGATGACTGCTACAGGAATTTCCTTTACAACCTCAATTTCTTTAATTGTTTCTATTTCTTTGATTACTTCTACAGGTACTTCTTCTCTAACAATTACTTCTTTGATGATTTCTATCTCTTTAATTACTTCCACAGGAATTTCTCTAATCACCTCTATTTCTTTAATTACCTGTACTTCTTTGATGACCTCCACAGGTACCTCTTTGACTACCTCTACCTTTTTAATCACTTCTCTATCTCTATATACAGGAACAGTCACCTCTTTGATGACCGTTATTTCTTTTACATTTTCTACGGTATTGGTTACAACAACAGGCACTTCTTTAACAACAGATACTTCTTTGAATATTTCTATTTCATTGGTTAATTGAACAGGCACTTCTTTGCTTACCTCTACTTCTTGTACCGATGTCACTTCTCTAACTACCTCTACAGGGACATCTCGATTAACATTGATTTTTTGAATAACATTTACTTCTTTAAGCACTTCAACAGGCACTTCTTTGGTTACTTGTACCTCTTGAAAAGTAGCTTTTTCTTTAAAAATCTCAACAGGTACTTCTCTGATAACTTCTATTTCTTTAATGACTTCTATCGTCTTAATTACCTCTACAGGAATTTCTTTGGTCACTTCAACTGTTTTTATCACTTCTCGCGAGGGCATTAATCGGTCATCTAATAACATTTTATAGACTTCCTCAGATTGTTGTTCTGTTAATCCAACTACTTGTTGTAAGCGATTAATGAACTTTTTTTTACCTAACATCATTTTGTGAAGATTTAATTGGTTAATAAAAGTCAGTATTTCTAAATTCAATCACTATTGGTACAAGCCAGAAATAACTACCCACTCTAACTTGTCCTTTTGCTGCTACTCTGCGTTGTTCGGCAGTCATGTAGCTACGGCTATATTCCCTCCTCACGCCTTGAGTAGCAACAAAATTACTTCGTTTTAGTGAGTATTTATTTCTGGCTTGCACCACTAGGGGTATTTCTTTCTAAGGAATGACGCAAAAATAACTATCGACTCTTGACTGGTTCTTTTTCCTTCTAGGCATCCCATCTGCAAGCGGTTCGCAAAAGAGGAAGATTCCCTGAATCTTTATCTTTTGCTCCTGTTATAAAAAGCCTTACGTAGCTAGACTATGCTCGGTTTTTGCAACGAAGAAAGGAGGAAAAAAAACTAGTCAAGAGTCGATAGTTATTTTTGCGTCATTCCTATTATAAAAAAGATCAGGACAATCACTTTATGGAAATTTAGACCTGCTCTTTAGGTGTAACAAACTTACAAAACAATTTGCATACATTAAATTCGGTTGCTGGTAGATTGCGTTTTCATACCTGACTCCTCGTTCCTGATCCCTAACTAGTTACCATAAAAGGAAAATTATCTAAATTTTGAGCTATTTTCTTTGGATTTAAAAAAAAATCAAACAAATTGGTACTAAAATGTGGTATACTAAATTACAATACTGTTATGAGAAAAGTATGCTTATCAACAAAATCACACCATAACGGGAAGTTACGGCGTGATAATAGCCGTATCACGGGATAACTTTACATTACCCCGTGATTTGAACCGCATTGTCGCTGAACATACTATACTTCAAACGGGGTTCAATGTTTATTAGGAATCAGCCAAATAAATTTGGCGATTACGAAATCACTTTTTCACACCGTTCAAAGTATAGATAAAACATTATTAAGGATCTACACACATGAAAAAAATTGATAGGAAAAAGAGTCTGATCTCTCAAAATCAGGGCTTAGTCAATTTTACTAAATTTCAATTGGGGATTACAGAAAAATTGGTAAAGAGAGAAGCTACCGCTACACTAGAACAAGCCATTAATTATATCCAACAAGGAGCATATCCTGAGGCAATAGATACCTGCAATGAGGCATTAGAAATTAATTCTACAAATGGAGACATTTATAGATATAGTGGTATTGCGAGAATGTTGTTAGGAGACCATGCAGATGCTTTTGAAGATTTTGAGCAGGCCATCCTATTAAATCCAAAAGATGTAGAGACCTATATAGAAAGAGGCTGTTTACGCTATGATTTAAAAGAATTGGTAGCTGCTATAGAAGACTTTAATGCTGCTATAGCAATTGATGGAACCCATGCACAAGCTTACTTTTTTCGAGGCTATGCCCAATATGACTTAAATAATTTTCAATTAGCGATTGACGACTTTACAAACACCATAGAAATTGAACCTAAACATGTAGAGGCATGGTATAATAGAGGATTTGCTAAATTTGATAAAGGTAGCTTTCGGGAGGCTATTGCAGATTTTACAGAAACGATTAAATTAGAACCAAGCTACATTAATGCTTATGCCAATAGGGGAGAGGCACGGTATCAATTGACGCATCTACGCGATGCTATTGCAGATTTTACAAAGGTTATCCAGTTCACTCCTGATGCTTCAAACGCCTATTATAATCGAGGAGTTGCACTATCGGATTTGATGAACTATCGTGATGCCTTAAGTGATTTAGAAATAGCTTTAAAATTGAAACATCCCGCTGCAAAAGTAGCTATTGATTTAATAAAAGAACAGTTTAATTGACAAAAGAAAAGAACAGCTCTCCGTTCTAAATCAATTAATTTATGAGAAGTAAGAACTACCATCAAAACGAGATAAGACATTATCTAGTTAAATATTTGTCGGAGGCAACTACTTCGATTCATTTAGCAATTGGTTGGCTAAATGACGAAGGTATACTGGCATTGCTTCAGAAGCAAGCTATGTCTGGGGTAGAAGTCGTTTTGCTATTAATTGATGAAGGAACTCAAGATGCCTCTGTAAAATTATTGATAGAAAGGAATAATAGAGGCGTACAAATCAATACTTTAGAGGAGAAGTATAAGGAACGGATGATTGATCATAAATTTGGTATTATTGATAAGACTATTGTTTTGACGGGTAATTATGATTGGGGACATTCTAGAGTTTCTTTGGATACTACTTTAATGGTTACAAAGGAAGTGCCTTCTTTAGCCAAAGGATTTGAACTAGAATTTGATCGACTCTCTAAGATAAAACCTTATATAAAAATAAGAAAGAAAGCAGCCAATCCAATAATAGAATTGCTGAAAAAATTAGAAGTCATTAAGACCTTAATAAGCATTGGAGATATAGATTTTCTTTACTTGAGATTAAGGAGTTTGAAGAAATATTTGCAAGATGAGAATGTAGCACTAATTTATGATACCTTAGGTAAAAAAGAATATGAAGAAGCCATAGCTTCTATCAATGTATTTATAGGATTTCACAAATATTTTCAAGAATGTCTCGAGCCTCCTATTGATAGTTTTAGGCGTGAGATTCAACTTTTAGAAGATGAAATAGCTACTATTAGCAATGAATATAGTGAGACAGAGAAATTACTGCATCAATTTAGTCTAGAGCATACATCAGCTCTTGGAGATTTATTGCAAAAAATTCTTTTTCAAAGTAAAGTAAAAGCAGAAATTGATTATAAAATAGGAGACGGAGCGAAAGCTGCTTTTGAAGAAGCTAAAAATGATTATGAGGAGTACACTAAATCTCATGAGGTTGCCAAAAAACAAACCTCAAATGTATTAACAAGGCAGGAACAAAAGGAATTGAAAAAATTGTATCGGCAGTCTTCTTTAAGATGTCATCCTGATAAGGTAGTGGAAGAATTGCATGCACAGGCTGAAGAAATATTCATTGAATTGAATCAGGCTTATAAAACCAATGATCTAGAACGACTTCGAGCTATTAATCAACAGCTAAAATCTGGTCGAATGCTTTCTAAATCTGAAGGTATTACTACCTTGAAAAAATTAGAAAGTTCCTTTAATAATTTAAATCAGAAACTTAAAGATTGGCAAGAAAAATTAAACAACCTTAAACAAATGCCTTCCTACAAAACAGTGAGTAGTATTGGTAATTGGGAGGTATACTTTGAAGAAACACGAGTGATTTTAGAAGCTCAACTAAAACGCCTGATTAAGTTTAATGAGGCTCACTTAAAGCTTACGGTTTAGAATAGACTTGTTACCCTTTAATAAATACCTCTCTGAAAACATCTTTTCCCGCTATTTTTCCTCAAAAAATGAGTCCGTAGCTAGGCTATGCACTAATTTTTTGAGAAAAACTATCGAAAAAATCTGAATTTCATAAAGGCACTTCTCAAAGGGGAACAAGTCTAATAAAAAATCCGTTACTAAGTTAGCAACGGATTTTAGATAAGAAATCGTTTAAAGCCGATCCGTCCACCGTCAGCGAAGTGGTCGTCTACCGTCTTTTTATTCTTCAATTTTTTTGTCCTTTATCTTACCTTTCATTTTTCCCTTCCGTTTACCTCTATTTTTCATTTTATCCTTCCCTTCTTCTTGGTAAGTAGCATATTGTTCAGCTGATAAAACAGCCTTCATTTCTGCATCTAGTTGAGCCTTTGCATCTTTACGAGCGGCCTTTCTTGCTTCTTTAGCTTCCTCCGACATATCTGTATTTTCTTCCTTTGTTTTTCTAGCATCCTGACGCTTCGTCAAAATAGAAGAAACTTGATCTTGTTGTGTCTCAGAGAGTTGTAGTTTTTCCGTTAGTTTATCCACTCTATTTTGGATTCTTGCTGCCGGATCTTTTTTCCCTTTCCCTGCACCTGCATGAGATGGATTAACACGAATAGGTCTACGAGTCTTATCCATGGACTGAAAGGTAGCGAACTGATCCTCATCTAAAATTTTAGCGATTTTTTCATAGACAATTGCTTTTTCCTCTTTTTTAGCATTAATATATGCTTGTCTTTCTTCCTGATTTAAATCTCTGATACTTTTCCCTTTTACTTGCCCTTTTTTACCTTCAGATAAAAACAATGCATAGATTTCTTTCTCTTGAGTATCGGTTAGATTTAATTCTTGACTTATTTTCTCTACTCTCTCTTGTGCTCTTTCTTCAGGTGATTTCTTACTTTTTTGTGCTTGTGCAAATAGGCTAGACGAAACCAATATTGCTAATAACAGAACTTTCTTCATAATGTATTATTTTTTCATTGTTCCTTTGACAAATCCCGTGAAAAAAAGTCAATGAATAAGGAAAACCAAGGTTTTCTCTGGTCGCTTTTGCTTCGCTTTTTTCCTTGACCACGGAATTTGTCAAAGAACGTTTTTAATTAAAAAGGAATGTACTCCTAAAACTGCTATTAAGACGAAGATATTTTGAGTGGGTTTAATGGAAGATAATTTTTTAACTATCCTATAACTTTTCGTTCCATACTAGTTGAATAAAGGGTTTTCTTATAAAAAGAATATTGCCTAAAAAATCAAGTTACAAACTTGA
>CAYOBX010000055.1:13657-18857 GCA_964402245.1 uncultured Saprospiraceae bacterium | reverse complement strand
GCAACATCTGTTTTTGCCAATTGATCAAAAGACTGAATACCTGCTTTTTGCAGGATACTAGCTATTTTTGGACCTATGCCTTCAATAGCTGTTAAGTCCTTCTTTGTTTTTGTCTGTTTGTTTTTGTTTTGTAATGGGGCAGCAACCACTTTTAATTGCTTAATTACTTTTTTCTTAGCAGGTTTGAGATTCCTTACTTTTTTTGCAGGTATTTTGGGTAATAAAGTATCAGCCTTATCCACAACCTCTTTCATCCTTCCTTTTGCAGTATTAATTACTTTTTGAGTTTGTTTTTTAAAAGGAATTTCAAGGATGGTACTTTTTTTATCCCAACCGATTAATTTTTTAAATCGATCATTAGTGTTTCTGTATTGACCTACAATTGTTTCAATAGTATCTAGTGTAAGGGTTTGTTGTTTACCTAAAATAGCTACACCGTTTTGAAGTACTTTTTCCATTACATCTTGCACTTTTTCACCAGTAGCTACCGAATTATCCACTAATGCTTCAGAGGATTTTAATAGGTCTATATTAAATTTTGCTTTATTTCGTAAGGACTTATTTTTCTTTGTGGTTGTCATAATAGAAGATTATTTTAAATGATACCACAAAGATGAGGAGGGGAAGTTACAGATGAGTTACAGGGGAAGACCGCTGTGCTGACAGACCGCTGCGCTGACAGAATAGAGACAGGTCAACATCATAAATCTGACGACTGACAGTCCTGAGAGGACGATCTGACGACTGACTTCTTGTATTAAAGCGTTTTCAAATATTCTATTAAGGCGAGTCTATCATCTTCACTAAGATTATCTCCATATATATGCCCTTGATTGCTATAGCCAGGTAAGGTAGTATTATAAGTAGAGATATTATCTGCACTAGTTCTTTCTTGAAAAGGCCAGCCAATATTTTCATGATCATAGGTACTATCATCAAAATTTCTTTCCCAGAAGATAGGTCGTTGGGAGCTGTTTAATAGGGTATAAAGATTAGGAACAGAACCATTATGTAAGTAGGGGGCAGTTGCCCACACACCATCTAATGGTGGAGCGATATAAGCATGGCTTGGTTCTACAGATGCATTTGTTCCAGACATGCCAAACCAACCATTATTGAACCAATCATTGAGTTCATTGTCAATCAAGAAACGATCTGCATAAACAGGATCTGTGCCTACAGTACTTATTTCAATTAATCGATTAGGATAATAAGCGTCTTCTGCCTCATAGCTTCCATGACATCGTTCGCAATTCGCTCTAAATATAGGAAGCCCTTTTGCTACTAATTCTTGGTTAACTGGTTTAGTGTATTTAGGAGCTTCCAGAGATTGTAGAAAGGCTAATACATCATCAAACTCATCGTTAATAATCCGTGCTTCAGTACTGTCTTTGATTCCTACGACAGTAGTCTGCATTAGTAGTTTAGTAAAATCCCCTCGTCCTAAGCCAGTATAGTACAAGGCATTTTTCTTTTTTAACAACCACCAAGCGGGCACGTCGGAACCTACACTACCAGATGGAGGGGTAAATAATGGAGTGTCACTCCAAGTAAAATCCAAATTACGATGGGCCACGGCTGCCCTTTCTAAATCAAAAGCAGGATTGACTCCTTTGAAATCTGTAATGATAAAGGGCCCCGTTGCTATAGAACTTTGAATTAATCCTTTCGCATTTTGATATTCCTGTGATTCGATACCATAAGTTTGGATTAAGAAAGAATTAAATAAGCGAATGCCAGGGGTTTGATCACTAGTAAAGTCACTAAAACTATTCCCTAATCCAGGTATATATTCACCATCTAGTTTACTTCCATGACAGCTAAAACAAGTACCACCAACAACTTTTTTATCGCCAATTGAAAATACTACGAAACCTGGTGGAAGGGTTGCATTATCACCATCTCTTCCTAGTAGATTTTCTGTGTCCACTGGAAAACCAGAAGCGTACAATTCTAATGGGAATCCACTACCTACATAATTGCCATATCGCAAAAAATCCCATCCAGCATTGGCATCTCCTGTTTTTTGTGGCGTAGCAGGGATTGCATCAGCAAAGCTCATTGGAGTAGTTGGCTCCTCAATCATTTCTGCTGCAATTTCGTCCTCACCACAAGAGAAAAATATCATTAAAACACTTAGAAATAGACTAATGATGATTACCTTATTGCTATGCATATTTTCTTTTTTGGTGATTTATTTCTAAGAGTCAGGAGTCAGGAGTCAGGATCGCTACGCTGTAAATACTCAATGAGTATATGAGTAGATGAGAAAATGAATAAATAGGACAGCAAACTTCTGTTTATGCAGACTGATTAAAGCTTGTAGACTGCCAATATTTAGTCATTTACTCATGTATTCATTTACTTATTGAGAGCTGTCAGAAACAGTAAGTAGTCAACATCATAAATCTGACCTCTGACAGAAGAGGTAGTTGACGATCTGACCTCTGACTTCTATCCTCTCAACCCTATACCTGTATCAACATCCCACCATCCAACGGAATAATATTCCCTGTCATAAAACTACCAGATTGCGCACATAAGAAAATGGTTAAACCCGCAACATCTGTAGGTTGACCAACCCTTTTTAAGGGAGCCATTTCCGCATTTTTTTCCATATCAAAATGAGCGGTCATTTTACTTGGGAAGAAACCAGGTGCGATTGCGTTGACGGTTATTTTCTTTGGAGCTAATTCTTTTGCTAAGATTCTGGTTAAATGATTGACTGCTGCTTTACTTGTATTATAAGAAACCGTTGGTAATCCTCCATGTACAAATCCTGCAATTGAACTTATATTAATCACTCTGCTTGGATCTGCTGCAGTACCACCAGCCTCTAATAAAGACAGTAGACTTTTAGTCAAAAAGAATACAGACTTCACATTTAAGTCCATAATCTTATCCCAACCTTTTTCTGGAAAAGTTTCAATAGGAGCACCCCAAGTCAATCCAGAGTTATTGACTAAAATGTCTAATTGTTTTTCTCTGTTGCCTAATTCCTTGGCTAATGCCTCAATGTTTTCTGTAGAAATTAAGTCCATTGGCAAGGCTATGCATTCTCCAATTTCACTCATCTCCGCTGCATAGGCATTACAAGTTTCTTCTGATCTTGAGCTAATATATACTTTTACACCAGACTCTACTAATCCACGAGTTATCATTGCTCCTATACCTTTTGAACCTCCCGTTACTAGTGCTACCTTTCCTTTTAAATTGAATAAATTTTCTATCATTACTTAATTTGTGTTTTAAAAAATCGCCAGATTTCTGCTCCAGCATTTATATCTTGATTTGTATTTCCTAGAATTTTAGGCATTCCACTTTGTGTGTGTGGGATGGTATGTCCGCCTCCTATTATTTTATATAACATGGCAGCTTCTTGTCCATTACATTTCCAAGTACTTATCTCAACACTTGATTGGTCGTCTTTGTTGAGATTGTCTACTTTCTGTTGAGTTGCAGTAGTGGAACAGGCTCCAAGTTGTAGCCAATAATTCATCGTTTCATTGCTCGATAATACCGTCCCTCGGGAATCATTTCCCAATATAGATACCAAGCCTCCATTATAAGGATTGACCTTATCTTCTGTACCATTGATTAACAATAATGGAACAAATTTTTGACTTTTATTACAATCTAAATTAGCCTCCACAGGCAAGTTAGCAGAGATGGCTGCTATCCCATCAATCCAATCAGGTGCTTCTAAAGCTAATTTAAAACAAAAGTGTCCTCCATTAGAATGACCTGTTGCGAAGCGATGGGTAAAGGTATGGTTTAGTTTTTTACTAAGAGTGGATTCAATAGCTTTAAGAAAAGTAATGTCATCAATATTATCAATATTCGCTTTATAATCTGCACTTCCACGGCAATCATTCCAATGGTTAAAATAGCCAGTTGGATAGACCACAACGAAGCCTTCTTGATCTGATAGTTGATCAAATTCATAAGCCGTTTGCTGGCGTACACCTTCCCCTGTTCCTGTTGACCCATGCAAAACAAAGACTAATGCACTACTGGTTACGTTTTTAGGCGCATACCACAAAAATGTTCTTTCTTGATTGCTACTAATTATAGTTTCCTCTGAAATATTTCCAGATAAGCTAGGAGGACTGATGTAACTATCTTTTAAAAAGGTATTATGTAAAACAGCAGCTACTATACCTAAGAATAAAAGAATACCAAGTATTATTTTTAACCACTTATTCATGTGTTGAGTTTGGGAGGTGGCTTCGCCACTTTTTTGGTTGGAACACAGAGGCACGGAGGGCACAGAGTTTATACGCAATATACTCTGTGTGCTCTGTGTGCTCTGTATCTCCGTGTTCAATCCTTATTAAGTGGCGACAGCCACCCTCATTAAGCAGTAGCCCCACCATCCACAGGCAAAGCCACTCCATTTAAATAACTAGCATCTTCGCTACATAGCCAACAAATAGTCCGAGCTACTTCATCTGGATGCCCAAACCTCTTCATAGGTACAGATTGGCGCATCATTTCTTTTAGGTCGGTATTGTCAGCGAGATAACTATCCCCCATAGGAGTTTCAATTACCGTAGGACAAATAGCATTGACTCGAATACCAAACTTTCCATACTCTACTGCTGCTGTTTTAGTCATACCCACTACTGCGTGTTTACTTGCTGCATAAGCCCCCATTCTAGAGGCCGCACCAGTCCCTGCAGCTGAAGCGGTATTAATAATCGTTCCTTTTCGTTGTTCTTTCATTACTTTCAAAGCGGCACGCATGCAATAGAATACCCCTGTCTGGTTCACCGCTATAGTTTTGTGCCAATGCTCATCTGTAATTTGATCAAAGAAGAATAAGCCTTGACCAATTCCTGCATTATTGATAATGTGGTCCAGTTGCCCATACTCAGTTATACATTTTTTGATTAAGGCGTCTACTTCTTCTACATTGCTTACATCCGTTTTTACAAATATCGCCTGTCCGCCCATTGCCAATATTTCTTCTTTAGTAGCCTGTCCTGCTACTTCGTTGATGTCTGAGACGACTACTTTTGCTCCTCGTTTGGCAAATTCTAGGGCGGTAGCTTTGCCTATGCCTGAGCTAGCTCCTGTTATGATTACTGATTGATTGTTAAACACGACTGTGATTTTTTTGATTTATCTGATTTTTTTGATTTCTCTTATTATGTTGACTTGACTGTGATTTTTTTGATTTATGTGATGTGCTATGATT
>CAYOBX010000055.1:1225-13557 GCA_964402245.1 uncultured Saprospiraceae bacterium | reverse complement strand
GTGATTTTTTTGATTTATGTGATGTGCTATGATTTCTCTTATTACGTTGACTTGATTATGCTTATTCAGTTTTTTATTAAAGCCAAATCAACATAAGCATCAAGCATAGGTCAAAATCAAGTAGAAGCATAATCTCACCCATCAGAAAAATCAAATAAATCAAGGTCGTGTTTAGTTAATTTGACGCTCCTTCCCCTCCCAATAAGGTTTTCGAACATCCCGTTTCAAAAGCTTCCCTGCACCCGATAAAGGAAAAGGTTCCGTCCGAAATTTAATACTTCTAGGACATTTATAGTTGGCAATGTACTCCTTTGTTTTGGTAATAATATCAGCTTCCGTAGCCGTATGACCTTCCTTTAAAATAACCTCTGCGTGAACCTGCTCTCCCCACTCTTCATGCGGAATACCAATGACCACCGCTTGTTCAATGGCAGGATGATTATGCATGGCATTTTCTACTTCCGCAGAATATACATTCTCTCCACCAGAGACAATCATATCTTTTACTCGATCTACTAAGAATATGAATCCTTCATCATCTACATACCCCGCATCCCCGGTATGTATCCAGCCATTCCGTAAAGAGGCAGCCGTTTCTTCTGGTTTGTTCCAATAACCGACCATTGCATTAGGCCCTTTGACGGAGATTTCTCCAATTTCTCCTAAAGGTAATTGGGTGCCATCTTCTCCTACAATTCTAATTTCTACGCATGGGATGGCCTGACCAGCTGATTTTAATTTGCCAGCATTAGGCCCTTCTGTTGTATGATATTTTGGTGCTAGATAAGTAGCCAATGGTGCTAATTCTGTTTGTCCATACCCTTGACCAAATGCCGCTTGCGGTAAGGTTTCCATAGCTTGAATCAATACGGATTCTGCAATAGGGGAAGCACCATAAAGTACAAATTCCAAAGAAGATAAATCTGTGTTTTTCACACTTGGATCGTTAATGACCATTTGGATCATTACAGGAACTAATAAAGCATGAGTCGCCTTCTTCTCTCCAATAGCTTGTACGGTTCCAGCAGGGGTGAACATAGGAATGAATACATGGGTAGACCCCGCTAATACACCGCCCTGGGTCATAGCACCATCTGCTAAATGGAACATAGGTGCTGCATGTAAAACTCGATGTTCTTCTTCCAGATGTATCAAGCTAACTAAGGCAATAGCACTAGACCACATATTAGAATGGGTCAACATCACCCCTTTTGGAAAACCAGTCGTTCCACCAGTATAGTAAATACCTGCTAAATCTTCATTCCCTCTACCTGCATCAGGGGCTGGTTGATTTTCCTCAATTAATTTTTCATAACTCAACATCCCTTCTGGCAATTCACCGTCCCCAATAAAAATGACAGACTTTAAAGGGACTCCTTGTGCTTTTAATGCAGGGACCATCTTAGCAAATGCATCATCTACCACTAGTACTTCTGCTCCAGCATCCTTGAGAGAATAGGCATTTTCTGGTGCAGACCAACGGATATTCAACGGTACTACACAAGCACCAGACCAAGGCACGCCAAAATAATATTCAAAATATCGATCAGAATTTAAGGCTAATATGGCAACTCTATCCCCTTCTTTTACACCAATGCTTTGTAAAGCACCCGCAAATCGGGCAATTCTATCTTTTAGTTGCGACCAAGTGTGCTCTCTGTCACCATTAATTGTAGCAAGTTTGCTTCCTCTTATTTGTGCATTTCGATGAATACTTTGCGTTAAGTAGTACATAATAATTTAGTGTTAAATGAATTATCTTCAGAATTTTTGATTTTATATTTAAGGGTTTAAAGTAGGAAAAATTGTTTAATTTTGCCTACTATTTTAATATGTTTTTTAATACTTTATTCACGTTTTGCTGAAATGAAATTTTAACAAAACTAAATTGTTCCCTCTAAAGAGATAGTTTAAACATACTTGTTGCCGGTTGATTGACAAAAGCTATTATAACTTGTCTATAAATGGCTAATTTATTATTTTATTTTGCCTTAAATACTTAACAATGGAAAAAACTACAGAAATCACGACCCTTCAGATCAATCAGGAAAAGGATTATGCAATTGTTCAAATTGATAATGGGAAGGTCAATGGCATTACAACTAAATTGTTAGCTGATTTAAAGAATACTTTTAGAGCTTTGGAACAGGATGATGCTACTAAAGGAATCATTTTAACGGGAAGACCACATTGCTTTAGCGCAGGTATTAATGTAAAAGAACTCGCTCTATCTACCCCAGAAGGGGTCAATCAGTTTTGGATCGAATACCATGAAGCCTTACAGGCGATGGTCCGTTTTTCTAAACCCTTTATTTGCGCCATTACGGGTTTTGCACCAGCGGGAGCAACCATATTAGCATGTACAGCAGATTATCGAATAATGGGCAAGGGAGAAAAGCATAAGATTGGCATGCATGAATTCAAGATGTCCATGCAAATTCCAGAATTCCTTTGTGATATATATGCCTATGTATTAGGAGAAAAAGTAGCATGGGAAGCAGTCCAAAAAGCCAAACTTTTTTCTAGTGATGAGGCACTTGCCGTAGGTTTAGTCAATGAATCTGTAGAAGTAGAGGAAGTACTAGAACGAGCAGAAAAATATATGAAAAGACAGGTGGGGGTATATGGTAAGGTATACAGTACTTCTAAGCGATTCTTTAGAAAAGGCTTATTGGATATTGTTGATCGGGATTTTGAACCGATTTTGGCGGAAATTAGATCTGACAATGAGGATCCAAATGTAAGACGAATGATGGAAATGTTTTTGGCAAGTCTTAAGAAATAGGAGGTGCATCTGTGCTAAAATTAGCTTCCACCAAAAAGAAGAAAACAGAAAATTAGAGCATCAATCAAAAGACTATTAAAATGGTGGTCTTTTCGTATTTTTATAGGAAAATAGAGAAAATGCAATATAAAAAGCATATACGCTTCGATTGGGCTATAAAACGATTATTAAGACAAAAAGCAAATTTTGGAATTTTAGAGGGCTTTTTAAGTGAATTACTTAAAGAGGACATTAAAATTATGGAAATTATTGAGAGCGAAAGCAATCAAGAAACAGAAGAAGATAAATACAATCGAGTTGATGTATTGGTTAAAGATAAACAAGGAGATTTAATCATAATCGAAATTCAAAATTCCTATGCTCTTGACTATTTTTTGAGGATTCTTTATGGGATTTCAAAAGCGATAATTGAGCATATGAAAGAAGGAGATACCTATTCGAAAGTCAAAAAAATAATTTCAGTTAACATCGTTTATTTTGAATTAGGGCAAGGAGATGATTATATCTATCGAGGGACAACAAATTTTAAAGGAATTCACGATAATCAAATTCTTGAATTGACTGCAGCTCAAAGAAAATTATTTAAAAAAGAAAAAGTCGAAGAAGTTTACCCTGAAATTTATTTAATCAAAGTCAATAAATTTGATGGTAATGCAAAAAACACCTTGGATGAATGGATTTACTTTTTGAAGAATAGCGAAATTAAACAGGAATTTTCAGCCAAAGGAATTAAAGAAGCAGATAAAGTTCTGAAACGGGCAAATATGTCAGAGGAAGAACGAAGAGAATATCAAAGATTTGTAGAAGTACTTTCGGATAGAGCAAGTATTGCCGAAACGATTGAATTTGAATCAAATTTGATGGCTGAGCAAAAAGTAAAAGGAGTTGTAATTAATCTTCTCAAACTTGGAACTATGACAAATGAACAAATTTCAGAAATAGCTCAAGTTTCTATTGAATTTGTCAAGAAAATTAAAGACGAAATTAACTAAAACAGCAGGCGAGAATCGAACAATGCATAGCTATTGTCCATAGGATCTATGCGCCTGTTCGGCTTAGATGCGGGGATATTCTGTCTTAGAAAAAAATAAATAGACCAGCAAAAAAATCAAAAAATCAAAAAATTATAAACTAAAGAACCTATGAAAAATACTAGAACAATAGAACAAGTACTTGGAGTTTTTTTTGTATTGTTGATGTTAGCAACATGGGGATTAGTAGGTTATGCAGCTTACTATCTGTTTGATTTTTCTTCTTTAACTTATAAAGTAGCATTTATATTTACAATTATGTTAATGATTTTTGGAACCCTTATGGAGTTAGATCGAATAAAGAAAATTTTTGGTTTAAATTTCAAAAGTATTATTCCAATGGAAAAAACGAACCAAAAAAACTATCAAATTTTCAATATGTTTTTGATAGGAATGGCTTATGGATTATCATTTATTCCAATGATAGAGATGGGTTATTCAATTGTATTACTTTTTATAACTATCTTATGGATTTTTATATTTATAAAAAGTATTTTCTTCAGCCCAGTAGACATGGAAAGTACAAAATAATCTAACAGTCGAAGAATGAAGGATCACCAAACAATAGCCCAACAGGCAGAAGAACGAAAAGCAGAAATAGAAGCCAATAGGAATATTCCAACAGATATTATGGATCAAGTAAAGCAGTTAGGCTTGGTCAAAAATTGGGCGGCAACCGCATATGGCGGTAAGCAAGCCAGTGTATTAGAAGTGACGAATATCGTTCGAGAAATGGCTTATTATAATGGCTCTTTGGCTTGGGTCGTTGGGGTTACATGTTGTACTTCTTTAATAACAGGATTTTTAGAATCATCGGCTGCAACTGCAATTTATGCTGCGCCCAATAGTATGATTGGTGGTTTTGCAGCTCCAGCAGGTATGGCCAAAAAAGTAGAAAATGGACTAGAGGTTTCTGGTCATTGGTCTTGGGGATCAGGGATTACCCATTGTACACATATTGTCGGTGGTGTACGAATAATGGAAGAGGAGGAAATGGTGGGCACTGCTGTAGCTTTCTTTAAACCAGAAGAAATTACTTTTATAGATAATTGGCATGTTGTCGGATTAAAAGGGTCTCATAGCATAGATTATACCGCAAAAAAATTATTTATTCCAAATGATAGATGGACAGCATTTCCAGTGACTACGCCAACCATTGATGAACCTTTATATCGCTTTTCTTTTTTAGGTGCTTTGTCTTCAGCCGTTACTGCGGTAGGCTTAGGATTGGCAGAACGGGCTATTGCTGAAATCACCAAATTTGTTCAGCAAAAAAAGCCTTTTGGTCAAGGGAAGACTTTGGCCAAACAGCCAGAAATACAAACCAAGATCGCTCAATTATTGGGGGATTTTTTAGCGGCAAAAGCCCTTTTTCAAACAACCATCATGGAAGCAGAACAAGAAACCCAAAACGGAATTTGTTCAAAGGAAACCAAAGCTAAAATTCGAATTGCTAATGCGCATACTACCAAATTGGCGCATCAAGTGGTCCAAGAAGCTTATCGTTTAGGGGGAGGGTACTCCATTTGGGAAACTCGAAAATTGGAGGAATTACTAAGAGATATGAATGTGGTGACACAGCATGGTATGGTGTCTGCTATTAATTATCGGACTGGTGGGAGTGTGTTGCTGGGAAATGCTGTTCCAGAGATTTTGTTATAGATTTTGTCAGCTGTATATGATTCCCTTCATTCCTATTTTAAATTACTGTTAAGGCCTAACACTAGTATGGTCAGATGCAACTACCCACTGTCCTTTTATTTTTTTAAAGATCAAGGTAAATATTCCTCCAATATCCCCAGATGTTCTTTGCAAGTCCCATTTACCAACTAGCATGATTACTTTTCGACTTAACTTTTCTGTACTGATTACTTGAAATTTTAGTTTGCCCATAGCCGCACGATCGGGATATCTCTTGTGGTAGTTTTTAAGGGTAGCATCATATCCATAAGTAATACCAGAAGCACCAATAAATTTTAGTTTTTCAGATTGCCAATAACCGTTCATAAAAGCATCAATCTTACCTGTATTCCAATCCGCTTCTTGGCGGGCTAGAATGGATTCTACTGCTGTTATGTCTTTGTTTTTTTGCGCTAAGAGCGCAGATGGAAAAATGTAGAATAAGCTAACTATTACTATAAATGATTTCATGATTTTGAATTATTTATTACAAACCATAGTCGTCAGGTTGAAGGATACCTAGATTGAAAAATAATTATCTGATAATCAGATGATTACGAGGGTGTCTTTTGACAATCGGCAAACAATAGCTTTGATATAGTTTTTTAGAGGTAGGGATTTTGCTAGGGTTTTTTATAAAAAAACCTAGCAAAATCCCTACCTCTAAAGAAAGATAGTAAACATACATTACAAACTTCGATAATCTGCTACAATCAGGGAATTTGTCAAAGAATCACAAAAATTAAGATTTTCAAGCTGGAAGCTTGAGCTATGTCAAAGCATGTTCCACATTCTTCACCGCACGTTCTACAGATTCAAAACTCGGTTTTTTCCCATTCCATAGCCAAGATATATACACCTTAATTCTATTGAATGCCACTAGATAAATAGGAAGTAAAACCAAAATAATAGCCGTAATAAAGATTAAGCCAAAAGCAACGGATATGGCCATTGGTATAATAAACTGTGCCCCTATACTCTCATTCGCTAGAAGAGGTAACAAACCTGCAACGGTCGTAACAGAGGTCAAGGTAATGGGACGGAATCGAGAGATGCCAGCTTTGTACAAAGCATCCATTTGTAGGAGTCCTTTTTTCAAATTTTGATTGTAGGTAGATATAAAGACCAATGCATCATTGACTAATATCCCAATGAGTGCTAAGACCCCTTGATTAGAGAGCATGGAAATTGGTTCATCCATTAAATAATGTCCCCAGACCACTCCAATATAACAAAAAGGGATTAGTGCAAAGACGGCTATTGTTTGACTAATGGATCGGAAAGTAAGAGCAATTACAAAAAACATTAAAAATAAAACAACACCATATACCTTCCCAAAAGATTCCCCTGTTTTTGCCTGTTCCCGATCTTGTCCTTCAAATAAGGCCGTAACTTCTGGATACTTTGTTTGAATTTCTGGAATAGTTGATTCTTTAAGCAAATTATTAATATCGACTGTAGAGACTTTATTATCAGCAAGATCAGCTTCAACAGTTATTTGTCGTTTTCCTTCTAATCTATTAATCGCTAATATATCTCTTTTATAGGATAAGGTGGCTATAGAAGAGAGTGGATACTCTTGGCCATTATTCAGGCGGATACGCATCTCTTTAAGTTGCGCAATATTTTTACGATCTGCTTCTGCTATTCGAACCCATACTTTTACCTCATCACTACCTCTTTGCAATCGCTGTACTTCGCTACCAAAATAACCTTGTCTTACTTGTCCTGCAATCTCTTGTAAATTTAATCCTAAGAACTTTCCTTTTTCATTTAAGTTAATAGCGATTTCTTTTAAGCCTTCTTGATTGGTATCGGTAATATCTTTTAGTTCTTCTAGCTCGTTTAATTGTTGTTTTAGCTCCTCTGTAGCTTTATTGAGTTGATCTGCATTTTGACTGACTAAAGCTAAGGAAACAGGTTTGCCAAAATTTTCAAAGCCTCCAAATGTAAGGGATTCTGCTTCTAGAACTGGGCCAATTTTATCTTTTATCATTACGCCAATCGCCCGATCTCCAATTGTTGTTCGTTGTTCTGCATCAATTAAAATGACATTTAGTTTTCCTTCGTAGCTAGTAGGTCCTAACTCTTTTAAAACATGAACGACTATGGAAGAACTATCGGCCATATATTTATTAGAAATTTCTTCGTTCACTTCTAATGCAGCCGCTTCGAATTTATCTAACCAGCCTTGCGTAATAGATTCATTGGTACCTGCTGGTAATTTAAGATTAATATATACATTGTTGCCTTCTACATTGGGAAAGAAGGTTTGTTTGACTAGTCCACCCCTTATTGCTGAAATAGAGACCATGAATAAACCAAAGATTAAGGAGAAGACAAAGAATTTATTACTTAAAGTAAATCGAAGAATTGGTCCATATATCTTATCTCTCAAAAATTGCATAAAGGCATCTAGCTTTTTTGTCAGCCAATACTTTTTGGTATTTGGATCAAGTGCCGCAGAATGTGCCACATGGGTAGGTAAAATAAAAGCTCCTTCAATTAAGGAAAATAATAAGGCAAAAATCACAAAAGTGGCTAATGAGGAAAAGAAATCGCCGATTTGCCCTGCTATAAAGTGAAAACCACCAAAGGCTAACATAGTGGTGATAATGGCACCTGTTACGGCTGGTAAAACATCCATAGTTCCTTCAATAGCAGCTTCTGTTCTACTGAGTCCACCTTCCTCATATCTACTATAAATACTTTCACAAATAACAATTCCATCATCTACTAAAATACCCAAAACCATAATCATCCCAAAAGACGTTACCACATTGATACTTTGATCTACTAAAGAAGTACAAATAAACATGCCTGCAAAGGAAATTGGAATGGCAATAGCCACCCAAAATGCTAATCGCCAATTCAGAAACATAGCCAATAGTAAGACCACCAGAAAGAAGCCCATTAAGCCATTTTCCATTAATAATTGCAGCCGTGTTTTTATGACTTCTGAATCGTCTAATAGTAGAGTTGTTTTTATTGCTGGATTTTTAGCTTGAAAATCTTTAAAATAAACCTTGGCTTTATTCGCAATGTCTATAATATCTTCATCTTGGGTATACTGTAATTGCACGATCACTGCTGCTTCTCCGTCGACATAGGCCCTAGTAGGTTTATCTACCCATTTATCTCTTATATTGGCAACTTGATGCAATCTAGTGATACTTCCTCCTGGAGAAGTCTTAACAATAATATCTCTAAATTCATTAGCCGTATATCCTTTATTATTAGCTCTTAATAACAAATCTTCTTTCTCTCCCTCAATGGTTCCACTCGTAATATTTAGATTGGCACTACGGATAGCTTGGGTCGCTTGGGCTAAAGTCAACTGATAGGTTCTTAAATCATTTTCTCTAAAAGCTATCTCTATTTCTTCTTCTGGAAACCCTTGCAGTGCTACTTTCGATATACCATCTATTGCTAAAAGATCATCTTCTATATCTCGTGCATATTTCTTTAAAGCCTTTAAATTCAAATCGCCACTAATCGAATAAGAGATGGCATTGACTAGAATTTCCAATTTATACACCCGGATACTCTCCATCCCTACAGGGAAAGCAGCTATGGCATCCACTGCATTTTTAACATCTGCTAAAATAGCATCTACATCCTCATTTTCAACTATTTCTATCGTAACAGTTGCTGCATTCTCAACAGATTTAGAGGTCACTCGATCCACTCCTGATATGCCTTTTACCGCTTCTTCTACTTTCGAAACAACTCCTTCTTCGACCTCTTCAGGGGAGGCACCTGGATAGATTGATTGTATGAGTATTATTTTTTCAGGAACTTCTGGGAAAAATAACCTTTTGATATTAGAGGCTCCAAAAACGCCTAGTATCAGGATGGCAAACATCAGCAAATTAGCTGCAATGGAGTTATTAATGAAGTATTTTATTAAGGATCTCATTTATTTTGAAAGACTGAGTTATTGGCTGGTAATAGTAAAAGGTAAAACTATGATAGGTTTTGTACAATTCCATGTTCTATGATGGAAAATTTTATTTTTTCAAGTATTTTACCTAGAATTAAAAATTACAACAGATTTTAAAGTAAGTTGTTTTAGATTTATAGGTAACTCTTTAGTAAGAGGTGAAAAGAACAGTTTACTGTCGTGTGTATTAATAAGGATAGAGTATTAAAAAACAAAAATGAAATTGCATATAAAAAATATGGTCTGTCAGCGATGTATACTCGTAGTAGGTTCTCTGCTTAAAGAAAAAGGGTATTCTATTGAACATATAGAATTAGGAAAAGTAAAGTTAAAACGAGAAGTTAGTGATAAGAAACGCCAGGATCTACAAAAAGATTTGCAATCCTATGGTTTTGAATTATTAAGCAACAAAACCCAAATAACCATTTCCACAATTAAAAATATAATCGTTAAATCGGTATATAAAGATGAAATTCTTCGCAAGAAAAATCTCTCTGAAATATTGTCAAAAAGTTTATACAAAAATTACTCTGCTCTTAGCAAATTGTTCTCTGAAGTTGAAGGAGTTACGATAGAAAAGTACTATCAAAAAATAAAAATTGAACGCGTAAAAGAATTACTTATTTATGATGAATTATCAATAAGCGAAATTGCTGCTAAATTAAATTACTCAAGTGTAGCCCATTTGAGTAATCAGTTTAAGAAAGAAACAGGCTTAACACCAAGTTTTTTCAAAAAAGCGAAGATTTCTTCGAGAAAGCCTTTGGATGATGTTTGAATGCAGTAGGAATTTTACAAATTATTTCCAAAATTTTGTAAGAGGGTAAAAGAGTACGCTAGTTACCTTTGTGATATTTTAAAATAAAAAATATTACTACATGGGAATGTTGAACAAAATGACTATAGGATTTATTCTTTCTCCTGGATTTAGGACAGCAGATGTTATAGAAACAGAAGCGATATTTCGTTTTCATCCACGGAACAAAATTTTTATTATTGCTAAAAATATAGGGCTAGTAAGTGGTAAATCAAATTTTGGTCTAGTTGCCGATTCGACCTATAAGGATTGTCCAGATTTGGATGTATTGGTTGTAGGAGAAATGACCAAGATTGAAATTAACAAACCAGAACTATGGCAGTTTATCGCTCAAAAATCACCTAAAGTGAAATATATCATAGGTATTTCCAACGGTGTATGGGCTTTGCATAAAGCAGGGATTTTAAATAGAGAAAAAGTAACTGCCGACCGAGCTACTTTAGCTCTTCTGAAACAAACCAATCTTACTATAATAGATGAAAGAAGAGCTGTAGTAGATGGGAAATTCATTACATCAGGGCCATCTACAGGAGCAATCGAAGCTGCCTTTACGGTTTTTCAGAAAACCAGAGGGACTTGGTTGACCAAGTTAGCCGAATTTAACTCAGAATATAATGGACATACTCCATATCCCTTAAAAAAAGAGGTTGTTTTACAACAGCCACCTTTGCCTTCCCCTCTAAAGATTGGTGTATTCGCGGCTCCAGATTTGTACATACCAGATGTAATGGGAGCAGCAGACGTGTTTGCAGCCATACCTAATACAACGTTTTATTATTTTTCGCATAAAAAAGGAAAATCTAAATCTGTTTTTTCGCTCGGGCCAACAACGAACACTACGATTACTTTAGATAATTGTCCCGCTTTGGATGTGATGATATTTGGGGCGACTCATCCCCGATACATTAAAGATTCAAAAGTATTAGATTTTATCCTCCAACAAGAAAAAAATGCTAGTGCGATTATTAGTGTTTGTTCAGGCACTTTTATAGTTGGTTCAACAGGACTGTTAGAAGGAAAAGAGGCAACTACCAATTATCATCAGATAATTGATTTACCAAAGATAGGAGTTCGTCCATCGGGTAAAAAAGTAGCGGAAGATGGAAAATACTTTTCAGCTGGACCCGTCGTAGGTTCTTATCAGGTAGGATTGAAAGCAGTAGAAAAAATAATAAGTAAAGAATGGGCTCAATATATAGCGCATGAAGTATTGGAATTTGCACCAAATCCATTATTTGGTACAAACCCCCAAACTGCAAGTAAGTCTATATTTTTTGTAACTCATAGTACTATATCTCAATTGCGAAGACTGTATCATCCTGCCATTAGAAAAGGATATTACGGACAAGGAGTTAAGCCCGATTTACAAATGAAAAGAGTTGTATCTTAAGACGCAAAATAAGATATTGAACGCAGAGGTGCAGAGATGATACATCAATATTTATGACCTTTTGCTATAAAGAAAATCTACTCCGGTTGGTAACAATTATATCTTCTTGAGGATACTCGTGAATAGTAAAGGTTTTAATCAAGGAAAGGTCTTCATTAATATCTGCAACAGTAATAGTTCGTGCAGTAAATGGCGAGGCGACTGACTTCGGAAAGATGAAAGATAAGTGTACCCCTTTGGAGGATAGTTGGCTAACTTCTCGATTCAATTGTTGAGAAATTAGCTCCTGATCTTTTAAAGAATGGAATTGGTGTTGGAATTCATACTGCAAACCATTAGTTCTTTCTAGGGAGAAATTTTTTAATTCTCCAGTACTCGGATTCAGCTTATTAACTTGGAAAGCTTGTAGATCAGTACAAGCAAAGACTTCTGTGAAAAAATGAGAACCATGTTGGATTTTTATAAAATGACTAGCACCTATAATTCCTACATGTAAAGATAGGGTAGGAGAGATTTGTTGCTGCGCTTCCTTTATAATATTCAATGGAGATAAGTCTACATCCCCATCATATATGGCTAGTTGGAGATTGGTAGCAGACTGATCAATAAATACCATAGAAGTTACTTTTTTTTTTAATGATGAACGATGAATTAATGATGAATGCAAAATGATGAATGATGAATAC
>CAYOBX010000055.1:0-1125 GCA_964402245.1 uncultured Saprospiraceae bacterium | reverse complement strand
TCATTTCTCATTTCTCATTTCTCATTTTCAATAAAAAACTTATATCAAAAACGCCATACCCAGCCAAAACATTGGGCTACTAAAAGGTGTATAATAAGCTCCTCCATAATAGACAGGATCATCGTAATATTCCTCTATAACTGTAGTCGTATAATTATCATTATCTGAGCGATGAGACCCAGACGTATCATTATCTTCTAATACCTTATCCACATATTCAAATTGCTCCTTTACAACCGCTGCGCCCATTTTAATGATCGTTTTCATGATCTTTTTTGGCTTAACACCTTCCGCACCTTGGTCCTCCCATCGAGGGGCAGAGTTTAGAATTTGATACATTTCTAGCCATAGCTCATCAGAAAATAATCGAACCGCCCACTGATGATCTTCATCCTTATCTGATGGGTCAAACTGGCCTTCCGCCATCATCGAAAAGAAAATCATTTCTCTTGGATCTAGCCCTTTGAAGACCATTACTGGAATACGGTAATCATGCCACCGATCTAAACTTTTATAGATAGCCCACTCCTCTTTCCCTTCTTCAACGAGTAATTTACCCATGTTAGACATCGCAAACGTGCCTTCCTGTGGGTCCACATGTGCAAAGACATCGTAGAATCGCAAAAATTCAATATATCGCTGCTCGTATTGATTAATCACTTCTGTAGCTGCAGGAGTTGGACTATAAATCCAATCTGGATCTTCTTGGCTCACTTTGATGCCTAAGATCTTTTTAATCTTTCCTTCAACAGGGGTATGGTCGATTAGTTTTTTATCTTCCAAAAAATTAATCGCCTCTTCTACCAAACGAAGATTACTTGTTAGGACATTACTAAATCGGTAGTCCTTTTTGACCATTAAATAGAGGATAAATAAAGATTGGTAGGTGATTTTTTGTTCCTCTGTTAAGGTCCACACTGTCGGTGTAGGTTGTGCTATCCGATTTTTTTCTATGATTTTATTATCTTTCAATAGTCTTATTTCTGATTGTGGAATTTTTAAAGGCTAAGCCTTTATGGATAGGAGGCACAAGGCATGGCCTTTGCGCCAGCAGTAAGCAGTAAGCAGTAGCTTTGGTATTCTTTTTTAGAGGTAGCGATTTTACTAGGTTTTTTTATAAAAAAA
>CAYOBX010000054.1:8299-18878 GCA_964402245.1 uncultured Saprospiraceae bacterium | reverse complement strand
GAAATTTTTAAGTGGTATCGAGAAGATTTTGGAGAGCGTTTTTTGGATGATGTGCAGTATTCTGGATATAAAGTCAATTTCATGGAGTATGACTGGAACATATAAAAAATTAATCCTTAATAATTGATTTAATATTGGTATATATTATGCATCGTTTAAATAGCGTCATATCTAACAATTAAATTTTTCTGATTGTAACGTTTTGCGGTGAATGGATTTGTATATCACGATGACTGGTTGCAAAATTTATTGATTTCTGCCTCGTTAGGCGGTTTTCGTAATCACCGCAATCCGTTATAATCAGAAATTTTGCTATACCTCTTCTCTTCTATAAAATAGTTTTTTATATTATTTGAATTATTTAAAAGTAACCTCCTAAGATTTAGAGTTTCATCATTGAAGTTATTTAGCTGGTGACGTTTACTTTTACTATTAAGAAGGATTTGCCGCTTGCTAAGGAAATAGTAAAGACCAATAAGTTAGGTCAAGCTATTGTAAAAAGTAATCCTCCCAATAAAAAAGAAATTGTAAGCTTGCAATAAGGATTAATTCTGAAGCATAGGAATACTTTCTACAGGAATGTTATTAAGTTTTTTTACTTTATTTTTTGAATAATTATTAAGGACAGTAATCATTTCTTTTGCTATCGCTTCGATAACTGGCACTACTACAGAATTCCCCATCTGTCTATACATTTGAGTTCTAGAAACTGGAAATTTAAAATCTTTAGGGAAACCCATTATGGCTTTGCATTCATTATGTGATAGCAATCGTAAACCTGTTTCTCCATCTCTAACAAAAGTTCCAGTTAGTCTTTGTATCTTGTGATAGGTTGAGACTAAAGTTTTAACTTGTATATCTGATGATTTGTCAATTACTTGAGGACGACCATCATCCTTCTTGTAAATGTATGAACCTTGAAGGTGATTAGAAATAGAATAACCTGTATCATGCTGCTCTACAAATTTTCCAATTCCTACTTTTTTTAATTGCTCTTTTGGCCAAAAAAAAGGATATGTTTCTTTCTTATAAAATCTTTTATCAAAGCCTACTATATAAATTCGTTTTCTATTTTGAGGTACGCCAAAATTAGAAGAATCTAATACATTTGTAGTGATAGAATATTTTAATTCATTTTCTAAAGTGTCAAGAATTTGCTTAAATGTTCTTCCTTTATCATGTGAAACTAATCCTGGAACATTTTCTAATAAAAAAGCTTCTGGTCTTTTTTCGGTTAAAATTCTAACTATATCAAAGAAAAGCGTGCCTTGGGTTGGATGTTCAAATCCTTCTCTTTTGCCTATAGTACTGAAAGGTTGACATGGAAACCCACCAATAAGAATATTATGATTTGGAATATCTTTCTCTGAAATTTCAGTAATGTCTCCATTAGGAATTTCTCCAAAATTCTCAAAGTATGTTTTTTGACTGTACTTATCCCATTCGGAACTAAATGTACATTCGCATCCATTTCTTTCAAAAGCAAGTCGCATTCCCCCTATCCCTGCAAATAAATCAATGAATTTGAACATATTATAGTTGTGTTAAAATCAAAATTATTAAAACAAATTATGTTGTAAGGTAAAATAAATTATTGAAATTTGCGGAAAATAAAGAAATTTACAATACATTTTTATTCGAATAATATGGGAACTTTTAATTGAATTTTTTTCCCTCTTCGCTTTGAAGGATAAGTCCAGCTAAAAGGTACTCCTAATCTTCCTTTTTTTTGAGTACTAATCATTTTGATATAATCATCCATAGAATAAAATGCTATTTGTTCTAACTTATCATCCCAAATTAATAAATAATTCGAAACCTGTAGTTTGGGATCAACGAGATTTTCTATATCATGCATACCTTTTAATGCCCATTCTGATAACATTAAAGATTTAGTTGTTAGTAATTCCGAAAATTCTGTAATTGAATAATTATCCTTACAATTTTGTTCAGTGGCTTTATAACTTGGGAATTTTTGAAATAGAGTTAGGTATTCTGCCAACCTTGTATTTTCACATCTCAAAACTCTAATAAAATCGACGGCGGGATATTCATGGCAAGATACTACTTTCTTATTAGTTGTCTTTAAAGAAATAGTTTCAATATAAATTTCACCAGATCGTGTCTTGAATTTTAAAATAATATCTGTCTTTGGATTACCATTATTCTTAAGTCTAGGAACAGTATTAGTAGCGGAGACACCAGATACATCACTTATTTTTCTTTGATTATCTTTTAATAACTTATCTAGAATTATTTTGTAAAAACTCTTTTCTTTCAAAGAATCTTCTTTTAGTCTTATCAAATAATTATCTTGATTTAATATTTTCACCAAATCTCTTTCAAATTGATTTCCTCTTTTACCATAAAAACTTCCTCTTTCATTGACACTTTGGTTATCCATTTCGTTTTATTTAGAATTAAGATTTTGTTATATCTAAATTTCATACGAAATGGAGGTAGTTTAGTTCTTAATAAAGATATTACACTTACCCCTCCTCAATCCCCAGCCCCAAATCCGTCACCTGATAAATCCGCATCCCTTCATTCCACAAATAAGCATCGCCAATAATAGCCAACTGCGCCCCACGCTGCTCAATCGTTTTAATATGAATTTCCAAATGCATCTCTTTGACATGCGTCAAAATCTGACCCCGATATTTCCAAT
The DNA here is from genome assembly GCA_964402245.1 of uncultured Saprospiraceae bacterium. Lineage (GTDB taxonomy): Bacteria > Bacteroidota > Bacteroidia > Chitinophagales > Saprospiraceae > JAFMDF01. Next base: position 16,210 of record CAYOBX010000054.1, on the reverse strand, counting down.
TCGTTTTATGATTCGGTAACTGTACAAATTTTGGAGATTTAAAATCTTTGCCTAAATCTTGCTGTAAAGCAAATACCTGCATCGCTTGATGGATTGCCTCTACACCTAAAGAACCGGGCATTACAGGATCTTGGTAGAAGTGGCAAGTGAAGAACCATTCGTATGGTTTAACGAATTTAGTGGCGTGGATATAGCCTTTATTATATTGTCCTTTGTCTTTTGCTATTCGTAGGTTATCGACTAATGTTAATTGATCTTCGGCTAGGCGGTAGTGCGGTTTGCCTTCTGGTGCTTTCGCCAACTTCATTTTTCCATAGAGCGAATCTAGTTTGATTTGCATATAGTCTTGCGTGGATAAGTTTTCTGTTTTATACCACGGCTCTACTTCTGCGCCTTTGTCTAAACCTGCCTGAGAAGCTAAGGCATCTGCTGGGAAGAAACCAAAAGAAGATTTGCCTTTGTAGAATACATGTCCATCTATAGCACATTCAAAAGTATAATTTTGTAAGATCGTTCCCCCTAAGGCAACGGAGGAAGCTAAGACTGCTTTATTTGTAATTGTCTTTCCTCTAAAATCGGTGCCTGTTGGCAAGTCAAACATTTCTCCCTCTCCATCCAAGTTACGGAAATACAGATTTTGGTCGGGGAATTTTAGCGTACTCCCCAAATAAGCACCCAATAAACCACAAGGCTGCAAAGCAATTTCCATTAAGATGGAATAAGGCATCGTTATTGCCGAATTTTGCTCGTAGTACCAAGCATCTGCTGGCACATCATATTCTGCATAAGCAGTAGAGGGTTGTTTGAAATTATGTCGCTCGCCATCTATTTTTAAAATTCTAGAAATAACTTGTAAATCCGTATTCGGTTGGCGAGATACTTTTCGACCATCGTAGACTGCAAACTCTTCTCCGAAGCATTCCGATAAATTATCTAAGGCAAAAGTGGTGATTGCTTTTTCATTTAATAAAGCACCTTCGGAACGTGGAGAGGTATAGACATCTTTTGTTGTCTCTAAATATTTTGGATTATTTTTTTCTCTTAATTGTAAACCTAAATTCTCAAAGTGTACCGTTACGACCCCATTAGAAATAATTTCTAAATCCCCAATCACATAGGGATTTGGAATCAATCCTATTTCTTTGATTTCTAATTTATAAATTAGTTTCGTGTCTTCGCCTGGTGTTACTTGTTTACGACATCGTACCTTTTGCGGCACATCAAAAACAGGTTGGTAACGTGCATCTTTCATTAAACGCTGTAAGCCTAAATACAACATAAAGAAACGCAATAAATTCCCTCCCCCTTCTGCTTGTAAAGAACCCGCTAATACTTCATCATCTCGGAAGTGACAAGGGAAGTACCAATCATCTGGATGTAAGTCTTTTTCTGCAATGATGTAACCCAATCCATACGCACCACCTGTCCGATCAACAGAAGTGATCCGATCAATCATTAATATCTTTTCTGGCGGTAGCCGTAAAGATGGATTCCGACCATTCAAGAAATAGCTTTCTTCTTCAAAACATTTTTCTAGATCGCCATTAATTAAATGTCGTAAATCTTCTATAGAAAAAGCTGTTTTTTCTGTTGTTACTAGAGGCGTAAAATATTTCTTTTTAGCGTTTTGTCTAATTTTATTTTCCGCATCTGTATACACTACCCCATTTCCTTCTTCCAATTGCTCATCTCTAAAAAAGCCTGCACAACCACCATCCATTTTTAACACTAAGCGATCTTCCACATAACAACGATAACTAAAAAAGAATAATAAATTCTCTCCATTCCTAACAAAATTATTAATAGAAATATCATAGCGCAAAGTTTGTCCTTCGAATGGTAGGTCATCCACGAAAGTCAAAGTGCAATCTAAGAGTCGATAAACTAACTCTCCTTTATTCTGAAAATCAATCCCTAAATAAGAAATCAATAACAAATCACATTGTCCTGATTCTACGGATACCGCCCAAGGAATTTGTCGATCTGTGGTAAACCATGCACCATGCGGAATATCATATTCTGTCTGCATAGTCGATGGTTCATACATCCCCATTTTGCCTTTTAATCCTGTCACTCGACTTACTAACAAATAAGGATATTGAGGAAGCATGACTCTACGACTATAGGTATCTATGACCGCATATTCTTTTCCAAAAACATTAGCTATTTTTCCATTGGCAAATTCTTCTAAGTCTTGTTGAGTAAAGACTATGTTTTTATCTTTTAAATGTTCTTGAGTAGAGAAGTCGTAGATCGGCAAGCCGTTTTCTCCAATTTGTTTTTTTGTGATAGGTGCTAAGGTATCCATAGTTTTGTTAGTTGCGAATTGTTGATTTGGCGTGTTTGATTTTGTGGGTAGCGAAATATTCCCTCCAATCTCCATAGGGGGAGCGGTGCGAGGGTTTTGTTTATAAATTGCGTTTATTCCTATTTTATTACTAGTTTCAATTCTATTAGATGTTAAAATAGCTTGATTGCTATTTTTTTCAACAAGTGTTTTATTTAATGCAATAGATGAATTGGATTCGCTAGATGCCAACACCATATCTTTCCCGACATTCTCAAACGCTTCTGTCATTTCTTTGCTCAATAACAAATCAAACACTCGCTTTCCACCCACCACAATTTTCTTTAAAAATCGTCGAGGTTGTTTAGCAGTCTCAGTAGTAGGATATAAAGCAGATAAATCCAAGTCCACTCCATGACTTGTCAGCTGCGCCAATAATTCTATAATAGATTGTTCTGCCGTTTTGCCTTTATTATCTATACTGATTGCCAAGTGTTCTTCTTTCTTTAAAATATCTTTTATCCATCCTGTACAAGTGGCATTGGTACCCACTTCAATAAATATTTTTGCACCATCTTCATATACCGCTCGAACGGTCTTTGGAAAGTCTACTACATTACAACACACCTCTGTAGAATTCCTAGCTATTGTCTCACTATCTAGTGGAATTTTACTATTGGTAATACTTGAATAAAAGTCAATATTCGGAATGGTCTTTAATGGAAATTGATGCATACTTACCAAACCTTCCTCCTCTTGCCTGCAACAATCATGGTGGATGACATTTTGAAAAGGTATAGGAATAAATTGACATCCGAGTTGTTGAATAATTTCTTCACAAGCTACTTTATCTCCAGAGACTACTATTTGATTATCTGTATTAATAAAAGTCAAATAGGCTTTTTCATAGGGTGCAACTACTGCTACTACTTTTTCTTTGGGTGCTAACAAAACATAACTTACCCAACGAGCTTTCGCCTCTTCTGAGGAGATATTCCAGTCCTTGGATAAGACCTCTAAATCACCTGCAAAACCATTTAAGAAAATAGGGGATTCTCTAAACTCCTTAGCATTATCCGCCTCCCACATTCCTGTCGCATAATACATACTACTACACTCGCCCATACTATAACCAAATGCCATATTAGGTTCTAGTTTAAAAATATCTTGTAGGATTCTAGTATAGGCGGTAGCATAAAATACGCCTGCAGACATTAAGGCAATCGCATTATCATAAATATTCTGCCCTGTTCCTTTTTCTATTGTTTTAGCATATAAATAATCCGAACAGATAAAGTCATCTACACAAGGCACTACTCCTTCAAAGTGAGATAATAAATTAGGAAATGATTGAAAAAGCGTTCGTCCAACTTCTGGATAAGTACTTGCTGATCCAGGATAAACAAATGCCACCTTTCCTTTTTTGCCAATTGGATTTATTGTAAAGTAACTTCCTTTGGGTGTTTTTAAAATACTTTTTTTCTGAAAAGCATTAGTTAGATTTTTTGTAAAAAATTGCAACTCTTGTTGTAGTCCTTGTTTATTCGAAGCGATTAAAACAATACAATAATTCCCTTGCTTTTCTTGATAGGTAGTATAAAATTGTTTTGCTAATATTCCTACATCGATATTTGTAGTTACTGCAATTTCTAAGGCAGCCAGTTGCTGTATTAAGTCTCTTTCTGTATTTCCTTTTAATGGAAATAATTGGGGCAAAAAGATTGGAGACACTTCTAATTGATCCACGATATTAAGTGCTTCCGACATCCGTACTTGTAGCCCATCTAGGCCATTGACTAATGCACTCCGCTTCGAGGTTTGGTCTTTAGTTTGTTGACAAGGTGTTATCCAAGGACGGGAATTTGTTGGAAAATAATAATTTTCCTTTTCAAATTGATTTGATTTTGGTGCCTGCCAATTGGGTATACTTGGAATAAATTGATGGTGCAAGCATAAAGCCGTTTTAATGATACTCGCTATACCTGATGCTGCCCCTGTATGACCTATATTTGTCTTGACACTTCCTAATGCTATTTTTTGAAGTGGCTTATTTTTTAATAAATGCTCTAATTCTTTATTGTCTTGTTCGGAAATACCAGTTCCTGTTATTTCGATATAATCTATAGTAGAAGATGCATTGCATGTCTGTTTTCCAACACCATCAATTGTTGCATACACTTTATCGCTTGCAGTATTCTCTACTCGTTTTAAAACTATCGCTCCTGCCCCTTCTCCAACTAACCATCCATTATCATTTTGATTGAAAGAAAGACTTGGTTGATTTGATTGATTAACTTTATGTTCTTTATTACGCAATAGTACATTCTCCATTCCTCCTGCAAAGTCAACTCCTCCTACGACTACTGCATCTACTTCTCCTAAGGTTAATAAATTTTGCGCAATCTCCAAGGCTTTAAATGCAGAATTATCACCGCAAGAAACCGTAAAAGCAGGGCCAGAAAAATCCCATAAAGCCGCTATTCGGCTCGCCATAATATTGCCTACAAAACTGGTATGCTGACTCGGTGTTTGAGAACCTTGTCTAAAGTACATTCCATTTTTTGTCGTCTCTTCTAACAGTGCTTGTTGGGTATCATCCAACACAATACCACTTTTTGAAATAGCTTCTTTTAATTGCCAAGTACTATCCCATCGTGCTAAATAATGATGAATCGCCAATTCTGATTCCATCGCTATTAAAACCGCTACATTTTGACTTTCCGCTAAGCCTGCATCCTTCAAGGCATTGTCTGCTACTTTTAAAATCAATGCCTGTTGAGGTTCTAAAGTTTCTGCTTCTTGTGGTTGAATTTTATAGCGTAATAAATCTATTTCAAAATCTTCAATATAAGCCCCCTTCGGTGCTTGTCCATCTTCAAAGCCGAATTCTTCTAGTAGTTCCTCATTCTCTTCAAATCCTTTCCATCGGCTTTTGGGTAGCTCTTTAAAATGTTGCTTCCCTTCAAATATAGTTTTATAAAAATCTTCTAAATTCGTACAATCGCCAAAGTGTGCATCCATCCCCACAATTGCCAATGAATCATTTTTCCTTTCCTTCAACATATCTTGTCTCTCCTCTCGCTTCTCTGCTCTCTGCTCTCTTACAACCATATGTGCATTCGTCCCTCCAAATCCAAAAGAGTTAATTCCTGCTTGTCGATTTTCCCCTTTCCATTCTATTGCTTTAGCAATCATTTGCTCCCCCCCAATCCATTCATTCTCCGCATTTAAAGCATTTTCCAAATTAATATTCGGCGGAATCATTTCTTTTTGCAATGCCAATAACACCTTCAACAAACCCGTCATACCTGCCGCCGTCAACAAGTGCCCCATATTAGATTTGACAGAACCCAATAATGGTTTTACCTGATGTGCCTCAAAAAAATTAGCTATAGAATTTAATTCCGTAACATCTCCCAAAGGCGTACCTGTTGCATGGCATTCCAAATAAGACGTATCAGCTGGGTCAATCGCACCTGAAGCATAGGCCCGTTCAAATGCCAAGCGTTGTCCTTTTGGATTGGGACTTAATAAAAATTTTCCTCGCCCATCATTCGATAAACCAATTCCACCGATTACCCCTAATACATTATCACCATCTCGCTCTGCATCTTCTAATCTTTTTAAAACCACCATCCCTGCTCCTTCCGAAGATACCAAACCCGCCGAGTCTTTATCCAATGGAACAAACTTCTTATCATGCGGTGCATAGGCATGAAAGATCGAAAAGCCCATATGAATAAACAATTGATCGGATGCACAAACCGCCCCCGCCAACATCATATCTGCCTTACCCAATTGCAACTCATCACATGCTAATTTTATAGCATATAAAGAAGTTGCACAAGCCGCATCTAAGGCATAATGAGTTCCCCCCAAAGCCAATGCTTCCACCACCATTTGAGAAGGAGTATAAGTAAGCACCTCATTTTGAGGCACCTCTTTTATAGATGGAGTGATTTTAAAATCAGGCTGCTTTATTATTTTTTGAATGGCCTGTTCTGCCGTTTCTGTATAGATAGAAGCTAACTGTTTATGGGATGATCCTGTTGGAAAAGATAAATTCCCCAATATGACTCCACATTTTTTCAATGCCTTTTTCTGTCCAAAATATCCACTATGCGCCAATGCTTCCTTTGCTACATAAATGGACCATTGATACAATTTATCTTGCGCTACTAAAAAGTCTTCCGACAGCTCATAGCCCTTTGGATCAAATTCAAAATCCCGAATATATCCGCCTCTTAAGGAATAGCATTTATCTACTATTCCTTTTCCATCTTTAAAAAAATTATCTGGGGATACGCCGAAGTCTTCTTCGGTTGCCATGCTTGTCAGGTCTTTCCCTTGTAGGAGGTTATTCCAAAATTCTTCGTTGGTGGAAGATCCTGGGAAGAGACCGGACATGCCTATGATGGCTATTTTTTGATTCATGTTTTATCTTATTCGATATAATTCAAAATAGGATTCTTTCCCTAAATGCACAATTGTTCTTTTTGCTAATTCTTGTAAATTCTCTCCAGCATCTATTACGATCCAATCATCTACAGATCCTCTATAGCAATAGCGTAACACTAAAAATTCTTTGTCCTCTTTTTTACCTTTAACTTGGATTTTAAGTCGTTCTTCATATCGTAGTAAAACACTTTTAAATAATGCTGCTTTTACTTTATCAAATGAAAAACTAGCTATAGAATTTTCTATAAATGAATCTCTTCCTGCTTCCTTTTCGACCATATAAATTTTTATTTCTTCGCCATGCACATCTAGTTTATAGGACTCGATATCCGTATTACTTTTCAGTTCTTTTTCAATAAAAGCTATGTCTTCCTTTGAAAACTTACTAGCTATTTTTTTTCTAACATAAAGTGTTTGCATATCATATTTCTCAAACACTTGATATCCTTCTGGCACACTGTTTAAACAATCTTTGTCCAGCTTTACTGTCATAAAATAAGTAGTATTACCTTTCTTAGTCATTCTTGACTTGATGTAATAAATTTTTCCTTTGGTATTCTTAAATTCTTTTGCCATTATTTTATTTTTTTCGTTTTGTGACATAAATAGAATCATCTCTACTATGAAATCTAATTTCTCCTTTGATAGTATCTTTAGATTCTAATCTTTTACTTTCCCCAAAATCATACATACTACAATGAAAATAACCTCTTACTAAGCCAAAATGAAAATTACCTGTTTTGTTCTCTTTAACTTCTACAAAAGCTTAGACTTCCATGTTAAAATAATCTTCGTCCCACATGTCCATTTCTTAGATTTTCCATATATCTATTAGGTCTTTCATAGCTGTTTTTTTGCTAAGAAGTTTATTCAAATCACCAATTCTTTTATAACGGCTCTCCAATAATATTCCATATTCATCCATGTTAAACCTAAATCCATTTGTATTAGTATGCTAGCAAGTTCTAAATGCTCTGGAAAATTCTTTATAATCTCATATTGTTCCCCATTTGCTAAGGTCCTTATTTGATAAGTGTTATCTAGTTTATCTGTTCTAGAAATGGGTGTACTACTACCTTCTATATAATTATTATCTAAAAAAATCAGCGAACCACCTGGCTTAATTTGTTGACGCAGTAATGTAAGAAATGCAGGTATTTTCTCAT
>CAYOBX010000054.1:5342-8199 GCA_964402245.1 uncultured Saprospiraceae bacterium | reverse complement strand
CAGAATTAGGATTTATTGGATTTTAGGATTAGTAGGATTTTCAAACGTGCTACTGCCAAAATCTTATTAATCCTGGAATCCTACAAAAACATCAGAATTAGGATTTATTGGATTTTAGGATTAGTAGGATTTTCAAACGTGCTACTGTCAAAATCTTATTAATCCTGGAATCCTACAAATCCTAATTCTGACATTGAAGCAGTATTGAGAATTTACCTACCAAGCCAATTCCCGAGACACCGTCACCGCCGCCCCCTTCGTCACCATATACACCCTACCCTCCCCATCATACACCGTACAATCCGCCACCAATTTAAACGCCGAATTTTCCACAATCCCAACATGCACAAACAATTCCTTTCCAAAAGGCACAGGTTTATAAATCGTTGCCGACTGTGTAGACAAGGGCAAACTCTTCGCCCCCTCATGATACCGCTGCACCCAAACCACCATCCCTTGATATTGTATATCCGAAAAGAAAGTATTCACAGAGCGAACAGGAAATTGCCCCTGATCCGATAATGGTACAGCAGGTGCTTTACAAGAAAGAACAATCTGTTGCTCATTCCAATCTATTATGTCTTCTATCCCTTGGAAATATTTTCCGTGAAAGAGAGAGCCATCTTGGTAGAGGTAGGCTCCTTTTTTAGTTGAGAACGTTCCACTAATAGTAGGTTTAAAAATTGGGGCAGCAGGAATGCTTTTCTTATTAACAATCGTCACTTTCGCTTTATAATGATAAGTGGGCAACTTGCTGCCTTTGCTATAAACCGTTGTTTCAAAAACAATTCGCTCGGCTGTCTTTTCTAATTCTTTTACTTCTATCGTACAATTTTTCGTCTCTGATCCTTCAAAAACAATTCCTTTAAAAAGCTTCATATCTTCGACTTCGAACACTCGAAAATCGGGATATAGTTTTTCGCAAGTTTGCGACATCCAACCACCTGCATTGACTACGGGTAAGACTGCATTGCCTTGAATGACATGGTGATTTAAAAATGGATTGTCTGCTAAAGTGAACGTTCGTTCTACTTTATGGGTATCTAATTTTTCACTGATATGACTTATGGCCGCAGGCAAAGTTCCACCGATAATAGATTGTGGTTGGTTGAAATAAGCGGTATTAAATTCATTGACACACATTGCTGCACCTCCTTCGCTATTTACAAGCTTGACCCCTGCTGCCTCAAATTGTTTCTTCAAGGCATCACTTACCATGCCGCCATCCCATGCGCCCCAGTTAATCGCAGATACATGGGTATTGGGATGATTCGTTTTAAATAAATGGGCAGCGGAACTTAATATTTCATTGGCAATGGCATAATCCGTCTGTCCTACATTTCCATAAAAACCAGCTACGGAAGAGAACAACATTAAGTGATCTAAGTGATGAATATTAACGCTTTGAAATAGACTTAATAAACCATCTAATTTTACAGATAAAACGTTTTCAAAATCTGTTGCCGTTTTATCTTGTATGTATTTATCGGCTAGCCTTCCTGCTCCATGAATCGCTCCGGTGATAGCTCCCAACTGTTGGGTAGCTTTTAATAAATCTACTTTGAAACTCGCTGCCTTCGTTACATCTCCTTTTATATAAATGGCTTGTCCACCGTATGCAGCTATTTGATCTAAGGTTTGTTGGATTTCTTTTTTAGAATTAATTTGACTAAAAATGGATTTTACTTTTGGCAAGCTTGGTGCTTCTCCTTTTTCTTTCAAATCATTCATGATGAGGCGTTTTAAAGTGCCATCATCTGTTGCCTCTTTGGCATAAGCAGGCAATACATAATCATTCGAAGAACGACCAAGTAAAATAAATTTACATTTAAATGTTTTGGCCATTTCCAATACACAAGTAGCCGTCACACCTTTGGCACCTCCACTAACTAGGAAAACCGAATCTTTAATAATCTTTGTCTCTATTGTTTGATTTTCTTTTACGATGATGGGTATAGCATGAGTGGTTACTCGACCTGTCTCCGTAAAACCAGTTTCCATAATGGACACATCTGCATCATGTAGTTCTGCTATAATTTGAGAAACTTTGGTAGTAGTTAATAATTCTGGTTGGAGATCAATCGATCTACAATATACCGAAGACCATTCTAAATTTAAAGATTTCACTAAGCCTCTTAAGCCCCCTGCCATTACCGAAACATTGCCTCGTTTTCCAAGTCCTAATTGCCCATCCATTTGACTGATCGTTAAGAAATTAGCACGTTGTCTATTTCCTAATTCATTTAAGGGTGCTTGTAAATGTTTGGCTAATAAAAAGACGTTGCGTAGAATAATTCGCTCCGTTTGGAAGTGTTGAGCGAAGTTGCCGCCTTGAAATTCAAGATGTGGATGTAAATGGATGAAGGTGCCTACCTTGCCATATTGCTGTTCGATAGTTTGCAAAGCAATAGCAATCGCTTCATCTGTATTACTTCCTAGTGTGACCGACTTATTTTGAACTGGATTATTTACTACTTCAGGTTGGTTGAGTATAACTACTTTATTTCCTTTTGCTTCTAATGCCTGTTGAACTTTAATTGTTAATTCTGTGCCTTCGTTAGTAATTAAGGCGACATGTGTGGAAGGAAGGGTAAAATTTAAATAATCTGGTTGTGGTAAAAATTGTAGTCCTACTTCTTTTCTCCCTACTCCATGAAAGGTAGTCGTTTTTACCTGGTTGGTAGTAGTAGGGGTAGAGGATGTTGCATCCTCTACCTTTACTATCGCTTCGCTTATGCTAGGATTTTTTTTTTACTTTTATCTGCTAGATAATCTACTATTTGACCCAAGGTTCTTAACTCTGTTAACTCGTTCGGATTGATGCCTGATACTTCTGGATGGGACTCTGTCATCGAAC
>CAYOBX010000054.1:0-5242 GCA_964402245.1 uncultured Saprospiraceae bacterium | reverse complement strand
CAAATATCTCTACTCGCTTGATCGAATCAATTCCCAAATCCGCTTCCATATCCATCCCCAATTCTAACATCTCCGTTGGATAGCCCGTCTTTTCGGATATAACACTTAGTAAAATATTTTCTAAAGCTTTGCGATCTGCGCCGCCTGTAGTTGCTGCTGCTGATTGGACAACTGCGACAGGGGCGGATGCCGTAGGTGTCGCCGCTACTGGTGTTGCCGTTTGGCTTGGTGTAGCAACTGCACTCGCTCCACTCTTTCCTGCTAAGTAATCCACAATCTGACCCAAGGTTCTTAACTCCGTTAATTCATTCGGATTAATACCTGACACTTCTGGATGGGACTCCGTCATCGAACCAAATATCTCTACTCGCTTGATCGAATCAATTCCCAAATCCGCTTCCATATCCATTCCCAATTCTAGCATCTCTGTGGGATAGCCTGTCTTTTCAGAGATCACATTCAATAAAATATTTTCTAAAGCTTTCCGATCTGTACCACCAGTAGATGGTGCTGCTGATTGTGCAACTGTAACAGGTGCGGTAGCTACAGGAATGGAACCATTCGTAGCCACCGACTGCTGTTGTTTTTGGATAAGACCATTCCCCCTTGAACCATTACCGTTGTTCTGCACAACTGTATTGGAAATCAATGTAGGGGAAATGGAAGGACTAGTTTGACGTTGTCCAACACTTCCGTTTGTTGACGGAGATGTTGTAGAGGATTTGGGGGCATTGTCAATCTTGGTCGATAACAATTGTATCAATTGTTCCGACTGCTTATTTTGCTCATTAATAAATCGCTCAAATAATGCTAAAGATTTTGTTTGTTGCGATTTAAAATGATCTATGGTATTTGATAATAATGCTAAAGTTTCTTTATTCATATCGTCTTCCTGATTAGTAGTCGAAATGTTATTAACAGCGGGTATTTTTATTATTTTCTCGACAGGTACTTCTACTATTTTCTCAATCACTTTTTCCACAATTGTAGTACTGCCATTACTTATTTTAATACCGTTTGATAAAGTCGATTGGTATATTTTTTTAGTAGTATCACTCACATAGTTATGACCACCTAATCGAACATTTAATTTTGTTTTGCCTGGTAGGGTAGGAATTTCTTTTTTGTATTTATCCACCTCTCCGACTGGAAGTCCTAATACTTGCAATTGAATGACTGCTTGGCGAAATTGCAAATCACTATTTTTTCTAGCATTAGGATTTAAGGCAATCGCTTGTGCATCTGTTTTATCTTTTAAAATATCTTTTACTAGATTTGTCAATACGCCCTTCGGGCCAAATTCCACGAATACTCGACCTCCTGCTTTGTAAATATTATCTATTTGGTTTTTAAACAAAACAGGTTTCAAAATATGTCCTTGTAAAATTGCTTGAATACTTGTTGTATCAGCAGGATATGCTTCACTAGTTGTATTTGAAAAGACCGGAATCTTAGGCGCATTAAATTGTTGGGTAGCTACATACGCTGCAAAAGGTTGCTGGGCATGCTGAACAAATTCCGTATGGAATGCTGCGGATACAGATAAAGGCACAACGGAAAATCCTTGTTGTTTCAACTGCTCCGCAGCAGTACCAATGGCATGACGACTACCACCTAATATTACTTGTTTGGTTGAATTGATATTTGCAATTGTTACCCCTTGTAAAGTCTTTACAGCAACTTCTACTTGGTCGATGGGTGCTTTTACGGCTAGCATAGTTCCAGTCTCTGCATTCGGATTTTGTGCAGCCATTGCTGCACCTCGCGCTTTTGCTAAAGACAAGAACGTTTGTTCATCATACACGCCTGCTGCCCATAAGGCCGTTAACTCCCCAAAGCTATGCCCTGCTGTAAACGATGGTGTAAAACCAGCCTGCTGCATCGTTTTATACATCCCCATACTAAGCGTACCTATAGCTGGTTGCGCATTTTGGGTTCTTGTTAATTCAACTTGATTGGCTTGTTTAGCTTCTTTATTAAAAACAGGAATTGGAAAAATAGTCTTTGACAAACGTTCCTTTCCTTCTTTTTCAAATAAGCTATCTGTTTGGTCAAATGCTTTGCGAATTTCTGGAAATGCATTGACCAATTCACTACCCATACCTACATATTGAGAACCTTGCCCAGAAAATAAAGCAACTACTTTTGTATCTGGTGCAATACCATTTACTCTGAAATAAATGCCTTTTGGATGTTCCCAATTAGCCGTATTACTTTGCAAAGTTTCTATAGCTATTTTTAAAAAATCTTTACACTCCGTTTCATTATTAACTACAAAACCTAGCCTTGCAGCAGTCGTAGGGATGACCTCTCTAGATTGGTTCGCTAAATTTAAATAAGCGATTTCTCCATCTGATTCTATAGTTTGCAATGCCTGTTGGCAAGTAGTCAATAATGTCGAAGGTGTAGCAGCGTTTAATAAAATAGCTTTATAGGGTTGGTGAAAACGATAAGGTTTTTTATGTTCTTTTGAATATTCTTCCATTGCCACATGGACATTAATTCCTCCAAAACCAAAAGCACTTACACTTGCTCGTCGAGGCGTATTACCACTTAGCCAAGGACGAGTTTCTGTATTAATATAAATTGCTGAATCTTCAATATCGAATTTAGAATTGGGCTTTTCTACATTGATAGTTGGAGGTAGTATTTTATGATGCAAAGCTAGAACAGCCTTTATCATTCCCGCAGCACCAGCGGCTGCCTTGGTGTGTCCAACTTGTGATTTAACACTACCAAGCGCAATATGTTGTTTGTGTGGATTATCTTTTCCAAAGACCATTTGCATAGAAGCAAACTCTGTCGGATCACCAGCACCTGTACCTGTACCATGTGCTTCTAATAAGCCTACAGATGCAGGCTCATAACCTGCTTCTTCATAGGCTCGACTTACGGCTAATGCTTGTCCAGAAGAACGAGGCGCATATACTGATTTAAAACGACCATCACTTGATGCCCCTATTCCTTTTATGACTGCATATATATCATCTCCATCTCGCTCCGCGTCTTCTAATCTTTTTAAAACTAAAATACCTAATCCCTCTCCAATCAACATTCCATCTGCTCTATCATCAAATGGACGAATATGTCCAGATTTAGAAAAAGCAGGAGTCTTACTAAAAGACATATACATAAAAGGAGAGTTGTCTGTGTCTACCCCTCCTGTTAGCATCATGTCACATCGCCCTTCTACCAATTCACTCAATGCCATTTTGATAGCACTCAAAGAAGCAGCACATGCTGCGTCTACTACGCTATTAATACCTCCTAAATCAAATCTATTGGTGATCCGTCCAGCAATTACATTTCCTAACAAACCTGGAAAAGAATTTTCGTTCCAACCAATAAACGCATTTTTCATCTTTTCAATAATCGGCGGAATATCTGCATCTGCAATACCACTCGCCTGCAAAGCCTTCTTCCAAATAGGATATTGCAAACGCCCCATTAATGGCCCTACTAGTTTCTGTCCTCCACCAACACCTAATATTACGCCCGTTTTTTCTTTTAATTCTTTAGTAAACTTTGCAGAATTCTTTCCGTACCCTGCATGTGCTAATGCATCTCTTGCTGCAACTAAGCCCAGTAACTGTGAAGCATCTGTTACTTCTAAAATATTAGGTGGTAAACCAAATTCCATAGGATTGAAATCTATGTCTGGTATGAAGCCTCCTACCTTACAATAGGTTTTGTCTGGGGCGGTCATATCAGGATCATAGTAGTCTTCTATTTTCCATCTACTCTCTGGTACTTCTCGAATACTATCTTTTGCCGTGATAATATTCGTCCAGAATTCCTCTAGGTTTTTTGCATCTGCAAAGATGGCAGACATACCTACTACTGCTACTGGTGTTTTTCTTAAAGAGTTATTTAAATTCATGTATTTTTATTTAGAAGTCAGAAGTCAGACCGTTCTAGTTAGCTTACGCTAACGGAACTGTCAGAAGTCAGATTTATGACGTTGACAACATGACGCTTCTGACAGCCGTAGGCGATCTGACAGCGCAGCGGTCTGACCTCTGATTTCTTTTATATTGTCACTCGAAACAATTCCTCCTGCATCTCCAATATTTCCAAACCTTTTTCTGTACAAAGACCTTGCATATAAGGTATTAAAATACCAAAAGTCAATCGTTCTTTACTATATTCTTCTATTGGAAACAGATCATTATCTTTTAACATTTTCAACATGGCGAGTACCGTTTTACTAGTAACCGCTATGTCTATATCTTTTCTGAAAATTTCATCCTCCACTCCCCATTCTGCTAAATATTCTAAGTTCTTATGTGCAAAGTTTCCGGTCTTTCGATAGGATTTATTTAGTAAACCAGGATAGTAGTGAAGTATATCATTGAAAAAATTAGGGTTTACTACATTTGCTCTTTTAATAATATGCTGTAATAAATGGCCCATTGCCTCTATTGCATTTTCTGCTTCCTCTATAATTCGCTCATTCTCCTGCTTAATTGCTGCATGGTAAGTAGCCAAGCAAGCCGTCAATAGGGCCGTTTTATCTTTAAAATGATTGTAGACCGTCCGCTTTGACGTATGTAATTCCTTCACAATACGGTCTATTGTTACCGTTTTCACTCCATTTCTAAGAAATAGCTTTGTAGCAGTCTTAATAATGTGGTCTCTTGTAATCATATTTTAAGAACGACATTTTGAAAAAGAAATTATACTAGTGGTAATATTTTTGTTTCGCCAGTACCGCAAATATAGAAAGATGTTTTGGATTTACTCTCCTTCTATCAAAAATTCCTACAATATTCTTCTAAAGTGTTGAAAATTTAACCACTAAAGGTTTGATTAGTGGTTTGTCGAATGGGGAATATAATAACATCTCTAAGTCAGCGATGCTCTAGGAGATCAAGCAGATTAAAAAAATGGTGAAGTCGAGTAAAGACAAGCAGTTAGAAGCTAAAGCACATCGAGAGCATTTATTATTTTTGATTAATAACTTGGTTTTCGCTGAAAATAAATTCAAAAAATAAAAAATACTTTCTTGAAAATCAGTAAGTTATAGTATTCTTGGCTTAAGACTCGGCAACAAGTATGTTTAATATTATTTTTAGAGGGAGCAAATTTGTTTTGTTTTTTTATAAAAAAACAAAACAAATTTGCTCCCTCTAAAGAACTATATAAAAGCTACTGCTTGCCTAATGCTAAGATCTTATTCCACACAATTTAGAAGGTATAAGCTAGATTCATTTTTCTCATTTTGATTTTAGCGAAAGCCAAG
>CAYOBX010000053.1:0-18909 GCA_964402245.1 uncultured Saprospiraceae bacterium | reverse complement strand
ATACTCGAATTTAACTAATTCAATATCAAACATTTATACCCAAAACTCACGTTACTTAATATGGTGAAAATTAACCACTAAGTAGGAGTACAAAAATAAACGCGGAGATGCGAAGATGCAGAGTTTTGATTATCAAACGATTATACATAATTAGTTGTTAGCTTATTTTTGTCAGACTACTTAAGGAATGACGCAAGAATAACTATCGACTCTTGACTAGTTTTTTTTCTTCCTTTCTTCGTTGCAAAAAGCCTTACGTAGCTTAGGCTATGTGCGGTTTTTGCGCCTTGAAAGAAAAAAAATAACTGCCTCAAGAATCCATAGTTATTTCTACCTCATTCCTAATTCACTAATTCTAGGCGCTAGCTATACACAAATTAGTGAATTCGTGGTTGAACTACTTAAGCTATTAATTTCGTGTATAAAATTTGATAAACCCTAACAAAATACACGTGTAAGTACTGGTTTTTTTTTATCATTGCAATCGTTTTAAGTCTTCAAACACTAGTTAAATCTTTCAGATGGATAAATCATTGCAAAACACAGTAAAAAGACTAGACAAAAAACTCGTTGATCTTTTTGAAGATTTAAAAGACTATACTGATAATACGCTCAACAAAGCTCCGGCTGATGCTTGGTCGGTATTAGAAATAATGCAACATTTAATGCTTACAGAACGACAATCTGTTAACTATATTCAAGAAAAAATTGACCAAAACTTTGCTTTTGATGAAGCTGGTATGGGTGCTCAATCTCGATCCATCTTATTGAATACTTTTCTTTCTTTACCATTTAAATTTAGCGCACCCTATTCTATTGGAAAAAAAGCCTTTCTTGATAATACGACCTTTTGGGAAGTGGTAAAGGAATGGAGGGAAAGTAGAAGTGAATTAAAAGAATTTTTAAAAAACTTACCTCCTGAAGCTTTCCAACAAACGCTCTATAAACATGCTAGAGGGGGAAAAATGACGGTCAATGGCATGTTATCCTTTTTTGAGAAGCATTTTGATCGCCATTTGAAGCAAATTAATAGAACATTGAAGGCTGTTGATGCAGTGAAGCAGATTTGAAAGAATGGTGAATGGAAAATGATGAATGATGAATGATGAATACCTGATGTTAACACAGGTCAACATCTTGTAATTCATCATTCATCATTAATAATAATTCCCCAATAAGACGAATAGGCTACAAATACTATATTATATAGAAATATTCTGTATGAATAATTGACATAAGCACTTTTTTTTCATATTTTACTTCCTTAATATTTTTTATAATTTTCTTCCCTTCTTACCGATTAAGTATAATTAAAAAAGTAAATAGCTAGGCGACAGGCAACCAGGATCAGCAATCAGGATATTCCTTGTAATTGACAGCAGAAACACCATGAAACAAAGCCATGATTTTTCTCTTCTACGAAATTCTACCTGCCCCCTGACTCCTGACTCCTAACCAGTTACTAAACCTCATTTTCCTTTTTATATCTGCAAATTTTATAAACCATGAATGAAGTGATACCTCGACTGTTGGTGTGTATCTGTCTATTACTTACCTATTCCATTTCTGCTCAAACTATTTTGAATACCAGCAACTCTGGTGAAAAGTACATTAGTTGTAATGGCACCTTCCAAGATGACGGAGGTGGATCTATTTATGCGACTAGTTATGATACCAATAATGACAATAGCCCAGATTTCTTATGCTGGACCTTTTGTCCAACTCATCCTATCAATAAAGGCGTACGTTTAGTTTTTACGGAATGGGATGTAGTAGACCCAGGAGATGTTTTTCGTATTAGAGATGGAAAAATTGGTGCTTGTGACCATGTAACTGCTGCTGGATTATCTCCTCTGATTGGAGGAAATACGCATGGGTTTACAGGTTCTGCGCCTTCTCTATTTGATGGCAGTGCGGGCGGCACCTATGCTTATGGAGGCGGTGGATGGATTGAAGCTAGTCCAAGTAATACTTCTGGTTGCTTGACCGTAGAGTTTCAGCCAGATGGAGATGGCAATAAAGGCTCAGGCTTTACATTTAATGTAGAGTGTATCCGAGAAGAAGGTCCTTCCAAATTATTTATTTCAGAATTTTATAGTGATTGTGATCAAAATCTATATATAGAATTATTCAATCCTACAGATGCGGTCATTGATTTAGATGGTCTAAACAACGATTTCACTCTAAGACGACAGAATGGAACGACCTATGGAACAGGGGCTTATGAGGTAGATTTACATGGAAAAGTCCAACCACATAGCACTTTTGTTGTTTGTAAAAGAAATAGTAATAGTACCATTACTAGAAGCTGTGATCAAAGTGTTGATCCTTTTGGAAATAATGGAAATCTGTTCCCTTGGAGAAAATGTAATGAAGCCTTTGGTTTATTCCAAGAAGGCATTGCGATAGATGTCGTGGGTGATGGAACTATTGCCGCATCAGGTAGCAGCTTAACAGTAGCAGGTATCCCAAATGCTACTGAAAATTATACGATCATACGAAAAAAAGATGTTACATGTGGAAATAATTCATGGGCTACCTCTTCAGGTACAAATGAGTCCAACTCCGAATGGCTATTAGTTCCGAATGGAAGTTTTAGCAATCTTGGAACGCATATATATGGAGATCAAGGAATCCTTATTTCAGAATTTAGTGGACATGATGCCGTAGATGCGTATATTGAAATTTACAATAGTACCAATGCCGTTTATGACCTAAGCAATATAGATATTATATTAGCTAAAAACGACCAAGATTGGGGGGCTACTGCGCCAAGTGGTACGCCTGCATACAGTGGTGGTTGGACACAAGCCAGTGCCAGTCCACATATTTTGTCTTTACAAGGTTCCTTAAATCCAGGGGCAATATATGTCATCAGTAATACAGGAGGAAGTCCTACTATACAATGTCAATCTGACCTTATATTAGATAGATCAAGTAATGCAGGACAAAGTGTTTTACAGTTAAACAATGGAAACGATGCTATTGGAATTTTCATGAACCATGTTTTAATAGATGTAGTGGGCGTTCCTGGAAGTAATAGAGCACATACCGTAGATAGAAATTCTTCTGCTACTGATCGTTTTATCATAGTAAGAAATTCAAATATCCGGGTAGGGAATTGTGATTTTGTAGATTCTAGTGCAGGATGGGGAGAATGGTCTTTACAAAACTTAAACGATTTTAGTTTATTGGGTGTGCAAAATGGAACAGCAGTAGCCTGCTTCCATAATTTGCTCATTTCTGAATATATGAATGGTCGTCATACCACTGCAATCGGTATTACCAATAAATCGACTAGCACCATAGATTTATCTTCTTTTAGTTTAAAAATGGCAGCAGATGGTCAAGGCTGGGGAGCGAGCGATGTAGAATTTCCAGCAAATACCATGCTCTCTCCAAATCAAGAATTTGTTGTTTATCAAACCACCGAGGCAGATCCATTTACAGCAGTAGCGAATAATTTAAAGATGAAAACTACGCATTTCTTTAAAAGCGATGGTAGTAAATATTTGGACCTAGATGATGCGGTAGGTCTTTACCAAAAAGATGGCGAATTATTAGATATTATAGGGGATCAAAATAGTTCAAACAATGGTGTAGGATACCGAATAGCAGGTATTAATAATGCGTTAGCTTATAATAGCTTGCGAAGAAAAAGTGCCATTGCTTATGGCAATCCAGAACCTATGGGTTCTTTTGGTACTTGGAAAAATAACTCTGAATGGTTAGTTATCAATAATCAAAATGTGGAAGACTTTGGAATGGCTACTTTAGTAGATGAAATTCCTAGTATCACTTATGATCTAAACGTGGAAACTGGAGCTTCTTGTGAAGGAACAGGTACCGCTAAAATCAATATTGATCTATTAGGGGGCACGGCTCCTTTTGATATGCAAGTAGATGGACAAGAAGTCATTGATGGAGCTATTGACCTAGTGAATGGTTCCTACATATTGTCTATCGTAGATGCTTATGGTATTCGATACAATACGCCTATTGAAATAGAAGCACCAGTAAGTCCAGCAATCACCGCAATTGTTCAAACTTTACAAGCACCCTCTTGTGTGAGTAGTGCAGATGCATCTGCTTCTATTATCTCTGACAATGCTGAACTGTCTTATTTATGGTCGGATGGTTCAACAGCAGCTACAAATAATCAATTAGCTACAGGAAATCATACCGTGACAGTAACCAACCAATTTGGTTGTGAAAGTATATTAGAAGTGGCTATTGCGGCAGGGCCAGGGGTGAATGCTTCCGTACAAATGACACAAGCTCTTTCTTGCGGAGGTAATGCCGATGCAGTGGCTAGTGTAAGCTCTACAGAGTCCGATCTTACCTATGCTTGGTCTGATGGAACAAGCTCGGCCACTAACAGTCAATTAGCTGCTGGCAACCATTCTGTAACCGTAACGAATGTAGCGGGATGTTCTCAGGTATTAACCGTTAATGTGGAAGCATTGGCTGTGATTGATGCCGTAGCTAGTTTAACTAAAGATTTGGCTTGTGCGACTGCCAATGATGCAAGTGCTTCTGTGACTGCTACAGGAGGAACAGGTACTTATCAATATGCTTGGAGTAATGGTAGTACTACTGCAACCGTCAATAATTTAGGCGCAGGAACGCATACCGTGACGGTAACAGACGATAATGCTTGTATCGTTGTGAGTACAATTACTGTGACCCAACCAACAGGAATGAGTCTGCAAGCTTCCTTAACGCAACCAAGCTGTTCTCAAAATACGGGTAGCATACAAATAACGCCTGTTGGCGGAACTGGTCCTTATCAATATAACTGGAACAATGGAGGTTTTGTAGTAGAACAAAATAGCTTATCCAATATAGTAAGTGGCAGTTATACGGTTGAAATTAGAGACAATAATGGCTGCACTTATAGTGAATCCTTTGTATTAGAAAGCCCTACTACCATTGAGGCAAGTATTCAAAATATCACACCAACTACCTGCATAGGTGCTAATAACGGACAAGCACAAATAGTTAGTAATCTAACTAATGCAACGATCGTTTGGGATAACGGAATAGTAGGAGATTTGAACACACAATTGAGTACAGGCAATCATACAGTTACTGTTAGAAATGAAGAAGGCTGTTCTCAAACCATTGATTTTTTGATTGAAGATGCACCAGCTATTATTGCTTCTATTAATTTAACAAAAGGTTTAAGTTGTTATGGAGAAGTAGGAGCAGCAGCTACGATTAGTGCACAAGGAGGCTCTGGGAAATATGAATTTTATTGGAGTAATGGCACGATTGGTACTATGAGTAATAACTTGCAGGCAGGTACTTATACGGTAACTATATTGGATGAAGTTGGCTGTAGTGTTACCAATTCTATTGTGGTAGAACAACCAACATCTTTAGCATTTACTACTTCTATAGAAGAACCCATCTGTAGTGCTACCTCTAGCGGAGCTATTCATGTCACTCCAACAGGAGGTGTAGCTCCTTATCAATATAACTGGAATAATTCAAGCTATACAACGGAGGCTAGCATTACTGGTTTAGCAGGTGGAAGTCATACGCTTAGTATTAGAGATGCCAATGGTTGCACGATCACAGAAAGCTATAATTTAGCTACGCCAGCTAATTTAGAAATTAGCATAGATAATATTGCTGCTCCTACTTGTAGCAACGATAAGAATGGTACTGCGCAAGTTAGCACTACTTCGACTGATCTATCCTTCCAATGGTCAGATGGAAGCACTGAAGCTATTAATATGAATTTATCAACTGGAAGCCATGCCGTAACCGTCAGTAATGCTGCTGGTTGTAGCGAAGTTTTAAGAGTAGATATTCCTACTCCAACTACCATAAATATTGAGCTGGAAAATACGCAGGCAGCAACCTGCACTTCTAGTACTGGACAAGCGAGAATTATGGTAACTGGCGGTCAAGGTCCATATACTTATCTATGGGATAACGGACAAACGTCCGCAATAGGGAATGATCTTTCAGCAGGCATTCATCAAGTACAAGTAACAGATAACAATGGCTGTTCGGTAGATTACGAATTAACGATAGATGCTGTGAATGATGTGCAAGAAGCGCTGATAGAAGCAACCATTTGTAGTGGGACTAGCTACACCACAGGAAGTAATAGTTATGAACAACCAGGAGTCTATACAGAATTATCAATATCAGCTACTGGATGTGATAGTATTACTACTCTTGTCTTATCTGTACTAGAAAGTTCGAGTGTAGACTTAGGGCCCGATCAAATTATTAGGACTGGAGAAACGATTGAATTATTGCCTACCACTACATTTGAACAATACGAATGGTCAGATGGTAGTACAGCATCTTCTTTAGTCATTCGACCAGAAGATTTGGAAGTTGGAGCTAATACTTTATATGTAAAAGTGACGGATAACGCAGGCTGTGAAGCGATGGATCAAATAGTGGTCTTCTTTGAACAGACCACTTCAACTATTGATCCTGCAATATTAAAAAATATTCGTTTCTATCCGAATCCTACGAATGGATTATTAACGGTAACAGATCAAAACGATGAAACAGTAGAGACGCTTATCGAAGCTTATACACCACAAGGTCAGCTAATAAAATCTTGGAACTTTGATCGTTTACAAACTGCTCAATTAGATATGCAGGAGTTAACGAATGCGGTTTATATTTTGAAAATTGTGCGGGCGGAGAAGGTTGGATTCCAGAAGGTGTTGTTGAATCGGTAACGATAAAGTATTGAACGCAGAGGTGGGGAGATGCAGAGATTAGACGCTGTTTCTCCCCATTTTTGTTATAAGATTTCCTATGCTTGCTATTTTATAGTCTTTAGAGTGAGCAATTTTGAAAGGTATTTTTGGAAAAATACCTTTCAAAATTGCTCACTCTAAAAAAATATATTAAACATACTTGTTGCCGAGTCTAAAGATAAAGTGCGCTAGTTCCCCTACCAAAACATATACAATATATACCCAATCAAAGCAATCAAGCCCACCATATGTGTTCGATAATCTAAGTACCAAGGCTTATCTTCCATTCCCAATCCAGTAAGTCCAGGTCGATAGGTAAACATTTCTATTTGCTCTTTAGTTGGAGGAGGTGTCATCAAACTCACTGCGACAAATATAATAGTACTAATCAAAATCATAACCCCTACGTTCATCGTATAATGCAATGGACTAAACAAGGTCATGAACACACTAATAAACGTTCCAACCACTAAAGTCCAAAACGCACCATGACCATTACCTCGTTTATAAAATACCCCAACTAAAAAGATAACGGCAATCGGAGGAACGACAATAGAAAACATTAATTGTAGGTAATCCCACAAGCCAGTAAAGTTTCGTATTTGTGGTGCCCAAGAAGCCGCAATTAACATTAAAACAAGCGTGGTAATACGACCATATTTTGCGATGTCTGTTTCCGTTAAATCAGGTTTATTTGGTTTAATAAAATCTATCACAACTAAAGTCGAGGAAGAATTTAAAGCAGAATCCACACTGGATAAGATTGCAGAAATCAATCCTGCTAAAACCAAGCCTGTTAATCCAACTGGTAAAACATTGGTGACTAAATAAGGAAATACTTTATCGCCGTTATCTAGGCCAGGATATAAGGACAAGGCCATCGCTCCTGGAATCACCATGATAAATAAAGGAATTACTTTAAGAAAGCCCGCCAATATCAATCCCCATCTAGCATGGTCCAAGCCTTTCGCACCCAAAGCTCGTTGGATAATATATTGATTCGTAGACCAATACCAAAAGCCTAAAAAAGGAACCCCCATCAATAAGCCCGGCCAAGGTAAGCCTTCATCATCCAAAGGACGGACTACAGAAAAGTGACCTTCTGGTGCAGAGGCGACTACTTTTGCCCAGTCAAAATCTAATTTCTCATACAAAATATAAGTCATTATCGTACAGCCAACTATCAAAATAACCGCCTGTAAAGCATCTGTATATACCACCGCTTTTAGTCCACCAAAAGCAGTATAAGTACCTGCTATTAATGCCAATCCAACGGCTGTTTGCCATAAACCTAGTTCTGGAAAAAATGCCTGTATCACTAAGGTACCTGCATATAAAGCCCCTGCTGTCTCCACCATAATCGTTGCAAAAATGGACACCGCAGAAAAGAATAGTTGGGACCGCCGATCAAATCGATTTTCCAAATATTCTGGAATCGTGGTGATTTTTGACTCTAGATATAGGGGTATAAATATCAAGGCCGCAATAATCAGAGGAATACCCGACATCCATTCGTACACTGAATTCACGATGCCCGTTGTATACGCAGCACCCGTTAATCCTATAATAGTGGAACTAGAAATATTAGAAGCAAATAAGGAAAGACCAATTAATCCCCATCCAAAAGATCGCCCCCCTAAGAAATAATCTTCTCCTGTTTTGGTAGATCGAGCAATCCACAAACCAAGGGCTATGACGACTACGAAATAAGAAATGACAATTCCAATATCAATATTGGAGATAGTAACGGCTGTTTGTTGTAGCTGCATTGTTTTTCGTTTTTGTTTTGAATTCTGTGAGCATTTCTGTCGAAATTGAAGAAGTTGAACACAGAGACACTGAGCACACAGAGTTCTATACAAAAAATCTAACTCCGTGATCTCCGTGTCTCCGTTCTCTTAGCTTTCGCAAGAAAGCCTCTCTAACACTCACTCCTTACCTCTTTTTTTTCCGAATTTGTATAATACCATTAGGCGGCACTTCCAAAGAATGAATGCCTGCCTTAAATTTTACTTTATCCTTATAATCAATATTCCCCATACAATCATATATAACGACTTTACATTTTCCCAAATCATAATCTAGTTCAAAGACAATCTGTTCTGACAATTTACCATTGACCAGATCAATTTTCTCAAAGCCAGAATCTACATAAACTAGATGATCTTCATACACGCCAAAGATAACTTTTTCTTCATCAGAAGCGGACAAGATAGGATAATTTGATAAAGGCGCATAAGGTACAAAATCTCCATGCAATAAAATAGAGCTATTCTTTACGCAATAGGTAGTATAGAATTCTATCATTTGCAAGTGTTCCTTAGGAATCGTATTTAATCGAACAGATAATTGCGGAACAGAAAAAATAATATTAGAAAACTGCAAGGCAGCTGCTTCCACTGGTTCCTCTGGATGCCAAGTAATCATATCTGAATGCACCTCTGTATTACCACAAACCATTTTCACATCAGTCGTTCGAAGGCGATTCCCCACACTATCATTTGGACAATCAAAGGCACGGAACATATTACCATATTTCCGCATAGCAGGGCCAATATATTTTTGTCTGAATTCTATTAAAACATCTGGCTTTATTTTTTTCAATTGGGTCATCACATCTGACAGTAGCCGATTAACGGCCATATCGACAGAAGCGTAATCTCTACCATTCGCTTTTGTCAATTCTGTTTCTGGATAGGTTTTAAAATCATCAATAAAATCTAATTTTAAACCATCCAAATTCCAGTCAATTAAGGCAGTCGCATATTTATTAATCAAGTAGGCTCGAACCTCTGGATAACGAGGATCAAAAACAGGGGCCCATGGATGCTTTTCTGTTAAGAATTTTCCTTTAAATTGTTGATAAGCTTTTGATTTTACCCCACAAAATGGAACAGAGTACCAAAACAAACATTTCATACCATAGTCATGTACCGCTTTGACAAATTCGGAAGTCTCTGGAATACGATCTGGTTCCCAATCACCTGTATAATCATAGCCACGTCCACCATCCATTGTTTGCCATCCATCATCTATTACAATGACTTTATACCCCATTTTAGAAGCTTTAGCACATTCTGCTAATAACTCTTCTGGTTTAAAATTTTGGTGATAAGAATACCAAGTGGAATACAGCGGATAACTAGCTGCCTCTGGTACATTGGCAGGTTTAAGATGCTTATAAGAAGCCCACCAATCTCCAATTTCAGCTAAAGCTTCTGAGAAATGAATATCTCTTTGATCTATTCTAATATCTGCCTTATAATTTTTGGTCAATGGCATTTTTTCTAAGAAAAAACTCACGGTACAATACACATGGTCGTTCTCTTCTCGAACAGGCGCCTCCAATCCCATTGTATTGATCACATCTGAACAAGCAATAGCAATAATGTTTTCATCTTCATGACCAAACAAACTGACTATAGGTGCATTGACAGACACTCTTGACAACACACTTGGATGTTCCCAATCTGCCCTCAATCGTTTTTCGTATAAGTGTCCAGTCCCCCACTCTCCTTTAATATTGACGGAGGGTAAACGCCATTGGACGATCAATCCTTTGGGTAATTCTGAAGGGGTATCACTGTTTAATTCTAAAGAATACTCCTTTAGTCCTAATCGATCGCTCGTTTTTGTCAAGCTTACTTTAAAATTTCCTGTGTCTCCAAATATTTGCGGTTCTCCAGTTACTTCTACAGTTCTATCTAATACTTTCATAATTGGTATATTCTTATCTATTCAGCATTATTTCATAAACCCCTCCAGACATCGCTGTTTGAAAAGGAGGTTGGGAGGAGTTATAAAAATGGATGCTACTAAATTATATATTTTTTCTATTTAAACAATAGCCATTTCTTCCTCATAATAGTGAGTAGCATCGTATATCAACTCATCCAATAATTCAAATTCTTGCGCAAGCCTTTGTAAATCCCAATCTAAATATTTTTGTAAGTCCGACATAACTGCCTCTTTTATCAAGGCAATACTTTCTATATTGAAATA
Organism: uncultured Saprospiraceae bacterium; assembly: GCA_964402245.1. GTDB lineage: Bacteria > Bacteroidota > Bacteroidia > Chitinophagales > Saprospiraceae > JAFMDF01. The sequence continues at coordinate 8,173 of CAYOBX010000053.1, read as the reverse complement.
AAGTCTACCTGTCCGTCTTACAAAAAAGTCAGCCGCTTTATTAACCATCTCTTGATGTACAGCAAACCAGACTTCGGCTCTAGCTAGTGCAACTTCTGCACTATCTCCTTCAAAGCTCTTTTGTTTATCTAAAATAGCTTCTGCTTGTTTGCCATAGACCGTTCCTAAGTACCAGCCATAATAGGCATCTAAACCCAATTTACCAACTCGTTCCTGTAATTCTTTAATATAGATTTCTACTGCCTTTGCATTTTTTAAAGGCTGAGGCGTTAAAGGAATATTTTTTGTTTTACAAGATTCGCTATTGGTATCAATTTGATCTACTACCAAATCAACAATTCGTTGAGCCATTTTTCTATAGCCTGTTAGCTTGCCTCCAGCGATAGCTATTAAGCCAGAATCAGAGATAAATATCTCATCCTTTCTAGATAGTTCAGAGGGAGATTTTCCATCTTCGTGTATTAATGGCCGCAAGCCTGCCCAATTGGATAGGACATCTGCTATCGTTAAATTTACAGTTGGAAAAGCACCATTAACGGCATCTAAAATATAATTGGCATCTGCTTTCGTGGCAATGACTCTATTTAAGTTTGCTTTATAGTTCGTATCTGTTGTACCGACATAAGTTGTCTTACCCCTTGGGATTGCAAAGACCATTCTCCCATCAGGGATATCGAAATAAACCGTATGTTCTAAGGGCAATTTATGATGCGGTACTACAATGTGCACCCCTTTAGTTAGATGCAATCGCTTTCCTTTTAGAGACTTATCTTTCGCTCTTAATTGATCGACCCAAGGACCACCAGCACCTACCACTTTTTTAGCTTTAATCTCAAAAGTAGTATTTGTTAATTCATCTTTACAGCTGACTCCAACTACTTGTCCATCTTTATATAAAAATCCAACTACTTTTGTGTAGTTAGCTACCAATGCACCATGCCGCACCGCTGTTTTTGCTAATTCAATAGTGAGTCTAGCATCATCTGTTCTATACTCTGCATAAAACACCCCACCTTTTAGTTTCTTATCATCTAGTAAGGGTTCAATTTTTAAGGCACCATTTTTATCAACCATCTTTCGACGATCATCTCCTTGTACATTCGCCAGAATATCATATATTTTTAAACCAAAAGAAGCCAAATAATAGCCATAACTACCATTCTCTACAATAGGCATTAGCATCTTTTCGGGTAAGACAATATGCGGAGCTAAACGATGAACGATCGCCCGTTCTGTACCTGTTTCTCTAACTAAAGCAATATCTAATTGTTTCAAATATCGAAGCCCCCCATGAATCAACTTTGTGGATTTACTACTAGTTCCAGAAGCAAAATCTTGCTTTTCCACCAGGGCCGTTTTCAGTCCTCTAGAAGCAGCATCTAAAGCAATACCAGTACCTGTAGCACCCCCACCTATTACAAGCATATCAAAAGTCTGTGTTTGTAAATCTTTCAGTAATTGAGGTCTACTCAAAGCAGACATAACATCATAGTTCATGGATATTTTCTGTTTTATAAATAGCTAAACTCTATTTCGTTCTACTTACTATTAATGCTTTTCGCAAAGGTTATGTCTTTGAGAAAACAACTTCTAGCATTTCTGCAAAAAAGGCATATTTCTCCAAAAAAGACATAAATATTTTTTTTTTTTAAGTGTAAATGTATACATTTGTTTTGAAAGTAGCATAGCATAGCATAGATTAAGTGATAAACCAACCGTAAAATGATACTTTTTAAGAATAAGAATCAAGCTCAAATTCAAATCATAATATTAACTCTAAACGCTTGTTAGTCTTATGTTTTGCACTTAGAATAAGTAAACTTGATCTTTTATAAAACCAACTAAACATTAGAGTGATGTGACTAGGAATTTCACCATTATTCTGACACCAAGCTAGTTACCAAAAAATAATGAATGCCTACAGTTCTAAATAAAATAAAAGAACTAGAAGATATTAATAGACTTTCCAAACATGAACAATTAGTATCTGGTATTATCAATGCTATTGATAGTAAAATATTGACCCAAGGGGATCAGCTGCCTTCTGTCAATGAAATGGTTAAGGAATTGGGCTTTGCCAGGAAAACAATTGTAAAAGCCTACACGGATTTAAAAGATAGAGGAATTGTTGATTCAAAAAAGCGCTTAGGCTACTTTATTTCAAATGAAGATACGATTCAGGAAACTAAGGTAGCTTTGTTAATGTATGCTTTTCATCCATTCCAAGAAGTATTTTATAATACTTTTCGAAAGACCTTAGGAAATACCATACATGTAGATGTCTATTTTCATCATAGTAATATAGACGTTTTTGAAACGATTCTAGGCAATATAAAAGGACAATATGGAATGTATGTGATTGCTCCCATTCCACATTCTCGGACGAAGCAATTATTACTAGATATATCTCCGAATAAGATATTGCTGGTAGATAGGTATGAAGCAACAACCTATCCCTATGCACATGTTACCCAAGAATTTGAGATCGCAACTTACGAAGCTTTATTAGAATTGGAACCAGCTATAAAGAAATATGAAGAAATCATATTGTTCTACAAATCAAGTTCTGATTATCCTTCAGAAGTAGAAAGAGCCTTTTTAAAATTTATTGAAAAAGAAGGTATCCGTGGAAGTGTAGTAGAACAATATACTGCTGGAAGCTTACAAAAAAACAGAGTCTATTTCACCATTGGTGATGGTGATCTCTGGAAAATACTTAAAGACTGTAAAGAACAAAATCTTACAATAGGAAAAGATATTGGTGTTTTTTCTAATAATGATGGTCCTGTAAAAGAAATCATTTGCGGAGGCATCACTACACTATCTACTAATTTTAAATTAATGGCAAAACAGGCAGCTCAATTTATACAGAATCGAATGCCTGTCCATAAGACGATACCAACAAAATTAATTAGACGACATTCTATTTAGTAATGACAAAAAAATAAGTTGAACATTTAGACCAACTTATTCTTTCGTCGTTACTTAGTTCTTCTTTGGTTCTTTAATCTCTAAAGTTCTAAAGTAATAGACTTTATTCCAAATAAAGATTTATGATAAGGCGGGTCGCTTCGCAACCCGCCGAAATAACGAATTATTTTGGAATAATCTCTAATGACTAAAATAATTTGTGTTATCAAATGTAATTAAAACAATTTTAAATGAAACTAGTCAACATGAAAATTCGCTATTGGCCTCAAAGTCAATGGGGTTTAAAAACATTAAGTTACCAACTACTCACTACACTTCTAATCTTTTGTACATTTTCTCTTTCTGCTCAAGTGAGCGGAACCATTATTGATAATGAAGGAGAAACATTGATTGGAGTGAATGTTTTGGTTAAAGGTACTACAACTGGTACCGTTACAGATTTTGATGGAAGATACTCTTTAGATGCTCCTTCGGATGCAACCTTAGTTTTTTCCTATACTGGGTATAGAGATCAAGAAGTTGCGGTTGGAAACCGAACTATTATTGATGTTACTATGGCTACTGACGTTGCCGTTTTAGACGAAGTGGTAGTTATAGGGTATGGTACACAAAGAAAGGTGGATTTAACAGGTGCGGTAGGTTCTATCGGTGCTGAAGAAATCGCTAAAACACCAATTCTTTCTGCAGATCAAGCATTGCGAGGTCGTGTAGCAGGAGTGCAATTAACCAATCGTTCTGGTGATCCAGGTGCGCCTATTAATGTGCGTATTAGAGGGGTCGGAACAACAGGTAACAACAGCCCATTGTATGTTATTGATGGGGTGCCAATTGTTCAAACGACAAACATTACAGTCAATACAGCTTCTAACACAGAAAGTAATCCACTAGCGGGTATTAACCCAAGTGATATTGAGTCTATTGATATTTTGAAGGATGCATCTTCTGCAGCCATTTATGGTACAAGAGCAGCAAATGGTGTAGTAATTATAACAACAAAACGGGGTAAGTCAGGAAGAACTTCTTTGACTTATGATGGATATGTTGGTGTTCAAAATGTAAGAGCTAAGCACGATGTCTTAGGTGTTGCTGATTATATTGCTTTACAAAGTGAAATAGGAAATGATTTTAGTGCATTTAACGGGCGGCCATTTGTAGATTGGCAAGAAGAAGTTTTCAGTTCTGCGAGTATGCAAAATCATAGTTTGACAGCTAGTGGTGGTACTGAAAATGCCAATTTCAATATTTCAGGTGGCTACTTTTCACAAGATGGTATTTCTTTAGCTACAGGGTTTAAGAGATATAGTGTAAAAGCAAATTCTGACATTAAGGTTGGCAAACGAATTAGGGTAGGAGAATCTTTAAATGTTTCTTTCACAGATAGATTAGTAGAATCTGAGCCAGGCAGAGCGGCTGCTTTTGGTGCGGCTAGAAATTCCCCTTTTACACCTGTAAGAGAAAATGGTGCCTTTACCGTATTCAATGCAGATAACTCGGGTGCTGCTGCGAGCTCTAATAGCCAAGTAGTCGGCTTGAATGATTTATCAAATAATGAAACGAGAGTACTTTCTAGAAGAATACTTGGGTCTATTTATGGGGAAATTGAAATCGCGGATGGCTTGAAATTTAGGACACAAGCTGGTGTAGATTATAATATAGGAGAAGGTTCTTGGTTACAAAATATCTACAACTTTGGTTCTGCATCAAATACTGGTATCTTACAAGTGGTATCAAAACCTACAGAATTAACTACAAATATTACAAATACTTTATCTTATAACAAGTCATTTAATGGAGTAGACTTAAACATTTTATTAGGTCATGAAGAAACCAATTTTGAGTTTGATAGATTAAGAGGACAAGGAAGAGGCTTCTTAAGTGATGCAGTTACTTTAGTAAATACTGCTGCTACCTCAGCAGTAGGTCAAGAAAGAGATAATTGGGCACTGAGAGGCTATATGGGCCGTGCTAATTTTGTGATTCAAAATAAGTATTTAGTTACAGCTACTGTAAGACGAGATGAATCTTCTCGTTTCACTAGAGATAATCGAAGTGCTGTTTTCCCATCTTTCTCGGTAGGATGGAAATTGAGTGAAGAGTCATTCTTAGCAGATAATAGTGCTATTGATGAATTGAAAATTAGAGCTGGATGGGGACAGGCAGGTAACCAATTTACTAGTAATTCTTTTGCTTATTTATCTACTCTAGGATTGACCTCTTTATATGTACTTGGAACAGGACAGACTATTGAAGCTGCGCCAACGCCTTTTACTTTTGCGAATCCTAACTTAAGATGGGAGACTAGTACTCAAATTGATATTGGGGTTGATTTAAGATTATGGGAAGGAAAACTAGAAACAAGCTTAGATTATTATCAAAAGAATACAACTGATATTTTGGTAGGTTTACCAATTTCTGCGATTTCTGGATTTTTATTACCTCCTGATGTTAACTCAGGAGAAATTGAAAATAAAGGAATTGAATTTTCTGCGACCTACCGAGATAGAGTAGGTGATTTTAATTATAGTATTTCTGGTAATTTAACAACCAATGATAATGAGGTAATTTCTTTAGGAGAAAACCCTAATCCTATTATTACTGGATTTTTTGGGGCACAAACTCATAGAACTACTGTTGGCTTACCTATAGGTCACTTCTTTGGTTATGAAACAGACGGTATTTACCAAACACAAGCAGAAGTAGATGCAGCCTTACCTGACGTATCTGGTTCGCCTTCTCCAGGAGATATTCGTTTTGTAGATGTAGACGGAGATGGTAGCATTACCCCTGCAGATAGAACTTTCTTGGGTAATTCTACTCCTAGAACATTCTTTGGTATCAACTTAGGTGCTGATTATAAGGGACTTGATATTTCTTTATTCTTTCAAGGAGTCGGTGGAGTAAAAGTATTTAATAATGTTACTCGTAGCTTAACCAGCATGAACAGCACATCTAATCAAAGTACCTTGGTATTAGATAGATGGACTGGTCAAGGCACAAGTACGACCATTCCTAGAGCAACCATTGCTGACCCTAATGGAAATAATCGTTTCTCTGATCGTTTTGTAGAGGATGCTAGTTATTTTAGATTCCAGAATTTACAAATTGGATATACTATTAACCAAAATTCTTTACAAGATTTTGCTGATGGATTTGTTCAAAACATTCGTTTCTATATTGCTGCATCTAATTTATTCACTCTTACAAATTACACCGGCTTAGACCCAGAAGTAACAAGAGGTTTTAGTTTCCAAAAAGGAGAAATGCCTCTATCAACTGGACAAGATGATGGTGCAACACCTACACCTAGAGTTTTCCAATTCGGTGTAAGAGCAACATTCTAAGAGAATCTCTAAAATAATGTTCTTTGACAAATCCAGGGGTCAAAGAATCTAAAAATAATAATCAATCATGATAAATAAATTAAAAATATCCTTACTCACCTTGGGTTGCATTTTTATGTTTACCCGATGTAATGATTTGGATTTACAACCATTGGATGCTATTTCCGAAGATGCATTCTATATTACAAGTGCAGATTTCAAAGGAGCTATTCTAGCTTCCTATTCTTCCATGCAGAGTTTAAATGGTACAAGTACTGAAAACTTAGGAGAGCGTGCTGAGTGGTGGAAAATGGTATTGATGGCATCAGATGAAGCAACATTTGATCCTAATAATGCAGGAGACCCTGCAACCAATATACCTTTGGATGAATTACGTTTTATCCCAACAGATGTAGCCTTTCAATCTGTTTTCACACATCTCTACCAAGGTATGTTTAGAGCAAATTTAGTTATTGATAAATTAGCTGGTGACCACGAATTGACAGCTGAGGAAGTGGCTTTATTTACTGCTGAGGCAAAATTTATGAGAGCTTGGTTTCAGTTTCAAGCTTTCAAGTTTTGGGGAGGACAAGCACCAATAGCTCAAGAAACAAGAAGGGATTTGAATAATATTCCTTTACCTAATGCAACACCAGCAGAGACTGTAGCAGCCTTAACAGCTGATTTTACGGATGCAGCAGCAGGATTACCTGCTCAATGGGATGGTGCAAATTTAGGTAGAGCAACAAGTGGTGCAGCGCTTGGTTATTTGGGAAAAACACACATTTTTGCAGAAAATTGGACAGCAGCAGAAACAGCTTTAGAAGCGGTAGTGAATAGTGGAATTTACAGCTTGATGCCCACTCATGCAGAAGCATTTGCGATTGACCAAGAAAATAATGCAGAATCAGTATTTGAAATGCAGTATGGTTCTAATTCAGATGATAATGGATGGGTATTGGATGATAACCACTCGGAAAACTTTAAAGCTTCTCAAGGATTTATGCGTTCTTGGTGGCAAGATGCAGGGCGTGGGGCACCAGGAGGTGGCTTAGGTATTTACATTCCAACGGAAGAAATGATTAATGCTTTTGAAGAAGGAGATACTAGAAGAAATACTAGTATTTATGCAGTTGGTGATACCTATTTTGCAGCAGGAGTACAAACTCCTTATGATGCAGCATGGTCTCCAACGGGCTCTAATTTGAAAAAATATAGAGGAGATAATGCCGCTAAATTTACACCCGTAAACTTTGCCATTGATTATAATAACGAACGTTTAATGCGGTATGCAGATGTTCTTTTACTTTTAGCAGAAGCTAAATTACAACTTGGAGATTTACAAGCTGGAGCTGATTTAATGAATCAGGTACGTTCTCGTTCTTTTCCAGATGGTGCTCCAATTGCAGTTGGTTCTTTTGATGATTTATTTGGAGATTTAGTCCATGAAAGACAAGTAGAGCTGGCTTTTGAAGGACATCGTTTATTTGATTTAATACGATGGAACTTAGCATCTGAAGCTTTTGCTGCGCAAGGCAAAACGTTTTCTATGACTGGCGGAACTGCTGTTTTCCCATTACCACAAACAGAAATTGATCGAAGTGGTGGAGTGCTATCACAGGTTCAATAAGTAATATGTGAAAAATAACCTCTTCATCTATTGGAGAATCTATTTTTCACTTATTACATAAGACTGATTTTTATTATTGAGTAGAGGTTGTATCTTTTGATAGTCAATGAATTTATTTTTGTTGATATTAAAAGAGGCAACCTCTTTTTGTTTTACTAAGTAACGGCAAAAAAATAACTTCCCGATTTGGACGGCTTCTTTTGCTCTTATTTTCTCTTTGAAATCAGTCATAGTATTAACAATACTCCTTCTTTCAAAGAAAAACTAAGAACAAAATAACCTCGTCGAAATG
>CAYOBX010000052.1:0-19112 GCA_964402245.1 uncultured Saprospiraceae bacterium | reverse complement strand
AGCTACGGGAATCAAAAAAGCTAAAGTATCTAGAAATCAATGACTTGCAAATAATACATCAATTCATTTTTAAACAACTTCTATATGGTAAAAATGAATCTCCCATCGGTCTTAATAATATTGGTTATTTGATAAATTCTGTGATAGTAGCAGATTGACGAGCTTACAAACTTCGGAGATCTCAGCTTTTCACAGAACCATAAATTTTGTAATAAAAAACGTATATGAAATATATTGTTCTACTAATCATCTTCTTCTGTACTTATTTTTTAAGTCCACCCTCTCAGCCAGCGACTTATACCTTTGAAAAACACTCCGTGGCAGAAGTTTTAAAAAAACTGGGAGATAACTCTATCAAACATTATCCTCAATTTCAATTAAAAAATGTGAGTGTAGAAAATGGGAAACGCCTATTCCATACAGGTTTTGCTACTAAATCTAATGGTGGAAAAACTAAAAAACAGAGTAAGCATTTTGTCTGTACCTCTTGCCATAATATAGAAAGAGAGGACCCAGATATGAGTATAATTGATCCGCAGGCCCGGTTAGAATATGCAAAAGAAAAGGGAATTCCTTTTTTACAAGGTACCACCATGTATGGTGCAGTTAATAGAGTGAATTTTTATAATGGAGACTATTATAAAAAATATGGAGACTTGGTTTTAAAAGCCCGTAATAATATCTATGAAGCGATCCAGTTATGTGCAGTGGAATGCGCCCAAGGTAGAAAATTAGAGCAATGGGAAAATGAATCTATTTTAGCCTACTTATGGACTTTAGAATTACAATTTGATGATTTAATATTATCGTCAGAAGAAAAAATGCTCATTGAAAATGCAATGAAGGATGATCTTCAAAAAGACAGTGCCTTAGCAATTATTAAATCTAAGTATTTAAAAGGGGCACCTGCTACCTTCATTCCTCCTCCTGAAAATCGAAAAAAAGGGGAGCCATACGCTGGCGATCCTCAGAATGGAAAATTAGTATATGACTTAAGTTGTAAACATTGTCATGAGAATGAACGATATTCTTTCTTTGCATTGGATGATTCTAAGCTAAGTTTTCGACATTTAAAAAAGCATATGCCTACTAATAGTCGTTATTCTATGTATCAGGTGACTCGATGGGGAACTGAACCGCATCCTGGTAAGGGTAGTTATATGCCACATTATACTAAAGAAAAAATGTCTGAACAGCAGTTGCAGGATTTACGGGCGTATGTGTTACAGCAAGCGGAGTAGAGCTGATGTCAAACATGATTTTGAAAAGTTGAACACAGAGGCACGGAGCGCACAGAGTCCTATTTTAACTCTGTGCACTCCGTGCCTCCGTGTTCTATATCTTTATTTTGCTTGCAAAATCTATTTAATATCAAAACTCGAGCAATCAATATTATAATTCTCCCAAAAGTTGAATTACTTCTTTGCAAATAATATCAGCATTTTCTTTTTTTGTATAGATGCTATTATGATGCCCATTCCTAGCCAGTATTTAGAATTCGTGGTTAAACTTTCAACATCTATGTCCCCGTGTGGTTAAATAAACCCTAAAGCCCAAAATAGCTACTCCCGCATGTAAGTTTTCCAACTTAAATACGTTAAGATAGCAAGCAAATTCATCTTTGGTACTTTGTTTGTAATATGTATAAAAATTACAATTTATTGAATTGCTTAATATAATAGCTTTTATTTCAATAAATCTGTAATTGAAAACTATTGAGAAAACGTCCCATAAACATTTAAGTGAGCTATGAAGAACAAGCTTTACCCCTTACAACACATTTGCTTATTCCTTGCGATAATCTTCCCCTCCCTGCTTTTTGCACAATGTATTTCAGGTAATTGTACAAATGGAAAAGGTACTTTTATTTATCCCAGCGGGGCTAAATATACTGGCGATTTTGTGAATAACAGATCACATGGCCAAGGTATCTGTTATTATACCAATAACAGCAAATATCAAGGTAGTTGGAAAAATGGCTATCCAGAAGGCTCGGGCAAAAAAACGCTAGAGAACGGAGAGGAGTGGATTGGACAATGGCGCAAAGGACAACCGTATGATCAGAATGGTGCTAAAGTACAGCTCTCCAAAGGAGTAACTACCAACAATGCATATAAAGTTCCAGATCTTTTAATAGCTAAAGAAGCGGGAGAAGGATGCGTTGAAGGAAATTGTTACAATGGACAAGGAACTTATATTTATCAAGGACACTCTGCTAGATATATCGGTACATTTAGAAACGAACAACCACATGGATATGGTACAATCGTGTATGCTAGTGGAGATCAATATGAAGGCAATTGGGCGAATGGAAGTTTTAATGGACAAGGTATTTTGTATTTAAGTAATGGAGAGCAAATTGCAGGTACATGGGCGAATGGAAGACATCTACAAAATACAACTACTACCCTAAATAATACGACTACTCAACCTTCCAATGTATGGGCAGTAATCGTCGGTGTTTCTTCTTATAACCATATGCCAACGCTTAAATTTACAGATGATGATGCCTATAGAATGTATGCTTTTTTAAAGAGTCCAGAAGGAGGAGCATTAGCGGACGATCATCTTCAAATACTGATCGATGAAGATGCTACTCGGAATAAGGTATTAGGTGCTTTAGAAAATATATTTTTAAAAGCAGGTCGCAATGATTTAGTCATGCTCTATTTTTCAGGACATGGTTTGCAAGGTTCTTTTTTACCAAGTGATTTTGATGGTTTTAATAATAAAATTTTACACGAAGAAATCAATAGTATTTTTCAGAGAAGTCAAGCCAAATATAAATTATGTATAGCAGATGCTTGTCATTCAGGCAGTCTTTTAGCAATGAAGGGGGCAAGTACAAAAAGCACAACGGAAAAATATTATGAAACCTTGGCACAATCCTCTCCTGGTACAGCCCTTATTCTATCTTCTAAATCTAATGAAACTTCATTAGAATCGTCAGGACTTCGACAAGGTGTTTTTAGCCATTTTTTAATTAGAGGTTTGAAAGGAGAAGCGGATGGTAATTATGATAAAATAGTTACGATTCAAGAATTATTTGATTATACGGATTATAATGTTCGTACCTATACAGGTAGTCGACAATCTCCTGTAATCAAAGGGAATTATGATCGAAATATGCCGGCGGCTGTGGTTCGGTAATTAATTAAACGCAGAGGTAGAGAGATGCAGAGCAAGCATAACTCTGCATCTACCTCTGCGTTCAATACAAAAAACTATAATTTTCCAGCCACCACCACTGCCTCTTTCAATTGTCTCGTATCCCCATTTGGATTAAAATATTCGATCCAAACTACATAGATACCAATCGGTGCTTTTTGACCATCTATCCCACTACCATCCCATTGATACCCACCATTGATCGCAGCTAAATCCTCCTGAACTATAGACTGAACTAAATGACCTACCGCATCATAAATAGCAATACTTACGATATACCCTACCTGCTCGAAAGCATAATCAATTTGCAAAAAATCGGCATAGCCATCTCCATTAGGAGAAATTGTTTTTGTTGAAAAATGAAAATGAGTATTGCTACTAACTACCGAAGTGGAGATAGTTTGAGAATTACTTTCAGTAGGTGTAGCGTAACCAGCGATAGCTGCAGCAGAATGCCAGTTGGATGGATCATGACTAGCTTTGTCTAAAGAAATTCTTTCTAGGGAAACCCCTTCTACAGTGTTCAATAAGGCAGAATGAAAGGTTTCCAAATAATCTACTTGATCTATAATAGTATTGGCATTAAAGAGGGTAATATTTCCTGCTTCATCTCCAAAGGCGGGTAAATTTTGTGTTAATACATGTAAAGGAATATTCACAGTATATCGTTCTATAATATCACTAGGACTTTCGGTAAGTACTATAAAATCATTCGGAAAAATGAGCCGTTCGGCAGTAATCTTATTGGCACCATCATTTCGTTGTCCATTGACCATTGCTAAATCACTAAGGTCTAAAACTTTATCAGAAGTATTATGTAACTCTACGAAATCTTTGCCACCAACTAGCGGATTAAATAAAATTTCATTGATAACGATGTCTGATGCGTTTGCTTGTTGGGGAAATGCAATAGGAGATAAGAGCTGATCATCAATAGGGTTTTGAATACAGTCTTGAATATTCCTAGATAATTGTAGGGTTTGAAGAGTAGTAGAAAGATCTTTGGCTAGTGTAAGTATTACTTCTGAATAATCAATTTTATTAGAGTTAGCTACCACGATGGTGTTATCCAATAGTTGATAATTGTCTACATTTAAGATAGTCGTTTCTTGCATCGCTTTATCAAAAGTAAGCCTTACTTGATTTTCTGAAATAGGGTAACTATTAATTATGCGTGGAAAAGTAGTATCTACAGCTTCCACTAAGTTGGCATTTTCTTTTCCAGGTGTTCCCCCAATTAAGGCGGTAGATGCCATCCAATTACTTTTACCAATACAAGGGGCTAATGGATTAATTCGTTCTAAGGCATAAGCACCACTAGCCTTAGAATTAGATTGATACCACTCTTGGTCATAAGAAAGAGCGTCGATTGTCTCATCAAATATATCTTTTACAACAATTGTTTGAGCACTTGGCAGGTTTGGGAAATTTGGAAAGAATAATGTATTCCCATATGCTTCTAATAATTCATTACCAGATTTTGTCAAGATCAAATACGATTCGGGTGGAAGTAAATAAGGTGGGAACGTAAGCTTTTTAGTACCAATACTTAGCGTATATTGGTCTAATTCTATCGCTGTTTCACTACGATTGTAGAGTTCTATATATTCTGCCTCAGGTAAGCCTAATGTTTGATCCCCACTAAGTGTGGGGTCTTCCATTATTTCATTAATTAATAAATCATATCGATTAGTAGTACCTATAGGAGGGGAAATTAATACTACATAAAGTAGCATTAGCATATAGCGTGTTAACATGTTAATAGCGTGTTGTGTGTTTTATATATTTAGAGGGTGTAATTTTGTAAAGGTTTTTATAAAAAACCTTTACAAAATTACACCCTCTAAAAGACTACTTCCATTTAATATTACAGCCACCACTAGGGCGTTGTAGTTCTGCTGCTGGACGACCAAGTAAAATAGCATCTAGTGCATTTCTCAAATCTTCTCCTGTAGCAGGGTTGCCAGATTTAGGTCTAGAGCTATCCATCTGACCTCGATAAGCTAAACGTAAATCTTTATTAAAGACATAAAAATCTGGCGTACATGCTGCGTCATAAGCTTTAGCAACCTCTTGTGTCTCGTCATATAAATAAGGGAACGGATACCCTACCTCCTTCGCTAACTTTGTCATTAGCTCTGGACTATCTTGAGGATAATTATCCACGTCATTAGAACTGATTGCTATGAACTGTACGCCTGCTTTTTGGTATTCATTGGCTATTGCTACCAAAGCATCATTCACATGAATTACATAGGGGCAGTGGTTACAAGAAAAAATAATGACAGTTGCTTTGTCTGATTTAATATCTTGTAGACTTAAATCTTTCCCAGAAACGGTATCTGGTAAAGTGAAATCAGGTGCGGTTGTCCCTAAAGGAAGCATTTTGGATAAAGTGTATGACATTTTATGGAATTCTGAATGATCTATTTTATTGAACGCAGAGATGGAGAGAACAAATATTACTCTGCACCTCTTCATCTCTGCGTTCAATACTATTCTAATATTATGTAGTATGGAGCTTATCGCATCTTAGGTCGTCGTCGTTTACCACCAGGATTCATTCGCATAGGATTAATCCCTGCACGACCAGCTGCTTTAGCAACACCTCTATTTTTCATGGCTTTTTCAAACTGTTTTACTTGTTCTTTCAATTGGGGTTCTGTTATAGATAAACCCTTCAATTTATTTAGGTGCAATTGTGCTTGTTGCCATTTATTTTTAGTAGCCGCCATATTAGCCATTTGCAATTCTATCATAGCCGTCTCATTATCAGACCCTAAACCAATGTCTTGCGCTTTTGCATAGTATTCGGAAGCACTTTCATTATCTTTTTTAAAAGTAGCCAAGGTGCCTTTAATCATGTTATAATAAGCCCTATTGGTAGTGAATAACCACTCTGGCTTCCAAATTAAATCCAATCTTTTCTCTGCACCTTCATAATCTTGATCTTGTACTAATTGAGCTGCCGACTGTACGGTTCCTAACAAAAAATAACCTACTAAAAGGATAATACCCGTTAATAAGAAAGGAAGGGCATACAAAAAGCCATATATAAATGTCAAAAGCGTACCACCTAATAAACAAGCGGCAATTAATGCAAAACGAACGTAAATATTGATTGTAAACATAAATTATGGTAGATTATTTATTTTCTATTCTCTAACACAAATTTAAGGATTCTTAAATGGATTCGCAGAAAATGAGAGAAATAATATTTGGGCTATTTTGTAATCAAAAAACCGATCATTTAGGTATCCAATTGTCTTCTAACTAACATTAGTAAAATATTATTAAATAGATTGTTAACTTTGAAGCGTTATAATCATTCTACTAGTGGTACAACCCAAAAATAACTACCCCCTCTAATTCGTCCTTTTGTCACTACTCTGCGTTGTTCGTCAATCGTATAGCTACGGCTATATTCCTTCCTCTCGCTTTGAATAGTAACAAAATTACTTCGTTTTAGTGGGCATTTATTTCTGGTTTATACCACTAGAATTGTTTTAAATAAAAAAAATTATCAAACAAAAAAACTAAAATTTAAAAATAATGAATCTATTAAAAATAAGTGCGCTTGTTTTAAGCGTTTTTTTGGTCGCTTGTGGTGGGTCAGAAAAAAGTTCTACTTCAGTAGAAGATGCTAAAAAAGCCATGACTGAAAGTGCTAATAAAATGAAGGACGAAGCACAAGAAGCAGTTTCAGAAACTGCTGCTAGTATGGAAAAAATGGGAAAAGAAGGGGCTGATGCGATGGCTTCTATGAAAGATAAAGCAGCAGCAGGTGCTGATGCTATGAAAGACAAGGCAGCAGCAGGTGCTTCAAGTATAGCAGCAGCAGCAGAGGCAACTACAGATAAGATGGCAGACAAAGCGAAAGATGCGGTAAGTTTGTCTAAAGGAAAAGAAATGATGGATGATATGAAAGATAAAGGGAAAGAAGCTATGGACGACATGAAAGATAGAGGGAAAAAAGCTATGGATGACATGAAAGATAAGGTTAAAACAACTGCTTCTGCCGCTTCCCAAAAAGCAGATGACATGGTTAAGGAAACAACCAAAGCTGCTACCTCTGCTCCAAAGATTGTAGAAAAAGCAAAAGAAGAAGTAGCTGGAAAGGCTGCTGCCGCTGCTGCTACGACTGCCGCTGCCGCCGCTGCCGTAAAACAAAAGGCTACTCCTAAATCTTCAACCGTAGATCATGGTCCATGGGATCAATTGTTAAGAAAGCATGTAACTTCAGCAGGAAAGGTGAATTATGCTGCCATTAAAGCCAATCAATCTAGTTTAGATGCTTATTTGAAGACGCTTTCTGATAATCCAGTCAAAAAGGAATGGTCAAGAAATGAAAAAATGGCTTATTGGATTAATGCCTATAATGCCTATACGATCAAGTTAATTGTGGATAATTATCCTGTAAAGAGTATTACAGATTTACATGGCGGTAAGCCTTGGGATCATTCTTGGATTAAATTGGGGAGTAAGACTTATACTTTAAATGATATCGAGCATAAGATTCTTCGTCCGCAATTCAAAGATGCTAGAATTCATTTTGCTGTAAATTGTGCGGCCGCCTCTTGTCCACCTGTTCTAAATCGCGCTTGGACTGCAGGAAATTTAAATTCAAATCTAGAAAAACAAACCAAGAAATTTATTAATGATTCTAAGCAGAATAGCCTTGGTGGTGATGTAGCAGTTTCTAAAATATTTGATTGGTATAAGGAAGATTTTGGAGATTTGACGGCTTATTTAAATAAATATGCGAATTCGCCAATTGCGGCTGGTACTAGTATCGGTTTTAAAGAATATGATTGGGCTTTGAATAAGCAGTAATTTTAATATTGGGAGCACAATATGATTGGTTAAAGAAATGCCCAATTGTTGCTCCCAATGTTTTATATATATTTCTGTCCAAATTGTAGGATAGCCATATTGTCTATTTAATGCCTATGGTCGATATTCATTGAAATTTTATAAGTGTATGGATTTTTTATACCAATCTTTATCCATACATGGTCGCTCAATCAAAAGGAAATAAATTGAAGTAATTATAATCACAGCTAAAAGTATTATGGAAGAATAGGTGATGGTGTTTACTAAAGGATTATTTGAAAATCTTATTTTAAAAAGTGGAGTGCCAACCATACTTATTATTGGATAATGCAATAAATATATTGTGTAACACATGCCACCTATATTGGTAATTATTGGATTGGCTAATAGTTTTAGAGAATGGTAGATTAGAACTAAATAGTAGAAAATAAATATTGAAACTAACTGAAAAATTTCTGTTGTGATTTTAAGCGATATAGAATTTGTTTCACTCAGTTCAAGAAACCAAATGATAGCGAATAGGACTACTGAAATAGCACTAAGAAAATTCATTTTTGTAAGTGAATTTTTATTGTAGATATAAAAATCAGCCAATAAAAACCCAATTAAAAAATATTCTAAATAATTAATAATTGAAATAAAAGGCAATGTTTCAAAAAAATCTAAAACAAGAAATAAAAGAGCAATACTGATTATTGTTATTCTTCTTTTTAGATCATCTTTAATTAAAAATATCTTTGCTAACAAAGGCATTAGAATATAAAATTGAATTTCTATCTCTAAGCTCCAAGCAACTGCATTCAATAATGGTAAGGTCCCTTTCCCATAAAAAAAATTGTGTGTATAAGTAATTGAAGACAAGTAGCTCATTATTCCTTCTTGTAAGGAAACAGTTTTAGCTACATAGATAGCTCCAAATAATAGCATTGTCATAACTATTATGTAGGGAGGCTCTAACCTAGTCAATCTTCTGAGAAAATAGCTTTTGATATTAACTTTGGGACCATTACTAAGATACATTTGGGCAAAAGGACGTGCTAAAATGAACCCACTTATCACGAAAAATAGAGGAACCCCCAAGCGTCCAGCGGATAAGAGGTAATTAATAATATCAAAATCGTAATCTACATCGTATTGATTTGTATCTCTTTTTAACAAAAACCAATTTAAATGATAAAATAAAACACTTGTGATTGCAATAAACCTTAATCCATCTATCTCAGGAATAAAATTGCCTTTCGATATTATCCTCTTAAACTTTAATTCCATTTTTCTTTTTTAAGGCTCTACGGCAAGATGGGTGTGAGATGACATCTTTTAAAATTGTAGTAATAAGTTTTTAGCTTCCCTAATCCCCAAAAGAAATCCCTAACTTCCGAGCTGTATTAATTAAGTAATGATTTTTATTCACCACATTATATTTGCTAATCGCCTCTTTGATTGGGACAGAAACTAGCTCGTGATTTTTAAAAGCGACCATCTGTCCAAATTTACCTTCTTCTACTATTTCAAAAGCTTTGATACCCATAGAAGAAGCTAAGATGCGATCAAAAGCAACTGGCGTTCCTCCCCGTTGAGTATGCCCTAGTATAGTGGTCCTCACCTGAGGTTGGCAGCCTGCTTTTTCTAATTCTGCTCTTAAGTAATTACCGACTCCGCCTAATTTCATATGCTCTTCACCTTCCTCTTTCTCATTGATAGTGATGACTTCTCCACCTTCAATTTTAGCCCCTTCAGAAATAACGATATTACAAAAGCCTTTTCCTTTGTTATATCGCTTTTTAATTCTCTTTATAATATTTTCTAGTTTACAAGGAATTTCTGGAATTAGACAAACTTCTGCTCCACCTGCAATAGCTGTATGTAAGGCAATCCATCCAGCATCTCTTCCCATTACTTCCATGATCATGACTCTATGATGGCTTTCTGCGGTAGTGACTAATTTGTCAAAACTATCCGTAGCTGTTTGTACAGCCGTCGTAAAACCAAAGGTAAGGTCTGTAGCATGTAGATCGTTATCAATCGTCTTGGGAACCCCTACAATACTTAAACCCTTTTCAAACAAAGCCTGAGATATAGTTTGACTTCCATCCCCTCCTATATTTATGACTGCGTCAAAACCCAACTTCTGAATTTTTTCAACCAATACTCCAGATAAATCTTCCGTTTTCCAAGTACCATCTTTTTGTTGTACTGGAAAACTAAATGGGTTTCCTTTATTGGTAGTTTTCAAAATGGTTCCTCCTTTGACATGTATCCCTCCGACCTTCTTTTTTGTTAATTTTACAATATCCACAGGATCTTTTAGTATGCCATTAAATGCTTCCATACTTCCATAAACTTCCCAATTTCCTTCGTATCTTGCTGCTTTTACAATACCTCTAATAACAGCATTTAAGCCTGGGCAATCGCCTCCTCCTGTAAGGACTAATAATTTTTTCATATAAAATGATAAATAAGAACTATTTAGTCAAACTCGCTAAGTATGCTATACCTAATAGCCCTAATTGTATGATTATTTCAAAAAGCAAAAATAATAAAGAATGAACAGTATCTTACGTAAAGCAACGATTAAAGATATACCAGCTATTTATAACTTAGTAGAAGCATTAGCTATTTACGAGAATGAACCAGAAGCTGTTACGGCAACAGTCGAAGATTACTTGAATGATTTTGAAGCGGGCATTTTTCAAGCACATGTAGCGACTATTGATGATACCGTCATAGGAATGGCCTTGTATTATATGACTTATTCTACTTGGAAAGGTCGAATGTTATATTTAGAAGATTTTGTTGTTTTTGAAGAACATAGACGAAAAGGAATCGGGCAATTACTATTTGATGCAGTTCTTCAAGAGGGCAAAGATCGGGGTTGTAGATTGGTGAAATGGCAGGTATTAGATTGGAATGACCCTGCAGTTCGATTCTATGAAAAAAATAAAGCAACTATTGAAAAAGAGTGGTGGAATTGTAAGAGATTTTTGTAAGTAACGGTGAAAGAAGGTATTGAACGCAGAGGTGCGGAGATGCAGAGTCATATGTGTGCTCTGTATCTCTGTGTTTTCTCTGCGTTCAATAAAAAATATCATTCCTCTGTTGCTGCTGCCTGAAGGATAGCATTAAAGATTAACTTATAAGTACCACGAGATTGACCTCTAAATTGTGGACGGAAACTAAATAATACTACATTGCCTTCTCCATACTTGGCATTTAACATAGCTCCTTTATTTTTCAAATACTTTTCTTCTCCATTGGCCCAACCACTTAGCAATAAATCTTTTTCTGCAAATTTGACAATAATATCTACATCTGGTGTTGCCGCTTTTTTTATTTTCTCTACCCCTCCTTCCCCTTTGTAAGAAGGTTTAGCAATTTCGAAAGCACGACTTCTAGAGAAGGAAGCAGCCACTTCTTCTTGCATCCCTCGTGCTAGTGGATGATTGGTATCTACCTTAGCTCTTATTAAAGAACCAGGGATAAAGAATTTATCATTAGCTAAATTATTTGTCAGATTTTTGATGGGTAATCCAAATTGCTCTATAGCTAAATCACTCGCTTTGTCAAAGGTGATTAGTGTGCCACCATTTTTAACATACTTAGATAAATTGACAACCCCTTCTAATCCTATGCCACCAGTATACTCTTTTGGCATTCTACTTTCATCATGTCCATGTAACAAACTTTTAGGACGTTGGTCTGGTAAAATGATGGCAGCATATTCTTCCAAATTACCTGCGCGAATATCTGCATCATATAAGGTATCTACATCAAAGGCATGCTCTTTTAGTACCCAACGGGTCCACCCTTCATCCATATTGGCGACCCAACTTTTATAGATACCGAATTTGTAAGCGGTCAATTTTTTTTGCTTCCCTTTTGGTATCTTCGATTTAGACATTCCCTTGAATGCAATACCATCAGTAGTTGCCAGTTCTTCTGCAATATCTTTTAAGCCATCTGCTGCTGCTACGAAAAAAGAACCATCTTCTTGAAGATATACGCTATAGCCTCTTTGTACCAATTTATTAACTGCTGTATAGGCAGCATTTTCTTTAGTATCAAAAGTGTAACCTGCCGTAGCACTACCACTTATTTTTCGCGCCTTTTCCTTTATAAGATCAGTTAATGCTTGGGTCGATACTTGGAAGGCATCATCAATTCGATCTACTTGTACACCCATTTGAAGGGGCAGCGTCCAACCAGCTAAATCGTATGGTGGTTTTGGTGGACCACCTGGGTATAAGTATTGATTCGGATAGGTTTGTTTCTCTAGTAAATCAATTAAAAAAGGACGAAAAGCTTGTGCCCCATAAAAAATGATAGATCCTGCTTTATAAGATTTTCCATTAGCTGTAAAGTCCGCAGTTGCTTCTGTTGCTTCTAGACCACCTCTTTGTAATACCTCTACTAATTTAATAGCTTCACTTTTATCCCATTGATCTGTGGGAAGAACATAGGCGAATGCTTCTGTATCATTTTCAATGGCATCCTTACCCATGGTATAAATATTCTGTAGAAACTCTTCTTTTCTATCGGCCGCCAAATCTAAGATACCCATAGAAGCTGTAATCATATAATCTACAGCATCTCTAAAATGAGAATCGCCTCCCTCCCAAGGATAAGGATAGAAAACTTCTGTTCCATCGGAACGAATCCCAGCTACCGTTTTAGGCTTTTTCTTAGGGTCATAATATCTAGGGGTAGGCGTTGCATGAGCTACTTCTGTTAATATGCCAATCATATTATGGTAATAAGGAGCCGTTCGCATACCGCCATTCCACCACATACTGAAGTTAGTACCAGAAATTACGCCTGGCATTTTTTTCATAGCGAAACGATTGGCCATAGCGGTACCAACCATATTGACACTAGTCGTTACGCCTGGATGTATTCGAGGATTTACAGGACTTCGAAATGGCGGCAGAAATATTCTTGCCCAAGCAGGAGAAGTTTGATGGTGATTATGAATAATTTGAGGATACCATTCTCGATATAAAATATTGGTAGCTGCTCGAGTCTCTGGCATATTATTCATAAACCAATCTCGATTATTATCATGACCTACATATTTTTGATAAAGAATAGGGGTACGAGAAGTTTCAAATGGCGTTCCCAATTGTTTTCTATACCAATCTACAATAATATCCACCCCATCAGGATTAATGACTGGACATAATAAAGTAATCACTTCTGATCGAATCTTTTTCATTTCGTCCGATTCCTCTGTGACTAGTTTGTAGGCTAATTCACTACTCATTTGTGCACATGCTCGTTCACTAGCATGCATCCCTGCGTCTATCCATACCACTGCTTTTCCTTCTTGGATTAAATCCTTTGCTGCGGAGGGATCAATTTTAGCTCTGGCTAGTTGCTTACTGATTTCCTTATAACGATCTAGTTGTTTTAGATTTTCTGCTGAAGAAATAAACATCAGTTTAATAGGTCGTCCCATAACAGATTGACCAATATCAATCATCTGTATTCTATCAGAAGATTTAACTAGTTGGTCATAGTAGTCTAGCATCTGATCATAATCTGCTAGTTTATAATCTGTCCCTACTTTAAAACCAAAAACGGATTCTGGGGTAGGTACTTGCGCTAATGAAAGCGTATAGCCACTAATTAATAGCAATAAGGTTTTGAATAACTTGAAAGTCATATTTGATTAGATTTCATTTTCTATAGTTTAGAGATACTTCGCTAGCGCAAGGCTGTGCCTTGTGTTTACTATTTTAAAGGCTAAGCCTTTGTAGATAGGAGGCACAAGGCATAGCTTTTGCGCCAGCTAATAATTTAACTTTACTCTTAACTCGTTTCCAGTATAGCTAGTGAACTTAGCGTGTATAAAGAAGTTGATAGCGAATGGATGATAGTAGGGAAGTTTGTCCGTCCACTGTCAGCGAAGCGGCCGTCCACCGTCTACCGAATAAAGTCTACTCAAATCTAAGTCATTTATTCTCAAAAAAAAATAATTTTTTCTCTTTGATTATCAATGAGTTATAAAATGTTTTTATTTTTTATGTAAAAAAATAGCAAAAATTTGTGGAATCCCTAAAGCGAAATCATCTTTATAATGTAAGTTTTTTGAGACGGGACATCTTAAAAACTACAAAGAAAGGCCATAGACTAAATGAAAGTAAGTAGAGAGTCCAAGCAAATGTGCATGGACTTTTTTTTTTTAAGGTGATTCGCTGTACCCTTGAAGGAACTAATTATTCCTTCAAGGGTTGACAGTATTTCTTATGGCAATTCATACGACTTTTTTCATAGGACTTATATAATATAGATTCTCTCTATAACCCCAAGGCGAAATAGATCATTGTATCTTATTTTGCCTTTTTTTATTTATAGAAAATTCTGAACACGGAGACACAGAGTGCACAGAGAATTATCATTATAGGGTGTAACGGAGATGGCTGACACTTTGAAAGTCTTTGTAACAGAGGCACGGGGTAAAAATAGAACTCTGTGTACTCCGTGCCTCTGTGTTCTATATTTTTATTTTGCTTGCAAAATTCTGTATCTTACAGCCAAAAGAGGAATTAAACAGCCTCATTAATAAATGATCATTCACGCATATTATGGATAACTACACGAGCAATAAGCTCCCTATCACCACATGGGCAGAGGCAGATCGCCCAAGAGAAAAAATGTTGCTTAGAGGTAAACAAAATTTGTCGGATGCCGAATTACTTGCCATTATATTAGGTTCTGGTTCTAGAGAAGAGACGGCCGTAAGTCTAGCCCAACGTATTTTACAATCTGTAGATAATAATTTAGACCAGTTAGGAAAACGTTCAATTCCTGATTTAATAAAAGGATTCAAAGGCGTTGGAGAAGCAAAAGCCATTGCTATCACCGCTGCTATGGAATTGGGACGACGGCGGCAATTAACAGATATAAAAGATAAACCCAAAATTATTAGCAGTAAAGATGCTTATAATGTGATTGCGCCTATTTTGATGGACTTACCCCACGAAGAATTTTGGGTCATTGTGATGAATAGAGCCAATCGAGTATTAAGTAGAGAACAGATTAGTAGTGGAGGAACAACTGGTACCGTGGTTGATGCAAAAATTTTATTTAAAAGAGCTTTAGGCCATGAAAAAGTGACATCTGTAATTTTAAGCCATAATCATCCTTCTGGGAATTTAATGCCTAGTACTTCCGATATTGAATTGACTAAAAAATTAAAATCTGCGGGAAAGTTATTGGATATAGATGTGTTGGATCATTTGATTATTGGGGAGCGAGGGTATTATAGTTTTGCGGATGAGGGACGGATATGAGGTATTGAATGCAGAAGTCAGCTCGTCAATTTCATTGACTGTCAGAGCTCAGATCGCCTACAACTGTCAGACGTATGACCTCACTTGATGTTGACCAACTTCCCAGTCCCAACGGGACGACATCCTATAACCGATGACGCAGCCATGAGGAATAAAAGGCATACGTCTGACAGCCGTAGGCGATCTGACATCGGAGTGATCTGACTTCTGACAGCGGAGCGATCTCTTTATATATTATCTCCTCGCAATTGTCTAAATCGCTTTCGAGCATCGACAGCTAAAGTACTATCTGAAAAATCAATAAAGATTTGCTCATATAAACCTTTCGCTTTTTCTGGATCGTTCAATTGATTTTCGTATAAATCTGCTAATTCAAAAAGTGCATTATCTGCTCGAATTTCATCTGTATGATCTTCGATAATTTTTTCGTACATCATTACCGCATTCGTGTAATTTTTTTGTTTTGTATAGACTTTAGCTTTGAGATAATAGACATCATCTTTTAGTGAGTGCTCTGGGAAAGTCGTTGTCAACGAATCTAACTTATTAAAAGATTCTTCAAAGCGATTTTGGAAGACTAATAACTCTGCTTCGGAATATAGTTGTAAAGAAGTAGTAGTAGTGTCTAAGCCAAGATTATCCATAATGAAAATAGATAAATCCAATGCATCATTCGCTATTAATTTGGAAGTAGAGGCTTTTAAAATATCAAATTGTGTTTGTGCCCACTGGAAGTCTCCTGCATAGTAGGAGAGTTTGGCATTTCTAAAACGAGCCTCATGACCTAATAAATCATCCTTATAGGTTTTGTCTACTTGTGAATACAATAGGGTAGCTTCCCAAATTTCTCCTTGCATCAAATAAAAATCAGCTAGCTTAATTTTACCCTCTGCTTGAGTAGAAGGATTGATACCTGGGTAATTAATCATTTCTTCTAGCAAGCTCGTTGCTTTTGGAAGATCATTGATGAAAAAGGCTTCCAGGTTAGCCAACTCATGTAAAATAGATGCGGTTGTCTTATTTCTACCAAATTCATCTAAAAACGTCTCATAAGAAGTTTCTAAAGTTCGCAAGTCTTCTATTGTATAATCGTATCCTTCCGTTATTTTTTTTCGATTACAAGCCAATGCATTCTTTTTCGCACCTATATAATAGCTAGAAGTAATTCCTTTATCTTCGACAATATATTCATAAGCAGCAATAGCCGTATCATAATCTTTATCATTATGGGCAATCTCTGCTAAGCGATAGACTCTGGTACCATTTTCTTCTAATCTTCTATCTAACGCCCGTTCCTGTCGAAAGGCATTTTTATAATCTTTCTTTTGAATAAATACCCAGCTTAACATTTCTGGATAATGAACAGCATCCCGATCTTTTTGGACTCGTTCATATAACTGAGTCTGTAAGATTTGATAATCCTCTTCTTCAAAATATCGTTGGAATAGGGTTTTAATAGAAGACATTCGGGTAGGATTGGCATCCATACTATTTAAATAGTATTCAATCATTTTAGGATGATTGCCTTTCCTACGATAGAGATCTGCTAAATTATAGGCAAAGACTTGATCGTCTTTCAACAACTTTGCGCCTTTTTCATAGGCTTTAATCGCTAAGTCAAATTTTGTTAATCGACTAAAAGCATTCGATAATTTAGTGATAATAAACCGATCTGCTGATAATTGGTCAACAGCCGTCTCATATTGCTTGGCTGCCTCTGCTTCCTTATATTGGCGTTCAAAAAGATTGCCATAGGTTACATATAACTGGACTTGATTCGGTCTTTTTTTGATCTGTTTTTTAATTGCTTTTTCACAAGCTTCATATTCCTCTAAATTAATCAAGCACTCTACATAGCGTTCAAAATAGTAATCATTATAGTTTTGTTTCTCATATAACTTATGATAGAGCGATGACGCCTTTTCATATTCTCCATTTTCATAATACTGCTGCGCTAGCTTGGATTCTTGTCCAAATAAACATAAAGCACTACTTATTACTAAAAAAAACATCAATCCGTATCGAAGCATAATTGTTTTTTATTTATTCATTCTCTGCAATACGCTTTTTGAAAACGTGCGGAATCGCTGCCTTGCGGCAGCGGGACTAAGGGATTTGGGGGCAGAAAATAATCTTTACGCCTTAGCGCAAAGATTATTTTCTGCCCCAAAGACCATTTCCCGTCACGTAGCGAAGTGAGTGGTTATATAAAAAGTGAATCCAGTTTATTATATAAGACTACAAAACTCCTTCCATAATCACTTTTTTCACAAAACTTTGACGGTTTCCCAACTTTTTTTGAAGAAACAGAAATTTAGACATACTCTAAACCGTACCAGTTATTTTAATAAAACGTTCCATCTTTTTAAAAGTTGTATAGCAATGAAGTATAGCTCGCTACCTTTGGCGGCTAATAATTTTCAAATGAGTGATTTAGGAAATGACTATATTAAGATTTGTATTAACGATAAGCCAGATTGTTGTGTGGAACTTGAATTTTTGCCTCCTGCTTGCATTGAATTTTTAGAAAGTAAGGATTGATAGGATTTTTTATCTATGGTTAATGCTTTAGCTTCTGCTTATCTGATTAGAACTGCCAGTTTTCCAAAACTGGCAGTTCTGTCTATAAGAACAATTTCATATTAGATTTTTGCGGGTTCAGCGACGATCACTTCTATGCTTTCGATTTCTTCCCGTAGCCAATCATCTAAATAACGATACCAGTCTATATGAGGAGAGGATTGATTACAACCTCCTGCATGCGGTATACATTGGGTATGTCGATATTGAGTGCCACAAGAAGGACAGCGTGCTGCTGTTTGAAAAGTATCCCAAATATGTCCGCAAGAGCTACAACCCCAGTATTCTCCTCCATCTGGTTCCCAATCGCATTTAGGGCAAGCTATTTTTTCTTCTTTCATTAGTTTTTTTTTAGAATAGAGATAATCTTGACATAAAAATAGAAAACAATTTTACCCAAAAAAGGTCCTTATATTTTCTGTTCTAATTTACATTATTTTACCTATTACCTATTACCTATTACCTATTACCTATTACTTCTCCTTTTAATAGATAATTGACATCTAGTCCTAAGTGAATAGCCATATTCATCATATTGGGCTGATCTCCAATATGCCTGCCTAATTCTTTCATAGATTCCTCGAAATCTAGCACATGATCTTCATGCATTTTGACTAGTTGGTTCATTAGGCGCATAGCTCTTTTCACTACATACTTATCAAAAGTATTGGATTTTGCGGGAGAAGATTTTCTTAATTGATCTGCAAACAATCTAAAGCTATGATTGAGCATTAAAAAATTGAGATACACATCTCCATACTTATCACTAGTAGCCTTTACATGTCTATTAATTTCTCCACTTAAATGACGAATATTTAGCAATAAGTAGCCTGGAGAGTAGTAGCTGCCTTTATAATTTTCTAGAGTATTGATCAACTCTTCTTCTACGACAGCCCGCCTATCTTCTTTGGTAACACCTTGTTCCACCTCAACTAATTCGAAATGAAGCTTGGCTACTAATGCTTTATCTTTCGCAATTAAACGAAATAATAAGCGATCTTTTTGTTTATGGGATAATCCAGTGATTGCTTTTTTGAAATCATCCTCCAATTTTACTCTTGCCATTAGTTATAAAGAATGGTTTGTGAATAAATAAAAAAAAATAAATTTCATTAAATATTGATTATTAGTTATTTATGTTTATTTTTAAAAAAATCATTCAAAACTTGGCACACATATTGAATATAAATATGTATTGAGTTTTGGTTAAAAGACTTTTAGGCGCCCGCACAGTCGGGCGTT
>CAYOBX010000051.1:0-19211 GCA_964402245.1 uncultured Saprospiraceae bacterium | reverse complement strand
AGCGGATGGGCTGCTGAGGGCAAAAGAAGCCGTCCAAATGGTGGAGTTATTTTTTGTCGTTACTTAATCTTTCAAGATAATAGTGATGGGTGGAATTTGAGGGAGATTTGGTCGAGTACGAGGCTTACCAACGAAGTAATCGAGCAAATGTCTCCAAATTACCCCTCAATATTAACTGGAAGGACTACTTAGATACCTATTTGAAAAGCTACAAAACTAGTGAATTTAATAGAGTTTATTTTAAAAGTTGTCATTTATGCTTCCAGTAGCTTAGACATTCTTGTCTGAGCAGAAAAAGCTGCTCAGGCAGAAATGCCTAAACTACAGTTATTAGCATTTATTTCTGGGTTGCACCACTAGGAAAGATAATTTTTTTTGGAGAAAACAGAGCGTATATTGCTATAATCCGACAGAAAACAAGGAAAATTTAATAAAAAACACTACTGATTTGAATATAGTAATCAACAAATTTTGCTTTTTGCAGAAATGTAAAAACTATAAATTATTGATAATCATTTATTTAAATGATGTTTCTATGGATTTGTTTTATTTTTTTGTTCAACAAATTCCGTTTTTTGTTCTTGTTTCAACTTTGATATACCTGCATCTTTGTAGTGTAAGAATTACAAACGAGTAATTAAGAAAAAAACAGAGGGAAGGAAACCGAGGAGCTAGATTAATAAAGTGATTAAAGAACTCTTTTTTCAAGAGGATTATAATATTTGGTTAAAATTTTTTAAGTGCAGCGGAGTTACCCGATTTAAGAACAGGACCTACTAGTCCTGAAAACCGATAACTAAAAAACGCCTTTGTAACTCCGCCACTCTTTTGACATTCATTGGTACAGAATTCATCTAGTACCATATCCATATAAGAGCAAGCTCAAAAATGATTTAAGTAAAACACTGCTCAAAAACCGATAGTTCTTATACTAAGTAAGTATTAGCAAAATTCCACTCAGGATTTATCCTGAGTGGAAAAAGCTCAAAACCGATTTTAAGTATTTTTTTCAGGATTAGTAATTTTTTTGGTTAGAAATTATTGAATTTTTTTGGAGTTAGTTGTATCGGAATTTTAAAAAGATTGTTGTAAATCCATTCCATACAGCTAACTCCAATTCCCAAGTAAAACCGATATGAGAATAAAAATATAATGAGATTATAATTTAATTTTGTTGTTGCCGATGATATAAAGCCGTACTTCTTTAAGAAGTACGGCTTTTTTTGTAGGATCAGGATATATTTTTGTTCCAATCCCTAAGCAAAAAAAAACGGCCTCGAAAATGAGACCGCTTAACACATGCAAAAAATATTTTTTAATAGCGAGAGTAGATAAGAATTTTCATTTGTTGACAACAAAATTCGTTGTCTTTTAAATGTATCGCAATGAAGTATTGGTATTCTATTATAGATAGGAAAGGAAAAGAAGGATAAAATATTACTATTTTATAAATCAGAAGCCAATTAGAATTAGACTTGTTACCCTTTAATAAACACTCCCTTGAAAATATCTTTTTCCGATATTTTGTCCTAAAGTAAGTTTATTTTTAACCCATCTCTAAGATTTGTTGATCAAATTTATTTCTTGAAATTGTTTAATATTTCCTAAGTAGAAGGCATAGATTCCTATGTAGTTGCTCGAACAACTTTACCTTTTTGAATCTTATAGCTAAGACTATAAATTAAAAAGAGCATTGTGCTAGAAATCAATAAGCGACAAATAATTGTAAGAAAAATCACACAACTTTAGTAGTTATTGAAGTGTACTTTTTTCAATCAAGCAGTTTTATTTAGTGTTTATGATTACTGTTTGGGATGCTAAGGTAATCTACCTTTTGATAAGGATTAGATGTAATTTTTTTTGGTAAGATTCTCAATAAATAAGAGGAGGAGAAGAAATATAATTAAAGCGGTGGACTCTATTTTGTTTCTTTATCTCAAAAGTAAGCTATCTTTAGAAGTTAAAAATTGGGTATAGTTTTTTTTTGTGACATTGTTTTTATGAGAAAAGAATTATAAGTGCTTGAGCATGTATTATAAATGATTGATTTTAAATAATTGATTTTAAATAATTACCTTGAAATAGGTGACAAATTTTGTGCTAAAAATGGTATTTTTTTATGTAAAAAATGAATGTTTTTTTTTAGATAAAAAGGCTTGGTAACACTGTTACCAAGCCTTTTTATTAATAATATTTTGCTACCGTACCCTTTTAGAACAGAGAGGCGAGAATAGAGACAGAATTCGTTTAAAAAATAACGAAAAATTCATCAATTACAAACGGAATTTGTCTCTGTTCTCGCTTCTCTGCTCTCTCATCTAATAAAGGGTAACAAGTCTATTTACTAATCTCGAGAATTTATTCCACTCGAATCATTTTTTTAGATTTAGTTCCAAATTTAGTAATCAATTGATAATAAATAAATCCTGGAGCTGTTTCTAATTCATTTAGTGGGATCACATTATTACCAGACTTTCCATCTTGCTTTATTACTTGAATAACTCTTCCAGCCTCATCTCTTAAGATTAATTCTACTGGACTACTATTAGGTAAAGTATAAGCAATGCTTGTTTGGTTTCTAAACGGATTCGGTTGATTTTGTTCTAAGTCGAAGTCTGTAATGTTGTCTGAATTTGTAAACTTTAAATGTACGTCAATTATATTATTTTCTAAATCATAAGCTTCTGCTATCGTTGGTCGATTATTTAATTGTAAGACATTACTTAATCTACTATCTTTTGCTGCTTGTATTTGAATGGTAAATAGTTTTTCTTCACTTATCAAATAATTCGGTTGCTGATTCCAACTTACGGTGAACCTACCAGCATCAATATTATTTAAACCAAAGTTCTCTACAGTCATTAAATCACCATTTACTTCTTCAATTACTATATCTTTTGTATTTAATGTAAATTGGTATCCTTGTATATTACTGATCTGTTTAGCGTGGAAACTGATTTCATAAGTTTGTCCCGCTTTTAAAAACTGATCTGCTGTTTCGATTTCAAAGACTTTATTACTATTTCTTGGCACTACTTGTTGTAAACTATTAACTCTGACACTGCCATTTATATCTCCGATTTTTACGGCAATAAAATCCATAACTGTATTATTTATTAACTCGCTTACATATCTTTGTTCAGGGAACTCTTCGGTCAATGGATTATTGGTCTGGAATTCATAAGTAGCATCTACAAAACGCCAACTAGTATTGTTGGTGAATTGGGTATCAATGGCTAGGATCATTTTTCTTAGTAGCACTAGATCAAAAGCCGTTATAGTCTTAGATCGATTAATATCTGCGGCAATCCATTGATAAGGATTCTCAAAGGGCTGAATTCCTAAAATATGTTTAGTCATCAGTACTAAGTCGAAAGTACTCACTCCATTCAACGGATTGTGATCTTTTTGCGGAGTAACGATATATGCTTCTTCTATTGGTAATTCAAAATGATAAAATCCATCTTGTGCAGTCATGTAATCTGCAAGAGTGGTACTTAATAGTACTTCTTCTACCGCTTTTTCTTTCCATGTATTTACTTGACCACCTAATAGGACTTTCTCTGGATCGGTAGTTTGAATTTCGGTACAGCCTATATTGTTGTCTTGAACATTGATGAAGGTTTCACAAAAATTCCAATTGCCTTCAGGATCGGTGATATACAATTGCACCTCTTGGTCTCCTAAAGTAGCACAAGTAAAGACTACGTTAGTCGGTAAAGCTCTTACTTCTGCCAAAGTAGTAGGCTGCTTCACTGGCATGCTCTCATGCCAAAGACCTAATTGATAATCTGGACATTGAGAGAAGTCATTGACACTCACATCACTCGCCCAAGTTTCAACCATTCCAACTGGCATCAATTCAATTGCTAGACCATGATAACAATAAACAGGAAATTCACTACAATCTACTTCTTCTATTGGATCTTCGATGAAGACAGGAGTTGCTTCAGGATCTACATCATCTACAATCTCTGTTACCACTGTATCTAAAGTCGTAGTAGTTGTATCTCCAATAATTATAATGTCTTCAGGATTTATCAAGAAAATAACAGCAGGATCATGGTCGTCTTCATCTTGACCGATGTTGCTATTTCCACTAATATCATCATCATCCGAATACGTATCATTCTCATCATCATCATCCGATTTAGAATCAGCATCAGGGGCATTTGGTCCACCAGGTCTATCAGCTGCATGGATGATTTCTCCAAAATTAGTGATGCTAGTACCTCTAAAGTCAGATGTAATAGTAAACCTAATAGTAATGGTAAAAGTCTCTAATGGTGCCAAACTATTAATACTGTAAGTGGGAATCCCATTCACTAAATTCCAATCATTTGCATTACTCGTATTGCCACTTGTATTATTAGCAGTATTAAATAAGAGGTCATCAGGAATATAATCGACTACTTCAATATCAAAAGCATCGACATTGCCTTGGTTGAAAATAGTTATTTGATATTCCACATCAGTACCAGCTAATACAGGCGATTGTTGCGTTGGCACTAATTGCTTAATCAATGCCAAATCAAATATTTGAATTTCTTCAAAGTCAGAGTCATCTTCATCCCCATTTTCATTGTCGGTTGCATCATCTTCCATATCTCCATCATTGTCAGGATCGTCATCTGCATCGGAGTCTATATCGTCGTCGGTAGTATCATTTCCTTCATCATCTTCACTACCAGAAATTTCGCCTGTATTTTTCCAAGCCCCTATATCTGCACAAGATTGGATGATAAAGTTAATGGAAACAATAGCAGAATCTCCAGCTTGTAAGGTGTCTCCTATAATAGTCGTAGCGGAAGTGCTGATAGGTAACCAATCAGGATTCAATGCGGTATCAAAAGCATAGCCACAAGGTGTTTGCTCGGTGATCTCAATATTAGTACTAGGAACATTTCCTTGGTTATAAACAATGAAATCAAAAGCAATAGTATCTCCGTAATTGAATGGACCTGTTGCATTGGTCGTTTTCTTTAAGGCTAAATCAAAAACTTGGATGATTGCAGGATCGTGATCGTCTTCATCATTGTCGCCATCTCCATTGGTTTGATCATCTGATGGTTCGTCCGCTTCGCCACCTTCATCATTACTTGGATCATTATCTGGATCACTGTCTACATCATCATTAGTAGTATCATTCCCATCGCCATCTTCACTACCACCGATCTCACTGTAGTTCGTATAATCATCATTGCCCGCGCTATTTGGTACAAGGGTTAAGAAGATAGAAATTGTGGTAGAATCTCCAGGTAGTATTGGTGCTGAAATAATGGTGTTGACTGTTGGGATTGTACCTGACCAATTAGTATTTAAACTAGGATCGTATAATAATCCAACAGGAATATGATCGTAGATTAAAATATTTTGGGCCGTTACATTTCCTTGATTGATTACCGTAATTTCATATTCGATAGTATCTCCATATGCATAAGGGCCAGAAGTAGCAACTTGTTTGATTTGTGCTAAATCAAAAATGTTGATCGTCTCCGGATCATTATCATCCTCGTCTCCATTACTATTATCATTGGTGTTGTCATCCGTTGGATCATTAGAAGGATCATCATCAGCATCCGAATCTATATCATCATCTGTTCGATCTTCTCCGTCCTCATCTTCAAAAGAATCTACTTCTGCTATATTCGTCCATGCAATGGTAGAAGCAGGATCACAAGCTTGCACTTCAAGAATAATGGATACGGAAGTACTATCACCAGCTGCAATAGGTCCAGCTATATTGGTCGAAGCAATACCCGTACCAGAATCAAATACCCACATAGGAGCATTCGTACCTAAATAGCGATATCCACACGGAATGAAATCATTGATAAGGGCATTGTATAAATCAATACTTCCTTGATTGAATACTTGAATATCAAAAACAATCGTATCGCCATAACTAAATGGACCTGAAGTCATAGTAGTTTTAACCAAAGCAATATCTACTATTTCTGGACCGGCAGGATCGGAATCATCTTCATCTCCATTTGTATCATCTGTAGCATCATCTTCCATGTCTCCATCATTATTCGGATCACTATCTGGTGTGCTGTCTACATCGTCTTGCATGTCGCCATCTTCGTCTTCGAAGCTGCTGATTTCTGCTACGTTTTTCCAATCATCCGTACCACCAGACATTTCTAATTTTAAAAATAATGGAATACTTATGCAGGAATCTCCATATAATAACGGAGTGGTATAAGTATAAGCTAATGTCGTTGGCGTAGGTCCAGTTCCGTTCCAACCTGCATTTAATCCAGCATCATAGCTATAACCTATAGGCACATAATCCGAGATCGTAATATCTTGTACGGGATTGGCTGCTTGGTTGCAAACTTCTATAGCAAACTCTAAAATATCTCCATACGCATAAGGGGCAGGAGTAAGCAATTTCTTAGTTAAAGCTAAATCGTAAATAGGTACTAAAGCAGGATCATGATCATCTTCATCATCTGTACCATCTCCATCTTCTTGATTGTCGGTTGGGCCATTAGGTTCCCCACCTGTATCATTGTTTGGATTGTAATCTGGATCACTATCTACGTCCTCTCCGGGATTGCCCTCTTCATCATAAGCTTCACTAATTTCTGCTTCATTGGTATGTCCATTAGGATCGGTGCAAGCCTGTACAATTAATTCTATTTGTAAAGTGTCTCTTGTTTGTGCTAGAAGACCAGGAATCGTAATGGTACTCATTGGTACCGTAGTATTGGATGCTGTCCAATTATTTGAAAGATTGATTAAGGAACTTGGGGCATAACTAAATCCACAAGAGATGTGGTCGGTGATTACCACATTCGTTGCATTGATGTTTCCTTGGTTAATGACTTCAATGTCAAACACTATTTTTTGACCATAGTTATATGGACCTGGTGTGACGATGGATTTGATTAATGCTAGATCATAACAATCTGGTAGTATTTCATAGGAACAAGTAGTAATACAATTATTTTCATCTTGTATCGTAATGGTATAAGTTCCCAATGTTAAGCCACTAAATAAACCTGTTGCTTGGGTAGTCATTCCTCCATCAATACTATAAGTCGG
Source organism: uncultured Saprospiraceae bacterium (assembly GCA_964402245.1). Taxonomy (GTDB): domain Bacteria; phylum Bacteroidota; class Bacteroidia; order Chitinophagales; family Saprospiraceae; genus JAFMDF01. Next base: position 12,158 of record CAYOBX010000051.1, on the reverse strand, counting down.
CGTTCCTGTTCCACCTGATGCAAGTACTTCTATACTACCATCATTAAAGACACAAGATTCTGGAACTACTTCTATTAAGTTACAAACTAGAGCAGTTGGCTCATGAATGCTTGCAGTGCAAGTGGAAATACAATTATGCTCATCTCTAATGCTAATTATATAATTACCTCCATTTAAGTCCGCAAAAGTATTACTAGTTTGCCAAGTACCTCCATCAAGTTGATATTCGTATGCTCCTGTTCCACCTGCTCCTGTGACAGTAATTATCCCATCGGCATCGTCCTTACATAATAGATCAATTACGGTTGTACTACAAGTTAATAAAGGTGGTTCTTCTAAGGTAACATCACAAGTGGTGGTACAATTATTTGCATCTCGAATAGTGATCGTATAAGTACCTGCCGCTAAATTAGAAAAGCTTGGGCCAGGTTGCCATGGACTACTATCCAAACTATATTCATAACCCGTAGTTCCTCCTGTAGCAACAATGGCTATATTGCCATCTGTACCATCTTTACAAAGCGGATCGGTTGGTATTAATTGACAAGTTAATTGCGTAGGTTGTTGTATTTCGACTGCACACATGCTGATACAATTGGTACTACCTTCATTCCGAATATAGACAGTATATTGACCTACTACTAAATTATTAAAGGCACCAGTGGGTTGCCAACTGGTACTATCTAAACTGAATTCATATGGTGGATTTCCTTCTGTGCCAATAACCGTAAAACTACCTGTTGCATCACCAAAACACTCTATGTGCGTTACTGTTGAAATTTGACAATAAGGAGCATCAGGTGTAGTAAGGGTTGCAGCACAAGTGCTAATACAGCCATTCTCATCTCTGACGGAAATGATATAAGAACCCGCCATCAAGTTACTGAAAGTATTATTTGTTTGGAAGGTCGTTCCGTCCATACTATATTCATAAGTTGGCACACCACCCACCGCATTAACGATGATGGTTCCATCGTGGATGCCACAGTTGGTGGCATTGGTAGAAGTGATTGTACAACTTAATGCACTTGGTTCAGTAATCGTCTCCAAGGAAGATAGGATACATCCTTTAGCGTCTCTTACCGTAATAACGTGATTACCCGCTGTGAGCCCAGGATAGATATTACCCGGTTGCCAAGCCATTCCATTGAGGCTATATTCATAAGGGGTAGTGCCTCCTATTGGAGTAATAATTATACTGCCCGAAGCATCTCCATTACAAGCAACTTGTGTAACATTTGTTGTAAATGCCAGCACAGGAGGTTCTGAAATAGTAACAGAACATATTTGTTGACAACCTTGTGCATCTGTAGTAGTTACATCATAGATGCCTGCTGTTAAGTTATTTGCTGTATTCGTAGTAGAACCATTGGACCATAAATAGGTATATCCTGCTGTACCTCCTTGTGCTGTTACCATAGCCCGACCATCATTGCCTCCCATACAACTGACATCAAAATTGGTGGCAGAACAAGTCAATTGAGTGGGTTCTGTCAAAGTAGTATGGCAGGTGGACGTACACATAGGCTGCCCTACATTCCGAACAGTTACTGTGTAATTGCCAGCTATTAAATTCTGGAAAGTATTAGCATTTTGAAATACGCCTCCATTTAAACTATACTCATAACTGCCATTGCCACCACTTCCTTCTACTGCAAGTTCTCCATCATTTCCTCCTGTACAACTAATATTAGTAGTGAAAGTAATATTGCACATAGGAGTGGTCGGTGCTGATAAGTTGGTCGTACAGGTAGTGATACAACCATTCGCATCGCTTACTTGAATTAAGTGACTACCCGCATCCAATCCAGTAAAGGCATTGGACGCTTGTGGAGCACCTCCATTTAATACATACGTATAAGGTGTTGTGCCACCTACTGCTGTTACCGTAATTGTTCCATCGGTTATCATACAGTCGGTTACATCTGTTTTGGCAGTAGAACAATTTAGTACACTTGGTTCGTCAATCGTTATAGCACACTTGGTTAAACAATTATTTTTATCTTGAACGACTATCGTATAGTTGCCTGCCGTTAAGTTAGAAAAGATAGTCCCTGGCTGATAAGGACCTCCGTCAATACTGTATTGATAAGGCGTGATTCCACCCGTTGCGATCACCGTTATTTGAGCGTCACTGTCTCCATTACATGCTATTTCTGTAGCGGTAAGTTTACATTCTAACAGACTTGGTTCTCCTATGGTAACGGTACAAGTTGTTGAGCATTTATTACTATCGGTCACGGTAACACTATAACTGCCTGCCCTCAAATCTGTTGCAGTAGCAGTAGTTTGGCCATCACTCCAGGTATAAGCATAAGGCGTTACTCCTCCGCTTGCTGTTACCGTAGCAGTACCGTCATTTCCATTTTCACAACTCACATCTTCCCCTACTGTAAAACAAGTTAGAGGTGTGGGTTCTTTTATTTCTGCTGCGCATATACTAATACACATAGTGCTGGAGGCATTTCTAATATAAACCATATAGACCCCAGCAGTTAGATTAGAAAAATCACCTGACACTTGCCAAATGCTATTGTCTATACTAAACTCGTAAGGTGGATTGCCAGCAGTACCAGTAACCGATAGGCGACCTGTTGCATCTCCATTACAAGCAATATCTACTACATTTTCGATAGAACATATAGGTGCCTTAGGTGCAGTAAGTATCACTTCGCACATACTGACACAATCGTTGGCATCTTTTATAAATACCATATAAGTGCCAGCCATTAATCCTGTAAAGGAATTGCTTGCTTGATAAGAAGCGGCATCCAAGCTATATTGATAAGGTAACACGCCACCTGTCCCAGTTGCCGTAATAGTGCCATCGGCTATTTCGCAATCGGTAATATCTGTTTTGGTAGTAGTGCAAGCAAGGAGCGTTGGTTCTGTTACCGTAGCGTCACAAGTGGTTAGACAAGCATTTTGATCTCGAACGGTCACGGTATAATCACCTGCTGATAAATCGGTGAATACATTACCTAGCTGGTAAGGACCTCCATCTAAACTAAATTCTAGTGGCGTAACACCACCCATTGCATTTACCTGAATGCCACCCGTATTATCTCCATTACAAACTACTGGTGTTGGTGTTAGGGTGCAGCTTAATATAGGCGGTTCTGTCAAACTTATATCACAAGAAGTAAGACAAGTTATATCCTCATTATCTCTTAGTTGGATGGTATAATTACCTTGAGGTAATCCCATGAATTGGTTGCTGATTTGCCAAGTTGCACCGCCGTCTATGCTGTATTCATAATTGCCCAATCCGCCAGTCGCTGTCACAGCGATTGTTCCATCACTACCTCCATTGCAACTAATAGCAGTGCCTGTAAGCGAACAAGATAAAGCAATTGGTTCGGTTAATGTAGCAGTACACATACTTGTGCAAGTCGGGGTATCTTCATTTCTAATCGTGATGGTATAAGTACCTGCTGTCAGATCATTGAAACTTCCAGATGTTTGCCAATTCATACCATCAATGCTAAACTCATACATCCCGCTTCCTAGTGATCCATCGACTATTATACTTCCATCGCTTCCATCTTTGCAAGTAATATTATCAGTGGTGTTAATGGTGCAAACAGGAAGGATTGGTTCTGAAAGAACCACTTCACAAGTGGCTATACAACCATTGGCATCTTTTACAGTTAGGGTATAAGTACCAGCACCTAATCCAGAAAATAAACTGCTCATCTGGAAGGTAGTTCCATCTATACTATATTCATAAGGAGTAGTACCGCCAGTTGGAATAGTTTCTATAGATCCGTTGTCTGTAATGCAACTACTATCATCCGTTGATTTGGTAGAACAAGAAAGTAGAAGTGGTTCTTTTAAAGTAAGTTCACAGGTGGAGGTACATCCATTGGCATCTCTTACGGTGACGGTATGCATACCTGCGGCAACACTTGTAAAGGAATTGCCTAGTTGATAAACACCTCCATCTAAACTATACTCATAAGGTAAGGTGCCGCCTATGGTTTGCACTTCCATTGTGCCACTATTATCTCCATTGCATAGTAAGTCCGTACCACTAACTTTACAGGCTAGTTCTTCAGGTTGTGTTAGAGTAACTTTAGTTTCTTTACTACATCCATTCACATCCGTAACGATGACTCCATAAGTGCCCGCCTCCAAATTGGAAAGGTCTTCTGTATCATCGTCTGGTGTGTCGGGACCATCATTGGACCAATCGAAAGTAAATGGACCGGTACCCCCTGTAATGATCAAATCAATTGCTCCATCATTTCCTTTGAAACAAGAGACATTTGTTAAGTCTGTGGTTAAAGTCATTTCTGGGTGAATACCTGCTTCAATAGTACAAGTAGTGGTTAGCCCATTGTTATCTGTTACGGTTACGGAATAAGTACCTGCCACTGGAGGATTGATACTAACCCCTTGTGTAGTAGCTGTAAACCCACTTGGTCCAGACCAATTCCATTGGACATTGTCCATTCCGATTTCCTCTAATACCAAAGCGGTTTCTGGACAAACGAAACTATTACTTGCTATTTGGCAATCCACCATAATTACTTGTATTTCCGCAGGATCATGATCGTCTTCATCTCCATTACTATTATCGGTGGTGTCATCGTCAACTGGACCATCATTACCGGGATCATTGTCGGACGTACTGTCGATATCAGGTGGACTATCGCCGTTGCTATCTTCCGATTGATTGATTTCTGCATAGTTGATATAGCTACCACTTGGAGGAATTGATGTGATTTCGGTAAGCAATTTTATAGTTGTACAATTTCCTACGGTAATAGGACCAGGGATGGTTCGGAAGTATTCATTAGCAGTACTACCCGCTGTCCAATTTGGGTCTATAACCATCATTCCTGTTGGCACATAATCTACGACCTGAATATTATAAGCATCGATTTGTCCTTGATTGCATACTTCAATATCATATGTTACCGTACTACCTGTGGTAACAGGGACGGCTTGCATTGGGCTGAGCTTTTTGGTTAAAGCTAAATCAAAAGTATCTAAGACTACTTTTCCATTATCTTCGTCATCTTCGCTTTGGTCTCCATCATCATTATTAGGGGTACTATCAATATCTTCTTTGTCGGCATCTGTGATTTGCGCATCGTTGATAATGCAGCCGTATTCGTCCACGGTTACATTTATCAAGAGCGTATCACAAGTGCCATTTTCTAATACAGATATATCCCATTCATTTTGGGTCGGGCTATAGTTGCCAGTTGTTTGGGTATGGCTTACATAGGTAACACCCCCAGGTAATTGATCGGCTACTTGTACATCGAAGGCATCATACCCTATGTCTAAAGCTGGATCATTAATATTACAAACGACCAGTTCGTAAGTCACTTGACTACCAATGATAAACGGTGTTGGAATATTGACCACATTTTTGGCCAACTCTAGATCAATACACTCATCTTGCATAATCATAATAGTGTCCGATGCGCTCGGGCATATGTCTGTGCTTCGGAATCCTTTTACGATATATTTTCCTGGTTCGGTTGGCCCTGTCCAGACCTCAGTTGGGGTAGAGGCTTTGATAATTTCAAAACCACCATTTAATAAATACCATTCGTAATAATCATATCCTGGAGTAGAGTTTAGGGTGTTCGTTTCATAAGGAGCACAAATGAGATTGTCCCCAGTGATGGTCATTTGTCCAACTGGTTTTACTTCAATTTTCACACTGTCTCTCCTCACGCAACCTCCATTAAAAGCTAGTGCCACTTCATAACAATATAAGCCTGGCGTATCAGAAAGAAAATCTGGATCGATTCGCGTTGGGTCATCCAAGTTGGTGGTAGGTGACCATTTTATCTCCACATAATCTTGGTACTCAATAGGAATGCTTAATTCTAAAGTAGCATTTTGATTCTGACAAGTGATGGAATCAGCTATATCCAAATCAAATTCTTCTACGCCTCTTATAAATCGAATTTCATCATAGGTACATTCACCTATGCCACCAGAGAAATATAGTTGCGTAACAATCGATTGATCTATAACACTGACATAGATACTATCTCCAACGGTTCTAGTAATTACATTACTAGCAGGGTTATAGGTCAAAGTATTATCCCCACATATCTCTATACCTAGTTCTTGTCCAGGACAAAGAACAGTCGTTGGTGGTAACATAGCCGTGAACTCTGGTTCTACACTAGCATAAGGGGTTGCTAAATGATTACAAGTACATTCAGAATCATAGACCATATCCAATATGACAGGACACGCATTAATTTCAACAACGGTATAGCATCCTGTTAAGGTAATAGAATCTCCACTTGCTACAAATACATCACTATAGGTATCTCCACCCAAAATAGGGTCATAAAAATCCAACACATTATCTCCTAAAATATCATCATGCAAGTTGACAGAAACATCCCCCATATAATCTGGACCAGGGTTGCTAAGAGTGGCTTCATAACAAATAGTAATAGGATCATCTGTATCCGTACACTTTCTAAAGAGTTGGAGATCAACTGTCTCCAAAGGTCCTTTTAAAGTTAAGGTAAAAGTTGGATTGACCGATGACTGTACATAGACATCACATAAACCACCATCTGTGCAAGATTCATCTTCTACTAAATTTTTGGTATCTACTTGAATATCATAATCTCCACAGATTGCATCTGTTTCAAAGTCTGCTTCAAAGTTTAAGGTAAAAGCACCGCCTATTGGCATATTCTCATAGCCTTGAAAACAAATTTCAGTTTGTCCATTTATATCCGTTACAATTTCGGTTCCAACATTTAAAAATGTAGGAATGATATAGCGCATAGAATTAGGTCTATAGGTTAAGCCGGGCGGCAAAGTAATACACATAGTCACACTATCTCCTAAGGGTTGTTCAGAAATATTCTGCCCCGTAACGCTGAAGGTAGGAGTATCTTGTCCGCAAAATGCTTCTGATGGTTTTGCGGTGACGAGTACCTGTCCATAGTCGGCAGGATTGGCACCATTAATAATTACCTGATTACTAGTAACAATACCAGAACTTAAAATATCTGGACTACAAGGATCGGTAGCGGTCGCCTCGAAACCTAATTGAGAACCAGAAATAAATTCATCACATTTGGTTTCTACTAAGAATCGGACTACTACAAAATTACTATCAGCAGCACTGGTCACGCCAGGTAATCCATTGCTATGGATGGCATTACTGAAATCATTATCTTCTGTATATAATAAATTATTCCCATTTACGGCTGGATCAACAATAGAGTAGAAAGGGAGGGTAAAGTCTCCACTATTTGGATAAGAAGCTTCGAAGCTACCAGGCAATATTTGCATCCCCACTAATGGTAAATCTATATCTAAAACAAGATTGGTTAAGGTAGTTGTCTTTACATTTTTGACCAATACTGCCATCGGAATGGTATCGCACAGCGCATGGTTTTCGCCTTCGATGGGTGTTAGGAAATCTGCTTGAATGCCAGATTCTTCAAAGACATATTGGTAGCATGTTTCAATACTGTTACAAGATTGTGTTTCTCCTGCTAAGGCTGCCATGATAGAACGATCCATACAACCAGAGGTGGTAGTGATACAGACTTCTGGAACATCTGGTGGAGTAGGACAGAATAATAAGGTCGTTCCTATTTTGAATTCGGTACACGCGCCGGGTGCAAGGTCTGGTAAAAAAACCGCATAAGTAGTCGTTGTTGCACCGACAGAAACAGTGTCAAACATCAGCGGATTCATTGCAACATCATAGCCACCGGTGAAGGCTATACTATTCGTTAGGGTGATGCTGGCTAACATGCCCCTATGCGTTTCTAAGCTTGAATTGGTACCATCTGCACAGACGGTAATGGTATTTAATTCTTCACTGTTGCTAGGGGTATTACTTGTAATTAAATTTTGATCTTGTTCTTGGGTCAATTCTGGAAAACCATTGCTGATGTCCGTTGTGACTACATCTCCAGAGGTGACATCATCCCATCGGAATAAAGTATCTAGGCCTAGTACATCGTAGTAGCTTTCAAACCTATCTACTGGTGTTGCTCCATTTAACCCACAAATATTTGGTAGTTCATTACTGGAGTTAGTAGCAGTTTGATTACATCTAAAACAAGCTCCATTTAGCGTTTCGCAAGTACGATAATCGTATTTTATTTCATATGCTGAAAAGTCTGGTGTTTCTGAAGGGCATATTTTACACAGGTCATAAACGATTGTAAAATCATCGACAAAGCCTCCTAGTCCAACGCCTAATCCTGGGAAACTATCGGTTTCTGGATTGAAAGTAAGCGTACCTATATCGCTTCCAGATACGGTACAATATTCTTGTCCATCCACTGTGGCACAACTATGATTCGTCATAGATTGAACCTCCAATGGATATTCTTGGCCGCCTTTGGTGACGATCTTTGCATTGCCACAATAGATGAGAGGGGAATACATGGGGATTTCAATATCTTCCATAGTGAAGAAAGGACGGTATTCTTCGGTGAACCAATTTACAGGGGTTGGTTTCACCACATTGAAGGAGTGTTCTACTTGCCCACCACAATCATCTAGAGTCATTTCTGTTACGGCATTGATGCCTTCTGGACAGAAGGTTTGGAAAGGGCTATTTTCTCTACAGTTAGAAAGACCTAATAGACAGTCCGTATCAAATTCATCTAAGAAATGACCAGAGGCTACATTTAAGATTTGTGGATCACGATAGGTAAAGTCTGGGTTTGCAATCTCATTGGCGGCGGCTTTTACATTTTTAGTCAATGGCAATAACCAACGCATATAAATGGTATCCCCAATTTCAATATTAAACGCTTCTTTTACTTGGTCCAAACAATCCACTTCTTCCCAACTGCTAACTTCCGTTCCTCTACAATCTTCTAGCTTATTAAAATTTCTAAAATAGACGCCGAATAAATTGCCATCGTGATATTCCCAGCCACTATTACACATGGGTATATTATAAGTGACATCGCTCCAAGGGGTTTTACCTGCGTAGGCAAAGAAGCCAGTTGCTCCCCCTGTGGTTGGGTCATCTAGACATTCAGAGAAACTACTAATATCAATAGGTGCCCTAGCACCCCCACCACCTTGCTTAGAAAAATCTAAACCTAATAATTCGGTACCATCTGAATCTATCATTAACTCCGTATCATCATTACCTGCCCAACCATTGTTACCAATATTGGTAATATTCGCCACAAAGTACCATTGATATAATTCTCCTACTGACTCTGGTGTATTAAAAGTCATCCAGCCTTCATAGTACATGGTATCACAAGGTAAGTAGCGATTTTGATCTTCTATCGGCACGTCTTCCAGTTGTACTTTTTCCGTCATAGAAGCATCCGTATAACCCAAATTCCATCGGCGAGTATTCGCCCCACTTGCAATATCGCAAGTACAGCTACAATTGGAAGGATTACTACTGAATAAAGCTACATCGCAAGCCTTAACGGTCGTACAAGTACAGTCGCCTGTATTACAGGTTTCGATTACTTGATGCGTACCATTCATATAAATACGAGGCGAACAACTAGCAGAATCTGCTTCTAATTGGTAGATATAACACACTTCATCTCCTACATTTAATTCGCCTATAGGTAAGGACATTAAACGAGAAGAGGGAGATAAATCAGTAAAAGTACCCGTTGCCCCTGTTTGGGTAACAACGCCATTAACGGTCATTTGACCAGAACCTGGGACAAATACTATATCATGAACTAGTTGAGGTGCCCCATCGAAAATAACTTGTAATTCATTAGTCGTACTAGCAGCAGGACATGGCTCAATATTTTCTCTTTCGTAGATATAACAAAATTCTACAGTCTTTACTCGTGGAGGTAATGGACTACAGTTTGCACCAGTTGTACGAGTATTACCAAAATCATAGCCTGTTAAAGAATTGGTAATGGCATCTTGGTTTTTAAGTTCGACAAAAGTTGCGCCATTGAGAATACTGAAATCTTCTACATCGGGTTCAAAAGAAAAGGCTTGTCCACAATCTCTTTTTGCTCGTACATAAAACTGAGCAAAAGAGCAATCTATACTGCTACAAGCAATCGAGCCTGGGTCAGGAGGTAATGCACAGACAAAATCTAATTCTACTCGCACCGTGATCATTCGCCCACCGGGCAAATCATCAAAGAAGCCATCGCCGTCTGCATCCGTAATACCTACACCTATACCATCGGGATCGCTCGTTAAGGTCATGAGATCTATATTCAAATCATCATCTATCCATTCATAATTATCGGAGCTTATTTCTGTACCACCAATAGTTACCTTGCTAATATCTAAAGCAGATTGATCGCAGGTTTCAAAACCAAAAGTTAAGTCTGTGAAAATACCTCCTGCCGAATCTAATACACTACTTTGCAAGGTCAATTCCATAATGGCAGGTTCGCCGCAAACCCCTGGTATTTGTATCAAATCAGAGGTAGCAATAGGTACAGGTCGATCTGTTGGTCGAACCCTAATTTCACTAGCTCTATTGATGACTTGACAAGTTTCTCCGTGACAATAATAAGACGTTTTATAATTGATGAATTGGGTGTTTACGGTGGGACATTCATCTACTTGCATACAGACTTGCACAGTCAAAATCTCAGACTCATTGAATAAAGTATCTGCTGGATTGGCATTGCTGTTTCCTTCAAAGAAGCTATCCGAAATGACTGCCGTTACTGTGGAGTCGGCAGCGTTAAAGGTAAAAGGTAATGGCATTCCGTTTGCAGAAATACTATTTAATTGTACTTCATTAGAATAGTCCACATTACAAATAGAAAATTCTATTTCCGTTAAATAGGCATCAATACCATCTTGAGAAATTTGGATATTGGTACAAAATTCATTTCCTAAAGAATTAATAGTGGTAATAGGAACACTTCTATAATTAAGAACAGGTTTTTTGATTATGGAGTTGTAGGTACGGATGGGGGTGACTTCTTGTCGGCATCGTTGGAAATTACCTAATGTATCTTCATAAATAAAAGTAAAGTCTAAATCTACTTCATATTCAAAGGCATTGATATTTGCATCACAAGTAGCTTCTACGCCTATGTATCCAATATAGACTCCATTGGTAATTCCTTCTAATAAAAACTTCGGAGCGGACGGATTTGGATCAAGATTAGAAATAGTTCCACTACCATAATGCGTTAATTCAAAGCCTGCATATTGCATCCCTGGTAAAAAAGTGGCAGACATTTGTGTCCCAGAAATTGTGCCTGGTTCTTCTATGAAAATAAGGAAGGCTAGTGTATCAGGTGCGCCGCAAATAACTAATTCATCGGTCTCTGCAAAGCCAGGTATGCCAAGTAATTCGATGACTTGCATTTCTGGACAAGGGATAGGATCAGGCATCATAAAGGAGAATGCCGTTTCTTCTATACCTGCTTGCTCTTTTATATCTGCAATAATCGCCATACGATGGGCGTATATTTCTTGTTGAAGTTGTTTCTCTTCTTTACAATCCGCTATGGAATAGTCTTTTTGTAAAAGACGAAGGACTTCGATTCTATCATCAAAAAATTGTTGTGTTATAGAGGTGGAGGTTTTTTCTACATTTAAATTTTCTCCATATGCTATCCGAGTAATCTGAAATAAGAATAAAATTAAAAATATAAAAACTAGATAATAGTTTGAGATAACAATTTTTTTCATGGTGCTTATAATAAGAGACATCAAAAGGGAAAGGGGCTTTTTTTCTATAATAGGGGAACAGTATGTGCTATGCACAATGCTATTTTATAGTGATTCTTAATGGTGGGTAATAAGCTGGGAGTCGTGTGGGATATATTAGATAAGGGCTTTTGAAGAGGAAACTTATCAGGAGGAGTAAAAGCAATTTTTGATATTAGGAGGAAGGGGATACTAAGGAGGGATATTGAGAGAAAGAATCATTTTAAACAAATATACCTTTTAATTAAAGTATTATAGTATAAAAAAATACTTTTTTGTGACTTGGAAAAATATTGTTATTTAAACGATAGACCAATCTAGTGTATTATTTTTATAAAATAAATAAAAAAAGCAGTCTCGTATTTCGAGACTGCTTTTTATAGAAAAAATTATTAGACTTGTTACCCTTTAATAAACACTCCCCTGAAAATGTCTTTTTCCGATATTTTGTCCTAAAAAATGAGTCCGTAGCTAGGCTATGCACTAATTTTTTAAACCAAACTATCGAAAAAATC
>CAYOBX010000050.1:0-19213 GCA_964402245.1 uncultured Saprospiraceae bacterium | reverse complement strand
TTGGGAACTACACAAGGATGGAGTATTGTAGTAAGTAATAGGTAATAGGTAATAAGGCAAGCAAAGCAAAGTCCCAACGGGACGACATCCTGTAACCCATGACGCAGTCATGGAGAAAACAAACAAACCATGTTATTCGTAGCAGATTCAGCAAAACAAAGAGTAATAGAAATCAAAGAAAAAGAGCAATATGGAGACGATTATTTCGTCCGAGTAGGCGTAACAAGTGGTGGTTGCTCAGGATTATCCTATAATATGGATTTTGATAATGTATCAAAGCCAGATGATCAAGTATTTGAAGACAATGGAGTAAAAATTGTAACAGATTTAAGGAGTGTCCTCTATTTATTCAATACAACCTTAGAATTTTCAGGTGGATTAGATGGAAAAGGCTTTTCTTTTAACAATCCAAATGCGGCTAGAACTTGTGCTTGTGGAGAAAGTTTTTCTGTGTAATGATCTGACTACTAATATCTCACCAGATACCTCTCTCATCTTACCTAAAATCAGCTATTTATAGGCTATTAAGACCTTTAAAATACCGTATAATTATTGTATTTTTGTTGCTATGGAAACTACTGAAAATAATTCAAATACTCCTAATCCTAATGGCAATTACGGAGCAAACAACATTCAGGCATTAGAAGGCTTAGAAGCTGTAAGAAAAAGACCTGGTATGTATATCGGTAGCACCGATACAAAAGGCTTACATCACTTAGTTTGGGAGGTTATAGATAACTCAATTGATGAACATTTAGCTAATCATTGTGATACCATTGAAACATTCATTCACGAAGATAATTCCATTACCGTTAAAGATAATGGTCGAGGTATTCCTGTTGGAATGCATGCTAAATTGCAGAAATCTGCTTTAGAGGTGGTAATGACGGTATTGCATGCTGGTGGTAAGTTCGATAAGGATACCTATAAAGTATCTGGTGGTTTGCATGGTGTAGGGGTTTCCTGTGTGAACGCTCTGTCTTCTTATTTAAAAGCACAAGTTCATAGAGATGGTAAAATATATGTGCAAGAATATTCAGAAGGAAAACCAAAGGCAGATGTAAAGGAAGTAGGAACGGCGGACTTTACAGGTACCTATGTTACTTTCCGACCGGATGACACTATATTTGAAGAGCTAGTTTATAAGTATGAAACACTAGCTATTCGGATGAAAGAATTGTCTTATTTAAATAAAGGGTTGACCCTTCATTTAACAGATGAGCGAGTTAAAGATGAGAATGGACAATTTAAAACAGAAGTATTTTATTCTGAAGGAGGTTTGGTGGAATATGTACAACATTTAGATGAATCTCGACAGGCAATTATTTCTAATCCTATTCATGTAACAGGTAAGAAAGAGGGGGTAGAAGTAGAAGTTGCGATGCAATATAATACTTCTTATTCTGAGAACTTATTTTCGTTCGTTAATAACATTAATACCAGAGAAGGAGGAACCCACGTAAATGGCTTTAAAAGAGCTGTTAACAGGGTTTTTAAACAATATGGAGAAGAGAATGGTTTATTCAAAAAAGTAAAGTTTGCGATTTCGGGAGAAGATTTTAGAGAAGGTCTAACTGCAGTTGTTTCTGTAAAAGTCCCTGAACCGCAATTTAAAGGACAAACTAAAGGAGAATTAGGTAACTCCGAAGTAACCGCTATTGTCTCTCAATGTATGGGGGAAGCTGTTAAATATTTCTTAGAAGAGAATCCTAAAGAAGCTAAGAAAATCATTGATAAAGTGATTTTAGCAGCTACGGCAAGACATGCAGCACGAAAGGCACGAGAGATGGTGCAACGCAAAAATGTCCTAACAGGTGGTGGCTTACCTGGTAAATTATCAGATTGCTCTTCTAAAGATCCCGTAGCGTCAGAGATATTCTTAGTGGAGGGGGATTCTGCCGGTGGAACAGCGAAGCAAGGTCGAGATAGAGAATTTCAAGCAATTTTACCGCTAAGAGGTAAGATATTGAATGTACAGAAAGCGATGGAGCATAGAATTTATGAAAATGAGGAAATCAAGAATATGTTTACTGCTTTAGGCGTGAGAATTGAAGAAAATGAAGAAGGAGAGCGTATTTTAAATATGGAAAAGCTAAGATACCATAAGGTAGTCATCATGTGTGATGCCGATATTGATGGTAGCCATATCGTAACTTTAATCTTAACTTTCTTTTATAATTACATGTTACCGCTTATCGAAAAAGGGCATGTATATATCGCTGCACCACCTTTGTATCAGGTCAAAAGAGGTAAAAAATCGGTATACTGCTGGGATGAAGAAGAACGTCAAGCAGCAGTAGACGGAATGAGCAAAGGCCCCGAAGATAACTCTGTTAAGATTCAAAGATATAAGGGATTAGGAGAGATGAATGCAGAACAATTGTGGGATACAACAATGGACCCAACTACTCGTATGTTACGCAAAATAACTATTGAGGATGCATTAAATGTGGGTACTGTCTTTGAAACGCTAATGGGAGATGAAGTGCCTCCTAGAAGGAAATTTATTGAAGAGAATGCACACTATGCTAATATTGATGCGTAAGTTAGACCGCTTCACTGTCAGAACGCCTACGGCTGTCAGAGATCAGATCGCTACGCTGTCAGACTTATGATGTTGACACAAGGTATCGAACGAACGCATATAGAATTAAAAAAGCCATTTAGATATAACATCTAAATGGCTTTTTTAATAGATTTAATTCTTTGGAAACTTCGTTGTAATAAAGTCTACTTTGAATGTCTCGTTGTCAACATCATAAGTCTGACTTCTGACAGCGCAGCGGTCTGGCCCTTGTTCTTTTCCACGTTGTCAACATCATAAATCTGACCTCTGACAGTATAACGATCTGACAGCGTAGCGATCTGACTTCTTTTTCTACACACTACTAATCAAACGTATACCAGTAGTGGTTCCTAATCTATTAGCACCAGCATGGAGTATTTGTTTAGCTTCTAATTTTGTTTTGAATCGACCTTCTGCCTTTATTTTTATGGAAGGATCTATAATACTTCTGATATATTGTATTTGTTCAGGCGTACTAGATAGTTGGGAGAAACCAGTATTCGGTACAATATAATTAACTCCAACTTTTTTACAAATCTCACAAAGCTGTTTTAATTCATTTGCTTCTAGTTCACTCGATTCAAAGACGACCTTTATCTTTTTTCCTTTTAGATGTGCCATCATGGTCGTACTTTCAATATCATTTTTAACAAAATTCCAATCTCCCGATTTAATAGCAGAAATATTAACCACTACATCTAGTTCATCCACTCCATCCATGATTGCTCGTTTAATCTCCTCGACTTTTGCTCCAGTGGAATTATATCCTAAAGGATAGCCTACAACGGTACATATCTTTACAGCAGAATTGCTTCCTAAAATATTTCTTGCTTGAAAAATAAAATAAGGAGGGATGCATACGGAATAAAACTGATGAGTTAATGCTTCCTGGCATAGCACTTCGATGTCTTCAGGAGTACAGTTGGCTTTTAAGTAGGTATGCTCAATCGACCCGTTCAAATTTATCGTTTCTAAAGCAGTTCTTACCATCCGTCAAATAGGTTTGTTGTAACTATAAAAATGCGTACACCATGTAATATAATAATCTTTTATTTATTAATATTGTATTAATGTGTGTTTTGTGCAATAGTGATAGTATATGGATAGTAATTTTTAGTTTCTGGTAAATTTAAAAAACACCTATTTTGTTTTTTTACGAAAAAGGTGCTTACCATTAATTTGATCCGATAAAAAAAGAGGAGATAATCTTTCAATTATCTCCTCTTTTTAATTCATTAAACTTTAATTAGAGCCTGCTATTTAGTCGCTACTTAGCGCACAGCTTTCATCTTACCATGACATTGTTTGAATTTTTTGCCACTTCCGCAAGGACAAGGCTCGTTTCGACCTACTTTCTTTTCTACTCTTTTAAAAGTAGTAGGCTTTGATCTTCTACCAACTCCTTCTGCTGCTTTTCTTGCTGCTGCATCTTCACTACGTTCGTTTGTTTGAGTTTTACTAAAATCTGTTTCTTGTTTCTTAGCTTCTTGTAGTGATCTATTGTCTGCGATCTCTAAAGTACCTTGAGACAGATAAGAAGTAACCTCTTCATTTGTTCGGTGAACCAAGCCTTCGAATAAGTTGAAAGCCTCCATTTTATAGACGACTAATGGATCTTTTTGCTCAAAGGATGCAGACTGTACAGAGTCTTTTAATTCATCCATAGACCGTAAATGCTCTTTCCAATTATCGTCAATTAACGCTAATGTTACCGTCTTTTCAATATCTCGCATTACAGATGCTCCATCTGTGTCTACAGCTTCTTGAATAGCAGCAGCAATAGGCAATGGATTCGTTCGGCCATCTGTAAAAGGAACGGCGATTAATTTGTAATTACCTTGGTTCTCATGTACTGATTTTACAACAGGCATAATCACCTCTTGAATCGCAGTACTTTTTCTATCATAGAAATCTAAAAACTGTTGTTGATAATCTTCAATGACAGATGCCTCATTGCCTTTTTCAAAAGTATCTGCATCCATTTTAGGATCAAAACCGATCAAACCAAAAGAGGCGGTTTTAAAGGTCTCAAAATTACCTCCTGCTCTATGGTCTCTAACTAAACTTTCTGTAATTGCCAAAAACATATTATTTAGATCAACAGAAAGACGCTCACCAGAAAGCGCATTTTTACGTTTTTTGTAAATAGCTTCCCGTTGAATATTCATCACATCATCATACTCTAATAATCGCTTCCGTATACCAAAGTTATTTTCTTCGACTTTCTTTTGGGCTCGTTCAATAGATTTAGATACCATGGAGTGTTGAATCACTTCTCCATCTTGATGGCCCATCTTATCCATTAACTTGGCAATTTTTTCTGATTGGAATAAACGCATTAGCTTATCTTCCAAAGAGATGTAGAATTGAGAACTACCAGGATCACCCTGTCGTCCTGCCCGACCACGTAGCTGTCTATCTACTCGTCTAGAATCATGTCGTTCTGTACCAATAATAGCTAAACCACCAGAATTTTTCACTTTATCTGAAATCTTGATATCTGTACCCCGTCCAGCCATATTGGTGGCAATCGTTACTTTTCCAGGGCGACCTGCTTCTGCTACAATATCTGCCTCTCGCTGATGCTGCTTTGCATTCAAAACGTTATGATCAATGCCTTTCATTTTAAGCATTCTACTCAGTTTCTCTGATATATCTACGGAAGTAGTACCTACTAAGACTGGACGACCTTGTTTTGTTAATTTAACAACATCATTTATTACGGCATTGAATTTTTCACGTTCAGTTTTAAAAACTAAATCTTCTCTATCATCTCTTGCAATAGGTCTATTGGTAGGAATTACAACAACATCTAATTTATAGATCTCCCATAATTCACTTGCTTCTGTTTCTGCTGTACCCGTCATACCAGCCAACTTATGGTACATTCTAAAGTAATTCTGCAAAGTAACCGTTGCATAGGTTTGGGTAATATCTCCAACCTTTACATTTTCTTTTGCTTCTAAAGCTTGGTGTAAACCATCAGAATATCGACGGCCTTCCATCATCCGGCCCGTTTGTTCATCTACAATTTTCACCTCTCCATCCATTACCACATACTCTTCATCTTTTTCAAATAAAGTATATGCTTTCAACAATTGACTGACAGCATGTAGTCGTCTAGATTTTACAGCAAAATCTTGAGATAATACTTGTTTAGCTTCCGCTGTTTCTTGGTCATTTAATTCCGCATCATCTTCAATTTCCATCATCTCTAAGGTAATATCAGGCATGACAAAGAAATTGCCATCAGATTCTCCTTTTGATAGAAATTCTACCCCCATTTCTGATAATTCAACCTGTCGATTTTTTTCATCAATAGTAAATAACAAAGGATCATCTACTAAATGCATGTTTTTAGATTGCTCCTGCATATAATGATTCTCTGCATCTTGAAGCAATACTTTAATACCATCTTGACTCAAAAATTTAATTAAAGGTCGACTCTTAGGTAAAGCTCTATGTGCTCTTAAAAGAGACATTCCTGCATGACCTTCTTCTACACCAGTTAATCCTTCTTTTACAAACTTTTTAGCCTCTGCTAAATAACCAGTAGCTAATTGTTTTTGTGCAGAGATTAAACGTTCTACCTTTCCTTTTAACTGCTCATATTCTTGTTCTTCATTTCCTTTAGGAACAGGACCTGATATAATTAAAGGAGTTCTTGCATCATCAATTAATACAGAATCCACCTCATCAATCATGGTGTAGTGGTGTTTACCTTGTACCATCTCCGCTTCAGATCTGACCATATTATCTCTTAGATAATCAAATCCAAATTCATTATTAGTACCGTAAGTAATATCACATTTATAAGCCGCTTTTCTGCCTGGAGAGTGTGGTTTGTATTTATCAATACAATCAATGGTCATTAAAAGAAACTCAAATATTGGACCTATCCATTCACTATCCCGACGTGCCAAGTAATCGTTTACTGTAATTACATGAACTCCTTGACCAGATAAACCATTCAAATAGGCTGGAAGTGTTGCCACTAAAGTCTTACCTTCCCCTGTTGCCATCTCCGCAATCTTTCCATCATGCAGTACCATACCACCTATTAGCTGAACATCGTAATGTAGCATGTTCCAAGTGATTTCTGCGCCAGCAGCCATCCACTTGTTTTGCCAGATCGTTTGGTCTCCTTGAATGCTTAGATAGGACTTCTTAGGATTACCTGCTAATTCTCGATCATGATCTGTTGTGGTAACAGTCAACGTTTCATTTTCCATGAATCGACGAGCAGTTTCTTTAACCACCGCAAATGCCTCTGGAAGTATTTCCTTTAGAATTTCTTCCAAATGCTTGTCCCTTTCTTTTTGTAATTCATCTAAATCTTTAAAAAGCGATTCTTTTGCTTGAAGATCTTTTTCTGCTTTAGCTTGCTCTTGAATAGATTGAAGATCTTCATCTATGCCAGATAAATGCTCCGCAATGCGAGCTCTAAACTCTAAGGTTCTATTTCGTAATTGATCGTTACTGAAACTACGCAATTGCTCAAATTCAGCATTTGTTTGATTGACAAATGGCATATAATGCTTCTCATCTCTATCGTACTTTGTACCGAACAATTTCTTTATAAACTTAAACATGGATTGACTTTATAAGGAATAAATATTCTTTGCTCAAAATTGCTCTATGATAGGCAAAGAATCATAAAAAAGTAGTTACAGATTCGGAAAAAATAACTGCACCATAACGGGTATCTTATTTATTTCCTAATCCCTGCCTAAAGGATCTTAGGTAATTACCACACAAAAATAACAACTCTATAGCTCTAACTGTTGTCGAAGCTTCTTAATATCAGATAAAATGCAGCATAATTTATACCAATGCTTGATTAAGCTAGGGTTAACTGACAGAATGGCTGATTGAAAAAAGAATTGACTGCTAATTTTGCAGTATTCAGAATGAAGGGGGAGCTTTTAGCCGTTAGCAATTAGCTATTAGCTTCTACTAATCTTACTAAAGTGGTGACTATAAAGAAGGACAGCTAGTTAAAAAAGCCTATAGCTTAAAAGATAATTGTGTTCCTTCACTTAAGTAGTACAGAATTTAGAAGCTAATAGCTAAAGGCTGATAGTTCTAGCAATCTTAGTAAAAATAAGTCTCTAACCAGTTCCAAATTGTATATCTATCTTTAAATATCCATACAGCAGCAGCTATTAGAAAGAAAATAATTCCTACTTTCCAAGCTCTTAAGCCTTTTTGTAATTTTTCTCTTCGACTGCTATATCGGTGACGACTGGAATAAGCCATATTAGTAGGTATCTAAGTTGTTGAGCTAAAAATATTCGTTAACGAGAAATAAGAAGAGAATCTCTATAATGATTAAAGCCTGCAAATATACCTAATCCATTTTCAATATTATTGAACACAATTACAGGTTCTGCAAACGGTCGATCTTTATTTTCTAACTGGCGAGTAAGAGAGGTATAGTAGTGATAGTAATCTTTAGATATGGTTCTCAGTTCTCCAATAATTTGAGGATTTTCTCCAGTATTTTCTCGATCTAAAACTGCTTGAAATTGCAAATTTATTTGCGCCCCATCTAATTCATCATCTGTAAATAAGACTCCATTTTTGTTTATATCAGCTATCACGCTAGAATTTTCCGAATTGGTATTTTCAATCGGAATTGGAATAAAGTTTTTTGGTTTATTGACTAAACCACTAGAAGTTGAGCGGCCTGTTATTTGTTGATAGTAGAGTTGTAAGTGATAATAGTTTTGGTCTCCTTGTGGATCTAGTATAGAGGTATTGATTTTTATGGAATATAAAGACGAATTAGGGTCAGTAATAATTTCTTCTGTTTGTATAGATTCTATCGGAACAGAATTAGGGGCGCTACTTGTAGCATAAATCATTGGATAGCCAGGTATTTCAATAGCTAATTGATAGATTTTTTGAGCTTGCGGTTGAAAATCCGTGAATTCATAATATGGAACTGCACCATTTTCTTGATAATTTAGTTCTTTCAATAGACCACCTTGAGCATCTAAAATTTGCACCTTAGCATTGTCTATAAATTCTGTAGAGTCATTGGATAGAAGGTCTTTATTTTTTGATAAGGTGATTTGAAATGGATGATTGGGAGTAAAAGTACCGTTAACTACTACTTGTGATGCTATCGATTCTATATCTAAACTAACAGGTTCTTCGCATGCTACACAAAGTAGTAAGGCAGCACATAAAGAAAAAATAAAAGAGAATAGATACTTATTCATGGATGAGTTTCGGCATTGAGAATTTAATATTCTAGATGTCAAGCTTAACAAAAATACGAGAAATAAGCTATAGAGCCTAGTTATTATAAGTTAAAATTAGATTTGAGAAGCTTGAGATAAGTCTTACTCAGAACGAAATAGAGTAATTCAAAGAGGGAAGAATAGGCAATAAGGTAACTTGTACAAATTCTTTTTCGCCAGGTTGGCCTACTTTATCTTTCAGCCGATAGTAAAGCGGGTTTTTACGATTATAAGCATTATAGAGACCAATTTTTAATATTTGTCTACTATATTTATCTAGTAAAAGAGTCAATTCTACATCTAATCGGTGATAATCTGGAAGGCGAAATTTATTCTTTTCTCCAATACTCAAAATAGTTGTTGGGGAAAAGATGTTGGAAGAATGAAAGGTATATTCACTAGTAGGAAGTGTAGTAGGCAAACCTGTTTGATAGGACCAATTGAGACTTAAGGAGACTCGTGGAGTAAATTGATAGAGTCCTGTGATTTTAAAACTATGTGGTCGATCAAATTTGAAATCATATGCTTTTCCAAAATTGAGTGTTTCGAATTGCCTCAAGGATTTAGACCAAGTGTAATTCATCCAACCACTAATTCTACCTAGTTTTTTTTCTAGGTTAATTTCTATTCCATAACTCTTTCCTTTTCCCGTTGTTACTTTGGATTCCCAATCAGAGGCATTCAAGACTATAGATTCTACTAAAAAGCTCGAACCTTCTTGATAAGCTATTAAGCTATTCATTTGCTTATAATATCCCGTTACATCTAAAGATAGTTTTTTACTAAATAGCTTTGTAAGACCTAGACTTCCTTGCCAAGCAGTTTGAGGTCTTACATTGGCTGTGGCAGGTACCCATAAATCAGAAGGTAATCCAATCCCAGAGGTTGTTAATAGATGATGATTTTGATTGCTTCTACCAAAAGAAGATTCTAATAATAGTCGATCACTCAATTTGTAATAGGCCGATATTCTTGGTTGAATAGACCAATACTTGGTTTCTTGAACGCTTAGTAATGAAGTTCTCATGCCTAGATGAACTCGGAATTTATCAGAGAATCGGACATTATCTTCTATATATGCATTGTACTCATAGGTAGGGATTGTATTGCTATAAGAAGTAATAGAATCCGGATTGGTTAAATCTTGAATAGGAATGTTAGAATCTTGGTCAACTGTAAATGCGCCAGGTTTAAAATTATGAATGCTTGCATCTACTCCGAATCGAACAGAATGCATCAGACTAGGAAGATAATTAAAATCAATTTTTAAGGACTTATCTATTATACTAGAACTATATGAACTATAGAATAGTGGATCGTCTCTAGTAATGGTTTCTTCTTGGACAGAGGCGATATTTTTTTCTTGATAAAATTCTTTTGACTGAAAATGGAATCGGCTAGAAGTAAGGGTAGTATTAGCAAATAACTTATCACTAAATAAATGATTCCAACGCAATGCAGTGATCGTATTTCCCCAGTCTAAATTTTGATTGTGCTCTACTGTTGTAGGTTCAATCTGCTGGCTTTCTGATCGGTTGTCATCTATAAATTGATCCTTTCCATGATAGACACTAAAATATAATTTATCTCTTTTACCAATAGAAAAATTAACCTTTGAATTAATATCTGTAAAAGAATGATCTGTTTGTCCTGTATCTCCCTTGCGTTCTTTTAACTGTCGACTAATAGGTTTTAAATAAGTATGAAATATAGATTGACGAAGGGTTATTATAAAAGAACTTTTTTCTTTCTGTATAGGTCCTTCCAAACTAGCATTGGCAGTCACTAGACCTAATCCTAAATGACCAGCAAATTTGTTTTGATTGCCTTCTTTCATTTGTACATCTAAAACAGAAGATAGCTTTCCTCCATACCTAGCTGGTGCATCTCCTTTATATAATTGAGCGTTTTTGATAATTCGTTCATCAAAAACGGAATAAATTCCTCCAGTATGTAATGGATAATAAATAGGTACCCCATCTAATAAAAATAAATTTTGATCTACATTGCCACCTCTAATGTAAATACCTCCAAACCCATCAGGTCCAGTAGTGATACCTGGTAATAGACTCAAGCCTCTAATTAAATCTGGCTCTCCTCCAAGTGAAGGAATCATACGTAGTTCTTGGATAGGTAAACTCGCTGTATTCGTATTAACGGATATAGTATTCGTTGCTTTTTTGGAAGTAACTAAAACTTCTTTTAGTAAAATGGAAGCATCTAATTCAATATCTAATATGATATCTTTCTTTAAATTTATTTTCTTTGATAATGTTTGACAACCTGTATAGGAAAATGCTAAATCATTGATTCCTTTAGGAAGGGATATACTATAAAAGCCATATTCATTACTATTAATTCCTTTGCCAATTTTTTTCTCAAAAACAGATGCTAGAGCCAATCGTTCGCCACTATCTTTTTCTTTTATATAGCCACTTATCGTAAAAAAAAGACTTGCTGGTGTGGGTTTAAAAAGAAGAATTTCCTGTTCTTCTATTTTAAACTCAATAGCACTTCCTTTAAGGATTCTTTTTAAAATACTATTAATCGATTGATTTTTGACTTGTAGTGTGATTCTTTTAGCAGGGAGTAAATTACTTGGAGTGGAGATAGCGATTTGAGATTGATGGCTAATTTGGATAAGCGCATCTTTCAATAGGAGATTTTTTGCTTCAAAATTTATTCTTTGTGCTAATAGGTCAGCTTGCGCAGTTAAAGAGAGGCTAGAACATAGCAAAACATATAGAAGACATAGCTGCTTTATACATATGTTCATAAGATCAGTACTTAATTAGAAGCTAATGGCTGACAGCTATAGCTAATAGCTGATCAACCTATTGACAAACACCACTCAAATTATATTTATTAGGGCTAGTGGTTTTTAATTGCACTTGAAACGTTTTTTCTACTCTCTTTAGTATAGATATTGGATCATTATTCACTAAAGTAGCTGTCAAGGCACATTGGGTGAGATTTGGAGATGAAATCTCAACTTGAACATCAAAATTACTATTTAAATAATTAACTATTTCGGAAAGGGGAATATTATCAAATGTAAGCTTAGGAGTGTGCCAAGCTATATCTTCCCAATGTATAGTAGTAATTTCTTCTAATACCTGCTCTGATTGACGGTATTGAATTTTTTGGTTGGTCGTTAGAATAGTTGGTTGTGAATTATCTGTCAGATGCAGAGCCACCTTACCTTCTTCTACTTCTAAGCTTGTCATTTCTTCATGTGCATAGGCTCGGAGATTGAAACTTGTTCCTAATACCTCTACTTCTGTGTTTGCTGTTTGAACAATAAATGGTTGGGTTTGATCTTTTTTTATTTTAAAAAATGCCTCTCCGTTTAATTGCACCACTCTTTTTCCTTCTTCAAATTTTTCTGGAAAAGATATCTGGCTATATTTGTTTAGGGATACTTCAGAACCGTCGGGTAAGCGTGTGTGGATAATTTCATTTGTCGCCTGAAGTTGTATATTGGAAGTGCTAGGTAAGAACAACTGATAACCAGCCCCAATTCCTATTAATAATAAAGCGGCTGCAGCCATTTGTATGAGCCTCTTCTGTAAGGAAAAGTGTTTTACCTTATTTGTACTATTTATCCTACCTTTTAATCGGACTAGTCCTTGATTCACATCAGGTTGATAGTCCTTTTTATAGGATTCTGTTAATTTCCACAATTTCTTAGTATTCTTTTCTTGTTGTTGCATCCAGATATAAAATTTATCAGCCTATAGCTACATTCGTAAGGCAAAAATAGGTGCTTTTTTAACTTGCAATTAGCTAAATAAACCATTTTGCAATATGAAAGACACGAAAATGGAGTTTTCCCCCTATGTTTAATGTAGATTAAATGAAGCCATATTTAGGTTTTTTTTTAAAAAATATACCCTCTTAATCTACTGAATGTCAGTAAAAAAGATAACAAATTGAAAAACAGACTTGCGTCCAATCGGATTAACCTATACTTTTGTAACTGTATTATAATCCATGAAATTCATATAGCAAGTTTTTGATCGAGAGAAATTATTGGCTTTAAATTTTGTAACTATCTATCTTTTCAAAAGATAATTAGGATTAATACGTAAATATGGCCCCCAAATCTCCATCATAATCTTTCCTGTATTTTGACCTTTAATCTTGTTGGCATATCCAAAATAAAGAAGTAACTACTTTTTAGTGTAGCTAATTTTTAAATCAGCCTCACTTATAAGCAGTAACGTATTGTCTCACTAAAGAAATTTGATGGTCAACTATTTACTACCCAATCATTCAGAACTTATGTTAAGGCTGTCCTCTGATCCTCGAAATGTTTCTCGAGTAGAAGCTTTTGTTGAAAGGATCGCAAGCCAATATAAGATCGCTCCCGATATGTATGGGAATATACTGATTAGTCTGACAGAAGCTGTTAATAATGCAATCATACATGGAAATTGTAATGATGAAACAAAAACAGTTGAAGTTTTACTAAAAGAAACAGAAGATACTATCGCATTACGTGTTCGAGACGAAGGAAGAGGATTCGATTTCAGAAATTTACCTGATCCAACGGCACCCGAAAACCTTACCACTGTGGGAGGAAGAGGCGTGTTCTTAATGCATCAGTTATCTGATAGCGTTGATTATCAAGATAATGGTAGCACGGTAGAAATGCGTTTCCGATTAGATGAACAGCGATAATTTAAGCTTGCTCTAACTAACCTCTAAATTTCAAATATCCAGTTCAATGCTAATGTTGAACTGGATACTTGATTCACACCTCAATGGATTTTCCCGACCTTATTGATCCTTCCGATTTAGGCATTCATTTTTTTTACGAAGAAGTTTCCTTTGATCTTATTGAAGAAACAATCTCTAATTGGCTTAATACTGTAGTAGAGACAGAAGATAAAGTCTTGCGCTCTATTCGTTTTATATTCTGCAAAGATGCTTACTTACACCAAATTAATGTAGATTACCTTAATCACGATACCCTAACAGATGTTATTACTTTTCCTTATGCAACGGAAGAAGCGGTTGTGGATGGCGAAATCTTTATAAGTGTTGAAAGAATAGCTGAAAATGCAAAGACCTTTAAAATTACCTTTGAGCAAGAATTAAATAGGGTTATGGTGCACGGAGTATTGCATTTGTGTGGGTATGATGATAAAGGAAAGAAAGCGAAAGAGAAGATGACAGAAAAGGAAGATTACTATTTAAATAAATTGAAATAATAGCACTGAATTAAGTGTTGACAATTTTACCACGAATTCACTAATTAAAAATTACTGATTGTAACGGATTGCGGTGATTTACAAATTGTGTTGCATTCGATACTTATACTAAATAAATAACCACGAATTCACTAATTTGCTGCGTCTGTTTTATATTTTTAGATATACTCGTTTGAATTTTTGTGGTAGGAAAGACTAGAAAAAAAATTCTCCAACATTCAAAGGGAGGCTAAGGTAGGGAATGTTGGAGAGCTAAACATACTATGAGAAAACTACACAGTTACAAATATAAAGGCTTATTTAGCTTTTATATAAGGACTTTTACTATTCGGTACTATTTTTCCATTTTGTGGTATTTTAATCTTAGAAAGTGGCTTTTTAATATGTTTAAAAGGAGCGTTTTTATAGATTATCGGTTGTTTTTTCGAGTAAATGGCTTGTCTTTAGTAGAATACGCTTTAATAATTTGCCTAATTCAATTGCAAGTTATTTCTCAGCAGTTTTATCAAGACCCTTCAAGCTGGGAACTGCTGACTATTTCTACCTTTCCTTTATAATATTCTGATACACCTTCCTTCCTAAAGCATAATATTGCCAAAGTATACTTTTCGCAACTCTTCCCTCTTTTGTTTCTTCTCCTATTCTGGCAATCTCTATTAATTGATTATAGGATTTTCGTTTAGCGCTTAACTTTCTTATATTTTTATAAAAATAGCCATGTGCTTTTATAATCTCTAAAGTATGTTGATACTGCCCTTTTAATAAAAAAACAATGCCTGCTAAGCCATCTAAGCTAAAGCGAATTGGCAGCAACCAACATAATTTCAAAGTAGATTCATTTTTAAATAAGGTGGAAATATTATTTCTAAAATTGAGGTAAGTCTTTCTAGGTGATTGATAATTTAATGTACCTCCTCCAACATGATAAACAGTAGATTCTGGAACGACCGCTATTCTATAACCTGCTCTTTTCAATCGCCAGCACAAATCAATCTCTTCCATATGGGCAAAATAATCACCATCCAGTTGACCTATTGCATGATATAAGGGAGCTTTAATAACTAATGCGGCACCAGTTGCCCAAAATATATTTGCTATAGAATCATATTGCCCAGTATCTTCTTCACACACATCCATTATCCTGCCTCTGCAAAAAGGATATCCTAATGAATCCATATACCCTCCTGCAGCGCCAGCATGTTCAAAAATAGTTTTATTATGATGGGCTAAGACTTTCGGTTGGCAGGCAGCTATAGAAGTATCTTGCTCCATTAAATTTATAATAGGTTCAATCCAATTGGAGTTTACTTCTACATCTGAATTTAAAAGGATATAATAATCAGCCGATACTTGATTTAGTGCTTGGTTATATCCTTCTGCGAAGCCATAATTTTGTTGAAGATTTATGATTTCTACTTCATTGAAATAATGTGTTTTTAAAAAAGAAATGGACTCATCTGTGGAGCCATTATCTGCGATGATTACTTTTTGGTTGGCATAGGAAGCAGTTAATACACTTGGTAAGAATTGTTCTAAATATTGTTGACCATTGTAATTGAGAATAACAACGGCTACTAAAGGGAGCGTCTTTTGTTGGACTAATAATTTAGGAGAAGGATCACTTAGTTTTTTTTTTGAAGAATTGCCAATGATTTCTCTTTGTCATCAGCCAGTTTTATTTTAAGGTTTTCAAGTCCTTCAAATTTTTGATCGCCTCTTATAAATTTAAGGAATTCAAGCGTAATAGTTTTCCCGTATATTACCTGATTAAAATCAAAAATGTTTACCTCAATGGTCTTTTCATTATGCTCTTCCAAAGTAGGTCGATTACCTATATATAACATACCTCCAAATCGTTGCCCTTCTATATGTACATACACCACATAAATTCCATCCAAGGGTAATAATTTATAATCTTCTTGGATTTTTAGATTAGCAGTTGGGTAGCCTATCGAATGACCAATTTTTTGACCATGCATCACCTTACCAGAAAGAAAGAAGGAATGGCCTAATAATTGAGTAGCTTTTACAATTTTTCCTTCAGAAAGAGCTGTTCGTATTTTGGTAGAACTAACCGCCACTTCATCTAGTTCTTTCTTTTCAATTTCTATAACTTTAAAATCTTTTGTTTTGGAATGCCATCTCAGATAATTAACATCTCCCTGCCTATTTAATCCAAAACGATGGTCATAGCCAATGACAATATAGCTTGGATTAAAAATATCAAATAATCGTTCTATATATTCATCTGGACTTTGCTGAGAAAATTCTATTGTGAAAGGAACAATCACTGCATTATCGAAACCAGAAGATGCTAAGAGTTCTATTTTCTCTTCTATAGTAGTGATTAGCTTTAGTGATTTATCTTTAGGGTAGACTACTTGACGCGGATGCGGATGGAATGTAATAGCAATACTCTCCCCATTAACCTCCTTTGCCAATTGTTGGATACGATGAAAAATAGATTGATGTCCTACATGTACTCCATCATAAGATCCAATCGTAATAACGGCATTTTTAAAAGATGGAAGATTATCAAGTTTTCTAAAGACTTTCATTCGCGATTTTACTCGTTATATTATATATAGAAGACATACAACGGATTGTGAATAGCCGCAAAAGTATTAATTTTATTTTTTTTATAAGTAACTATTCCTAATTCAGACAACTTTGCTGTCAAACGACTAATTATACTTGATATAGGTGCGTCGTCAACATCATAAATCTGACCCCTAACAGCGTAGCGATCTGACTCCTGACTTCTGTTCCTTAATGTGGCAACTTACTACGCAAAAGCCCATAGGCAAAAGTACCCAGCAATGCACTGGCAATGACAACTAAAATAATCCAATAGCCATGCCCTACTAAGGTATACAATGGACCTGGACAAGCCCCTGTCATCGCCCAACCTAAGCCAAAAAGTGTTCCTCCGAATAAACTGGCGGTATAGGTATTAGGCTTATCTGGAAATTGAATAATAGAGCCATCTGCCGCTTTCATTCCTCCTTTTTTTATCCATAGATGCATTAATGCGCCCGCTACAACGGCTACACCAATAATTCCATACATATGGAAACTTTGAAAACGAAACATCTCTTGAATACGAAACCAAGAAATAGCTTCTGACTTGGTCATTACTATACCAAATAAAATACCTGTTAATAGAAATTTAAGTAAACGCATTAGTTAGAGTTTTAAAATGATGGTTGTGATTGTTTGATTGTCATGATTGTTAGCGTCATGTTGACAATCAAACAATCATTACAATCTCAGCAATTAGAAAATTATTAAAGGCTAAGAATAATAGGTAGTAACAAATGAGTCATTACTAAGCCCCCAATAAAAAAACCTATAACCGCCACTAAGGATGGTAATTGTAAATTAGACAAACCACTAATAGCATGTCCAGAAGTACACCCTCCTGCCCATCTAGTACCAAAGCCAATCAAAAAGCCTCCAAGCACCATTGTAATCAACCCTTTCAAAGAGGTCAAATTTTCAAAATTCATTAAATCATGGGGAATAAAACCTAGTCCTTCTGCATTCGTTTGTGGGGTACTAATACCTATCGCTGCTAGGTCATTGATTGTAGCAGTACTGATTTGTACAGGTGCAGGGCTACCTAAGAAATTAATGGCAATTCCTCCACCAATTGCAGCACCAAATATAAAGGTCAACATCCAATCCTGATCTTTCCAATTGTAATCAAAATAAGAGGCTAAATTTTTTGCACCTCCTATTGTACATAAGGCCCTAAAAGAAGAAGACACGCCAAAGCGTTGCCCAAAATAAATTAATAGAAACATAACGAAGGCAATCATTAATCCAGAAACGGACCAGTGCCAAGATTGACTAATAAAATCTATAATATTCATTATTGTGGATTTTTAATTCTAGAGTTGTTTACAGAATTCATCTGTAAACAACTTCTCAATAGATCAAACTATTGCTCTATTTTACTAGTATGGTTTAAAAAAAATAGATCTTTTGTCATAATTTGGAATTTATGGGAACTAATAAAGTATAGGATATAACAAGCTATAAAGAATAATGTCCAAAAAACTAGAACAACAATTTCTGCAAGTACTGGAAGAAAACCAACAGAGAATCAATCGTATTTGTTCGATATATGCAAATAATAAAGAGGATCAGAAAGACCTGATACAGGAGGTCGTTTTAAATATATGGAAGTCTCTTCCTAATTATCAGCAAAATTCTTCCATTAACACTTGGGTGTATAGGATTATCCTAAATGTTTGTCTAAAGAAAACTTATAGGCATAAAAACAAACCATCAACAATTTCTTTAGACAACTTGACATTTGAGCCAAGTGCACAAATAATACAAGCAAACCCAAGATTAGAAGCTTTAAAAAAATGTATTGCAAAATTAGAATTTTCTGATCGTTCTATTATCATCTTGTATCTAGAAGAACTTTCCTATAGAGAAATAGGTGATTTAGTAGGGATTTCAGAAAACTATGTAGCTGTTAAATTGAAACGTATAAAGAAAAAACTAGCAAACTGTTTAGAATCTATTTTAGATGAATGATGAACAATTAAAAAAGCTTTGGCAATCGTCCAATGCTGATACAGATAAATTTACCATAAATCCACCAAAAATTTTTATTGAAATGAATGCAAAAATACAGCAATTTGAAAAAGATATAAAGAACCGAAATGCAAGAGAAATAACAGTAGCTATGCTATTGATACCAGTAAGTATTTTTTTCGCCTTTACTATTCCTTTTACTTTATCCAAAATAGGAGCAGTAGTATTGCTTTGTTCTTGTTTATGGATCATTTATTATTTAAAAAGCAATAGCTCTACAAAAGCAATGAATATGCAATTGTCTTTAAAAGAACAATTGCAAACTCATAAGCAACATATTCTAAAAGAAAAACAAATATTAGAAAATGTTCTTGTTTGGTATATGTTACCAATTCTGTCAGGGCTGATATTACTTTCTGCGGGACATGGTATCAATAGAGGTTTTTTTATTCAACTATTTATAATTGTTATAATGGCTATAGGCATCTATTTTTTAAATAAGAAAGCTGCTAATGAAATGAATCCTTTAATTGAAGAAATAGACCACTCTATAAAACATATAGACTCGAAACATTAACCGTGATTATCGTCTATATAGTTTTTTAGAGGGAGCAAATTCATTTTGTTTTTTT
>CAYOBX010000049.1:10196-19268 GCA_964402245.1 uncultured Saprospiraceae bacterium | reverse complement strand
CACTTCACGCAACGACGCATACAATCCTTAGTGTTCTCTGCATCTCTGCGCCTCTGCGTTCAATACATTATTTTGCTTGCAAAATTTACTTATGTCTTAAAGGGTTTTCTTATAAAAATGTATTCGTTAAAAATTAGGCTAAAAACGTTAAAAATATTGGATCGAAGTTACAAACTTCGACCATCGCACCCTCTTTTGAGTTTAGCACTATGCCGATATTTGAAGTTTGTAACTTCAAATGGATATTCTTCAAGTTTGTAACTTGATTTTTCAGGCAATATTCTTTTTATAAGAAACCCCTTTTATGTCTTATTAGGTAAACTCAAAAAACTATCTAGGAGGCTCCGCTTCTTCAACACATTTCATAAAATCAGGTATATCCAAATAATCCTTTACCACATGACGAACACCTTCTTTTTTCAGGAAATCAACATCTCCCTTAAACCGAATCCCTACCAATGGCATTTGCATATCCTTGGTTGTTTTCACATCCCATATAGCATCCCCAACATAAATAATTCTATCAAGAGAAATTTGTTTTGCCAGAGCTTGCGCTATTACCTCTTCGATGATTTCGTGTCTAGTTATTTTTCCATCAGCACCACTTATTAGCAGCGGAACAGTCGGAATATTTACAAAATTCAATTTCATTACAGCAGGATTTTTCCAGCCTCCAGTAGCTATACCTACCGTATAAGAAGGATGATCTATAAGCGATTCAATAATTTCTTTAGCGCCAGGTACTATTTTATATTCCGTAGGTTTTAGTCTTCTATTTTTAATAATAGTACTTAAAAAAATTGCTTTAAAATGCTCTTTTTCTGTTTCAGTGACCGATCTTTGAAAATGTTGTTGAATCACTGTTTCTAAAATAGTATCATCTGTTACATGTGGATAGGTACTCCAATCAATTGAAGGAAATGGTAGGGAATAAATATCCTTATAAGTCTGGGCAAAAGCTTTACTATCTAGCTTATTGGAGTATACTAAAGTGGCATCTACATCAAATATTATTAGGGGCATAAAAGGAATTTATAGTCAAGTTGTAAGCCTTCGCATGAATTTACGAAAGTTTTAACACTCTTTTAGTAAAAAAACAGGTCTTAAAATAGTTATGTTCTACAATGATGAATGAGAAATGATGAATGATGAATTTACTAGACGTTGACTACGATATATTTACGCCATTTTAGGTATTCATCATTAGGCTTGTTACCTTTTAAGAAATGCTTCTATGAAATTTGGATTTTTCCGATAGTCTTAAAAAATTAGTGCATAGCCGAGCTACGGACTCATTTTTTAAGACAAAATAGCGAAGAAAGACATTTTCAGAGGAGTGCTGATTAAAGAGTAACAAGTCTATTAAGAACTGACTAAAAATAGTTAGGTAAACAGTTTCCAATAAAACAGAAAAATATAAATCATGAGAATTTCATTATTATTAATACTCGGTCTTTTTATCCAAACATCTATTTTCGCTCAAACGGAACAAGATCAACCATCAACAGAATCCATTGAACAAGAACTACAAAAACAATTAAAAGACCTTTCAGGTATATTGGGTGGTGGCATGGATACGATGCTTTTAAAAGGATTGAATTTAGAGGAATTAAATCTAGAAAATTTAAATCTTGAAAACCTAAATTTGGAAGATTTAATGAATGGCAAGATGGATGGTTTTGCAGGAATGGATATGGAAGCGATGATGAAAATGATGGAACAAAGTCTACAAGGAATGGATTTAGGTAATATAGAAGAATTGTTGGGTCCTTTAATGGGTGGTGAGTTAGGGAAAATATTCCCACAAAAAGAAGGTCAAGAGGAGCAAGAAAATGCACCACTTGGAGAAGATGGTAAGCCAGTACAGAAAAAGAAGAAAAAATCTACTAAGAAAGTTTATAAGTTATAATTTATTTGTTGGACTGCTATCTTGAGACTCGGCAACAAGTATGTTTACTGTATTATTTTAGAGGTAGCGATTTTGCTAGGTTTTTTATAAAAAACCTAGCAAAATCGCTACCTCTAAAAAACAATATCAAAGCTACCGCTTGCCGATTACCAAAAGCAACCTTTAGAAACAACTGATTATCAAATAATTATTTTTTTCCTGACGACCTTTTGTTATAAACTTCTACGATCTACTACAATCACAAGATTTATCAGAGTACCTCTTTTTTATAACTCTCCCAAAGACTGAATAACAGCTTTCTCTAAGTCCTCTTGTTCTATAATTAAAGGAGAAGCTACTCTTGCTTCACAATCACTAATACCACATCGCTCGCAAGTGGTATGCACTTCTCGATATTTTAGCTTTGGATCAGATATAAAATTAAAGAAACCTTTCAATTGAGACGTTACCAACAAACCTAGTGTTACACTTGCTCCTCTTTTCTGATTTTGAAATTTGTGCATCTGCTATAACAGGCACTTTTTTAGAAAATCGCAATTCTTTGATACTCGTGATAGAAACCCATCTCTGGCTTCGGATACCTCTTTCCTTTTTCTATATCATGTTAAGTAAGAAGTAGATAAACCTGTCTTCTTAGATAATTCCTTATAAGACAATTCTTGTTGTTGTCGTAGATAACGCACTTTAAATCCAAGTATGAGTCGTATGATTTTACTGTCAGTTTGCATTTCTATCTTTTTTTTCCTCTCCTAATGAAATTTCTACAACTATTTTTAATTCTTATCTTTTGCACTTTAAAAGAATTAAAAATTATCTAATAGTCATTAATTAAAATATAATTTCATTAAACAAAATAAAACCTATTGATTCAAAGGTAAATACAGTAATTTTTCCGTCATTACAGAAAAAATAATATTTAGCGGAATTTCCGCTATTAGAAAATAATTCCTATATTGCGGAAACATTTAGTTTAATGGTTTAAAAATCAACATATGGATACCTTAACAATCAATGCTTTTCCTGCTACTAAAGATGTCTCTATCACTGGAGAATGTAGAGAAGGATATGAAGACATCTTAACTCCCCAAGCACAAACTTTCCTTAAAGAATTACACGTCCGATTCAATGATCGAAGAAAAGCCTTACTAGAAGAGCGGCAAAATCGGCAAACTGCATTAGATAATGGTCAAATGCCTAAATTCCTTTCTACTACTAAGAACATTCGAGAAGGGGATTGGCGAGTCGCTCCACTACCACCAGATTTATTGGATCGGAGAGTAGAGATTACAGGTCCTGTGGATAGAAAAATGGTTATCAATGCGCTGAATTCTGGTGCAAAGATGTATATGGCAGATTTTGAAGATAGCAATACGCCTAACTGGCATAACAATTTACAAGGGCAAATCAATATGAGAGATGCCA
Source organism: uncultured Saprospiraceae bacterium (assembly GCA_964402245.1). Taxonomy (GTDB): domain Bacteria; phylum Bacteroidota; class Bacteroidia; order Chitinophagales; family Saprospiraceae; genus JAFMDF01. Next base: position 15,937 of record CAYOBX010000049.1, on the reverse strand, counting down.
TTAATAGAACGATTGAATTTATCCATCCAAAAAATGGAAAGTATTATACACTGAATGAAGAAACCGCTACCCTATTGGTACGACCTAGAGGCTGGCATTTAGAAGAAAAGCATTTGATTTGTAATGGGGAATTGATGAGTGGTAGTTTGGTAGATTTTGGCTTGTATTTTTTCCATAATGCCAAAACGCTAATTGCAAATGGAAGTGGCCCCTATTTCTATTTGCCAAAATTAGAAAGTCATTTAGAGGCTCGTTTGTGGAATGATGTTTTTGTCTATGCGCAGGATGCACTAGGGATTCCACAAAATACGATTAAAGCAACCGTACTAATAGAAACTATTTTAGCTTCTTTTGAGCTTCATGAAATATTATATGAACTCCGTCACCATTCAGCTGGCTTGAATTGCGGAAGATGGGATTATATTTTTTCCTACATCAAAAAATTCCGCAATCAGCCAGGTTTTGTACTTCCTGATCGTGCTAAAGTAGGTATGACTTCCCACTTCATGAGTGCTTACTCTCAGTTGGTTATTCAGACTTGCCATAAGCGTGGGGTACATGCGATGGGAGGAATGGCTGCACAGATTCCGATTAAAAATGATCCAGAGGCAAATGAAAAAGCATTGCAGAAAGTTCGCAATGATAAAATGCTAGAAGCAAAAAATGGGCATGATGGTACTTGGGTAGCCCACCCTGCTTTGGTAGGAGTTGCAATGGAGGTATTCAATAAATATATGCCCGAGCAAAACCAAATTGATAATAAACGACTGGATGTAAAAGTAACAGCAAACGATTTAGTAAAAACACCAAAAGGCACAATTACGGAAGCTGGACTTAGAAAAAATATCAATGTAGGCATCTTATATATTGAAAGTTGGCTAAGAGGAAATGGGGCAGCAGCTATTTACAATTTAATGGAAGATGCAGCTACCGCAGAAATCTCTAGAAGTCAAGTGTGGCAATGGATACAAAGTGGAGCAAAATTAGAAGATGGTAGAAAAGTGACTTATGAATTGTATCAAAGATTACTACCCTCTGAACTGTCCAATATCTATAAGTACATTGGCAAAGAGAACTTTCTAAATGGAAAATTTCCAGAAGCAGTTGCCTTATTTGATCGCTTGATTAAAGAGGAGGAATTTATAGAGTTTTTGACTTTGCCTGCTTATGAAATGATATAAATAGTACGAATTAAGTAATACGACAATAATAAACTAACATTTTTTCTGAACCACAAAAGAGCACAAAAATTGATCGCACTTTACTTTTATGTCCTTTTGTGGTTCAATAAATAATTGAGGCTTTGATGCTATGGAATGGTCCAATAATAAATGTACATTCTTTTACTTGTTCTTTTTGCATTGGCAAAAAAGAACCAAAAAGCCAACATTAAATAGTAGATCTTAAACTTCAGAAACCTTTTATTACCAAGTAATTAAGAACTAACTTTTAAAGGGTTATTCCTTTCGAGAGATAGCCAATACTATATCTAAAATTTATTAAAAAATACAATTAACATTTAAAATTATTTTATTATGGCAACTTATAACTCTGCTATTGAAGCTGTTCGTCAACTAAAAGCTAAACACGGAAACATTTGGTCAAATGTAAACCCTAAGCATGCAGCTCGCATGGCCATTCAAAATAGATTCAAAACTGGATTGGATATCGCGAAATATACCGCTGCGATTATGCGGGAAGATATGGCAGCATATGATGCGGACTCAAGTCAATATACCCAATCATTAGGATGCTGGCATGGTTTTGTAGCACAGCAAAAAATGATTGCTGTAAAAAAACATCATAGCACTACGAAGAAGCGATACTTATATCTTTCTGGTTGGATGGTCGCTGCCTTGCGTTCAGAATTAGGCCCATTACCCGATCAGTCAATGCATGAAAAGACAGCAGTGCCTAAGTTAATTGAAGAAATTTATACTTTCCTAAAACAAGCAGATGCAGTTGAACTAAATGATTTATTCAGACGCTTAGATGCAGGAGAAGATGTACAAGCTGAAATTGATAATTACGAGTCACACGTTGTTCCAATTATCGCAGATATTGATGCAGGTTTTGGTAATGAAGAAGCGACTTATTTGTTGGCTAAGAAAATGATCGAAGCAGGTGCATGTGCCCTTCAAATTGAAAATCAAGTTTCTGATGCGAAGCAATGTGGTCACCAAGATGGTAAGGTAACCGTACCTCACGAAGATTTCATTGCTAAGTTACAGGCATTGCGCTATGCCTTTTTAGAACTAGGAATCGAGGAAGGAGTAATCGTAGCACGTACCGATTCAGAAGGTGCTGGCTTAACACAAAAACTACCTGTATCTAGTGAGGTAGGAGATTTGGCTTCTCAATATCTAGATTTTGTAGAGGCAGAAGAAGTGACAATAGATGAAGTGCAAAACAATGAAGTATTAATAAAGCGAGACGGTAAACTAGCTCGCCCAATACGGATGCCGAATGGTTTATATAAATTTAAAAAAGGCTCTAATATTGATCGGGTGGTTTTAGATTGTGTTACCAGTCTTCAAAATGGAGCAGACTTATTGTGGATAGAAACCCCTACTCCAAATGTTGGTCAGATTGCACACATGGTGAATCGAGTAAAAGAGCAAGTGCCTAATGCAAAATTAGTGTACAACAATTCTCCTTCTTTTAACTGGACGATCAACTTCCGACAGCAGGCGTATGATGCTATGAAAGCAGCAGGAGAAGATGTATCTACTTATGAACGTGCCGCCTTGATGGATGCTAAGTATGATGATAGTCAATTATCAAAACGAGCTGATGAGATGATCCGTACTTTCCAAGTAGATGCAGCTAGAGATGCTGGCGTATTTCACCATTTAATTACTTTACCTACTTACCATACTACCGCTCTACATATGAACGATTTGGTAGAAGGATATTTTGGAGACCTAGGAATGTTAGCTTATGTAGGAGGCGTTCAGCGTCAAGAAATACGCAAAGGCGTTTCTTGTGTAAAACATCAAAGAATGGCAGGATCTGATTTAGGAGATGATCATAAGACATTTTTTGCTGGTGATAAAGCCTTAAAAGCAGGTGGCGAAAAAAATACTAGTAATCAATTTGAGCAAACTAGCAACAAAGAAAAAGAATTGAAGAAAAAGAAAGCAGTGGCTATCGCTAGTTAAATAACGGCAAAATAATAACTACCCCATTTGGACGGCTTCTTTTGCCCTTATCTTTGAGCTAATAGCTGATTACAGAACAAATTTCTTTTATAAAAACAGTTAGGTAATTGGAGTAAAACGCAAGGTTAGATTAATCATTCAGTGCTCCAAAAACCTAACTGTTTTTTTAATTGGATATTGACTATATTCTTATTTTATGAGGTCAGCAAAATTGCTGACCCATTTTCCTAAGTGTTAAGTAACGGCGAAAGAATAAATGCCGCATTTCGACGAGATTATTTTGATTTTAGTTTTCTTTAAAAAAATTAATTTATTCCACCAACACACTTACCTTACTACGATTAGCTTTCCAAAGATTATAATCTTGATTATTAATAATACCATTGCCATCTGCATCAGAAGATAGGTATACATTGATGGCCGAACTATTTAGTTTCCAAAGATTAAAATCTTGGTTATTAATAATACCATTGCCATCAAAATCTCCTGAGTTTAATAAAAATCTATTACTTAAGAATTTTTGTTGAGATTCTCCCATTGTTGCAAATTCTGATAAAGTAAAATCACAAATGGTTGGGTTAGTATGAAAAAAATGGGGTTCTCGGCTAATGACTGGCAGATGACTTCGATGATAAACAGCTATATAAAAACTATCATTTTGCAGCAATCCAAAATCTACTGTTTCACTCCCATCTGTATCTATAACAATTCCATCCTTTCTTAATAGTACCGCCTTTTGATAAGAGACAATTGCTATATCATGGATATTTCTTAATTGGATAAGTACCCAATCTACTACATTATTGAGTCCAGATCCTAAAGTCTCTGTGCCGTTGTAGTCATATGGACTAACAGAAAATGGATGATTTCTTGGTAGGAGATCAGTGGAACTCATCGTAGTTTCCATTTCTCCTGACTCCATATTAAATAAACCTTCTAATAAAATTTTAATAAAAGCGGTAGGTTTTACTGCAGGAGTAGCCGTTTCATCTGAACAACTTAATGGATAGTGAATCATCACTGGACGACTAGTAATACAGTTGTCTTCGGTACTTATAGTCGTTTTATGATTTCCTGCTTGAATAGCATTGGTATTAAGTTTCCTTCTTTCCTGTCCATTAGAGATAGAAAAATGCATTACATCCTCCACATCAATTACATGGCCTAACCCTAGAGCATGTCCTAATTCATGCAATGCAATACTTTCAAAATCAAATTGAAAATGACTAGTACTTGTATTACTTTCTCCGAAATTCCATCCATATCCACTAAGTAAATGAGAATTTGGTATGAATTCTACATCAAATTCTCTCACACTCCAAAGGGTATTTTCTCCTAAACATTTGGTGCTTCCTAAAGCTTTATACCTAGTGGTTGCCAAACCTAAAATACCTGCTGGTAAATCTGAATTATATTGAACGACACAAAGATCATCTTTGGCTATACCTGCAGTGGTTCCTGTTTTATCTACCGTCCAATTAACTTGGGTTTCACACCTCCAAGTTTCTACAGCTCGCTCAAAAGCAGCTACTGCTGCTTGGTCAACACCAAAACCAGAGGTTGTATTAAACTGAATGGTGTAACCACCATTGCCATTGACATCTAATAGTTTGGGCATTTGCCGAGTATGCTTATCAAATCCTCTATAGTTGCTATATACAGGATTTAGTGTCCACTCTATAACTATATCGGCACTACCAATTGTATTGCCAGAATTATTTTTAACTTCCACTACTCCTGTTCCAGCAAAAGGAGGAACTTTCACTCGAATTTCATCATCTCGCCAATACACAATATCTGTCTCATAGTCGATTATTTCTTTACTAATTCCTCCAGTATTACTATTACTAAATTGAACAAATCCAATGGCACTCCCGAAATTACTACCTTGTATAACAAGTTCTTTTTCTGGATCTATAGATCCACCAACAAATTTATCTGTCGCCGATCCTAAACCATTTTTCAGAATTAGTGTATTAGGAGTTATTTTTCTAGGAAGTTCATGAGTTCTAGCTCTAAAAACTATTCCATCAGGCTTAATAGGTTCTACTTTTACCTTATCAAATATTTTATCCACTAGTACTTTTTCTGAAAAAATTTCTTTGGTGATTGGTTCTATATATTGTCCTTCCTGCAACGGTAACACACCCTGCATATAGGCGTAAGGTTGAAAGTAAGTATTTGCTAATTTAGAGGTAAGCAACTGAGGTTGGATATGATGGATAGGTGCTCTTTTTAAAAATAAACAATATTCCGTCCCTATATGCATATCTATGCTAGGGGATACTATTTGGGCATCCTCCTCTACAATACCGCCAGGTACTATTATAGTAATAATTTTTTGTTGATTTCCTTCTTTCAAATATGCCGCAACTTGTAAACGATGACTAGTATATATATTACTTTTTGACGCATCCCAATAGGAATGACTTGATATCAATTTAGCTAAAACAATTTGCTCAGAATATTCTGCTCTATCACTTAAATCTATAGGTATAACAATAGAAAATCCTTCTATCGCTATACCAAGCGATAAGCACAAAAAAACAAAATATTTAAAAGCAAATTGCATCATGTATG
>CAYOBX010000049.1:0-10096 GCA_964402245.1 uncultured Saprospiraceae bacterium | reverse complement strand
AGGAGGCCAATCTTATTTTTTGATTTTCTCTAAATCTGATAGGTCTAAAATGTAGACCTTAATCAAATAATGACGTTGCCTGAAGTAGGACTAGATTAAACTCTCTGGGAAGGAAATGCAAAACACCTAGGTTGTGTTTGGCTGTATAATATTCAAATTTAAAAAGAAATCAGGCTTATTTTTTCAAGGGAATGCTAATTTTGTGACAGTCTAATTAACAAAACATGAAGCTCGAATTTAAATTTAATCAAAAAACAAGCATCAGAACTTAGTCCATTCATTTTGTAATCTATAACATTAGATATAATTCAACTTATTCATTACCTTAGCTTCTACACATTTAAAATAAATGTGCTATTTTAAGTACTATACCCTAAACAAGAACTAGCCAATTAATATTAAATTATCCAACTTCGCCAATTCTAAATTATTAAGTATGAAAAAACATTATTTACTGACACTTTTCTTTTTGTTAGTAATGTGTATTAGGCCTTTTGCACAAGAAGCTTTATCGCCTATTACAAAAACTATTGCTATAAAAGATGTTCATATTGTCCAAAAACCAGGGCAGACAATAGAATTAGGAACCCTTATCATAAAGGATGGATTGATCCAAGCCGTTGGAAAAGGAACACGAATTCCAGCTAACGCTAAAGTTTTAGAAGCAGACTCTATGTATGTATATGCTGGATTTATTGACGGTATTTCTCATACAGGTATTAGCAAACCAGAAGTTAAAACAGCACCAAATACTAGGGGAAGAAGAGAAAAGGACGCCGCTAATCCTAGCTATAAAAAAGCGGGAATTCAGCCACATCTACAGGTAAGAGATTTATTGAATCCTAAAGATAAATCTATTGTAGATATGCGAAAACTAGGCTATACCGCAGCACATGTCGTACCAAGAGGTAAAATGCTACCTGGTGGTGGTTCTCTATTATTACTAAATGGTACGGTACCTGATGATTTTATTTATTCGGATAATACTTCCTTGTATGCCCAATTGCAAGGTGCAGGTAATGTATATCCTGCTACCTTAATAGCGGTTATGTCTAAATTTAGAGAACTATACACGCAAGCCGACCAAGCTAAATCTAATGAAAAAAGCTATCAACTAAATCCAGTAGGTAAAAATAGACCCTCTAAGGATCGAGTCTTACAAGCCTTTTATCCTGTTATAGATAAATCGCAATCTGTATTTTTTACAGCACCCACAGTGAAAGATATACATCGAGTTTTTACATTACAAAAAGAACTGAACTTTCCTTTGGTCTTAGTAGATGTAAAACAAGGGTGGCATTTAGCAGATAAAATTAAAAGTACACGGACTCCCGTTTTATTATCTCTTAATTTACCAAAAGATCCTTCAAAAAAAGGAAAAGATAAAAAAGACAAGGAAGGAAAAGATGAAAAAATGAAAGCAACAGCGGCTGCTAAAAAAGCGGAAACAACCGCTAAGAAAAAAGAAAAAGCATTAACGCCCTTTCAAAAAAAGCAGCAAGCAGCATTGAAGCAATATAACGCACAAGCCGCCTTCTTCCAAGATAAAAATATACCTTTTGGTTTTACTGCTATTAATACCAAAGTAGCTAGTATTCGACCCAATCTCAGAAAGATGATTAAGAATGGATTAACACCAGAAACAGCCTTGGCTGCGCTTACGACCATTCCTGCTAAGCAATTAGGTGTTTCCAAAGTGATGGGTACTTTAGAGAAAGGAAAATTAGCTAACTTAGTCATCAGCGACAAACCTTATTTTGAAGAAAAATCGAATGTTCGCTTTGTTATTATTGAAGGAAAAGTATTTGAATACGAAGTAAAGAAGAAGAAAAAATCAGATAGCTCAGAAGCAGCAAATGTAGTTGGTACATGGAATTATGAGATTAGTATTCCAGGCTCTTCAGCAAGTGGGGTACTAGTACTAAAAAATGATGGTGGTACGATTACGGGTACGATTACGAATGAAATGGCAGACGGCGCAGAAGATATCCAAGATGCCACACTTGATGGAAATGAACTAAGCTTCGAGGTGCCTATTGATGATTCAAGCTCCGCTACAGCTTCGCTAACACTCACCATTGATAAGGATTCTTTGGAAGGTAGTATTAGTATTCCTGAAATGGGTAGTTTTGATGTGGAAGGAGAACGAGTTCCTAAATAATTAAAATAGAGTAGAAAGCAGAGAAGCGAGAGTAGAGACTCTTTTCGTTTAAAAGTCGATGAACTTTTCCATTTTTAAACGACAGCTATCTCTCTTCTCTCAGTAAAACGATCTCTACTTTCTGTTCAAAAAAAAATAATCATGAAAAATAATATACTATACTTCCTTTGTCTTTGCCTGACGTTTGTCGGTACGGCACAAACAACTGGAAGCATTTTAATAAAAAATGGTACGGTCCTAACCATTACAAATGGTACTTTATCAGAAACGGATGTACTCATAGAGAATGGTAAAATCAAAAAGATTGGAAAAGATCTAAGTGCAGGTGAAAATACGGAAACAGTAGATGCTACTGGCATGTTTGTTATGCCTGGCATTATAGATGCACACTCGCATCTCGCCTTAGATGTAGTCAATGAAGCAAGCTCTCCTAGTACAGCAGAAGTGTGGGTAGGAGATGCATTGAACCCTTTAGATGTAGGTCTTTATAGAGCATTAGCAGGCGGAGTAACCGTTTCACATGCGATGCACGGATCGGCTAATGCCATTGGAGGACAATGCGAAACAATCAAACATAGATATGGCACTTTTGATCCTGAAGCATTAAGAATGAATGGTGCTCCAAGAACGATCAAATTTGCGCTTGGAGAAAATCCAATGCGGGTACATGGAGAAGGAAGAGGTATCCTCCCTAGAACTCGTATGGGAATCGAACAGGTATTTCGCAGTGAATTTTCAAAAGGCCAACGCTATATGGAGGCATGGGATACCTACAATAAAACGAAAGGAAAAGTCAGTACTGCTACTGCTCCTAAATATGATCGCCGATTAGAAACGATGGCGGATATTCTTAAAGGAGACATCATTATTCATTGCCATTCTTATCGAGCAGATGAGATTCTGATGCTAATGAATGTCTTAAAGGATTTTGGGGTGGATAGAATTACCTATCAACATGTGAATGAAGGATTTAAGGTGGCGCCTGAATTAGCAGAATTTGGGGCTAGTGCTTCTGTATTTGCTGATTGGTGGGCCTACAAATTTGAGGTGTACTACTCTACTGCTTACAATGCAGCTATCCTCACTAAGAATGGGGTTATCACTTCTATTAATTCTGATTCGAGAGAACTCATTCGTCATTTATACCATGAAGCTGCGAAGACGCAACGCTATGGTGGACTAAGTGATGAAGAGGCCCTTTCTCTAATTACGATCAATCCTGCTAAACAATTGGGGATTGATAAAAGAGTTGGCTCTATCGAAGAAGGAAAAGAAGGAGACATTGCTATATTTAATGCACACCCGCTTTCTATTTACGCTATTCCTCAAATGACGATTGTTGATGGCTTGGTCTATTTTGATATTAATAACGATTCAGATGATATGCGTGTAGACATTAATCCTGAGGAAGCGGAGCCTATGTTTATGATGGAATCCAAAGCGCATGACCATGCCAATGATGCCTGTATGGAAGGGGTAAGTGAGCAATTGCATAAGCATTAAATTTTAGAAGCGAGAACAGAGAAGTGAGCGCAGAGATAGCATCCATTTACCTAAAATGAAATTTCATCGTTTATCAACGGATTTCATCTCTCTTCTCTCAGTGAAACGATTTCTACTCTCTGTTCTAAATAAAAATAAAAAATGAAATATAATATCTTATATATAATACTAATCTGTTGCTTTTCTTACCAAGGATCAGCACAAACTGCAAAAGCTACCAGTGGCTCTTTTGCATTAAGTAATGCCACTATAGTAACCGTTACAGAAGGAACTATAGAAAATGGCACATTGCTTATTGAAAATGGAAAAATTACCGCAGTCGGTAAAGAGATTGCTATACCAGAAGGAGCTACGACCATTGACTGCTCAGGAAAATCTATCTATCCCGGAATGATTGATAGTGGAACTCAGTTGGGTATGGCTGAAGTGAATGCAGTTTCCTTGACAGTCGATCATAATGAGGTAGGGGATATTAAGCCTCACATGCAGGCCCTGACTGCTATTAATCCTAATAATGTAGCCATTCCTGTAACGAGAGTTAATGGAGTAACTAGTGTTCTTTCTGTACCAACGGGTGGGCTCATTCCTGGAACGGCTGCATTAATTAATTTAATTGGTTACACGCCTGACCAAATGTATGCTGGCTTTAAAGGCGTAGCAATCAATTTTCCTACTTCCAATAAACGTGGAAGATGGGATAGACGATCAGAAGAAGATCGAAAAAAAGAAGAAGAAAAAAAATTAAAGAATCTCAATGATATTTGGGAACAAGCAAGCCTCTATGCAAAAATTGATTCTGCTAGTCAATCTAATAAAGCCTTGCGTCCAGAATACAATCCACAAATGGAAGCAATGCTTCCTGTGATACAAGGCAAAATGCCTGTCTTAGTAGAAGTGAATCAAGAGAAAGATATTTTATCTGCTATTAAATGGATACAGAAAAATAAAATCAATGCAGTCCTAACAGGAGTCGCAGAAGGATGGAGAGTAGCTAAAGAAATTGCAGCCTCAAAAATTCCTGTCATAACAGGTCCTATTTTAAGTCTTCCGACAAGAAGTTCTGATCGATATGATACTCGCTATACCAATGCAGGGATATTGCATAAAGCGGGAGTTAAGGTAGCTATCCGAACAGATGATTCTGAAAACGTTCGTAATCTTCCTTTCAATGCTGGTTTTGCGGCGGCGTACGGTATGGGAAAAGAAGCCGCACTAAAGGCAGTTACCATTAATCCTGCTGAAATCTTTGGGGTCGCAGATCAATTAGGTTCTTTGGAAGTAGGCAAAAGTGCTAACCTAATCGTAACCGATGGTGATCCTTTTGAAACAAAAACACAAATCAGTCACCTATTCATTAATGGGTGGCAAGTAGCAATTGATAGTCGACATATTCAATTGTATAATGAGTTTTTGGATAGAAGTCCTGGATTGAAAAAGTAGTGATTAGCTTTTCAACAATAAAAAAGTGCTTAGTATCCGTCGGATACTAAGCACTTTTTTATTGTTGCTTGCATATCATCAAAAAAAGCACTTACTTTGTGTTTCAAAGTTCTTTTGTAAAGAGCAGAAAATTTAATGCAAATTTCAATAATGGTAAAGAATCCACAAAATAACCCCTCTGCTACCTTAGAAGAAATTCGATCTTTAATGGAGCGATCGACTCGCTTTATTTCTTTAAGTGGTTTATCAGGAATTGCAGCAGGTATCATTGCATTGATAGGAGTAGGTTTTGTATATGCCTTTCTAGAAACGGTTCCTTTTGAATCTAGGCGCATATATTATGAAGAAGTTTTTCAAATAAAAAAGTGGGGATTAAATTATGTCTCTTTTTTTATATTAAATGCCTTTTTTGTTATAGCTGGTGCGACTATTTCAGGTATTTACTTTACCTTTCGAAAAGCTAAAAAGAAAGGACAGAAAGTTGGCATCAACGATGCGCTCACTCGTAGATTATTAATTAATTTGTTAGTTCCTCTTGCGGCAGGAGGTATTTTTTGTTTAGCCCTACTCTCTCATCATCTTATAGGATTATTAGCACCAACCACTTTGATTTTTTATGGATTAGCTTTGCTCAATTCTAGTAAATTCACCAATGAGGATATACGCAACCTGGGATACCTTGAGCTAGGGCTAGGGTTAATTGCTTTATTTTTTCTTCCTTATGGATTAGAGATTTGGGCCTTTGGTTTTGGATTTTTACACATTTTTTATGGGGTGTGGATGTATCGCAAATACGATTAGTAGGTAATAGGTAACAGGTAATAAGTAGCAGGTCAAGATACAATGAAGGAAATACTTTCTATATTAAAGGAAACAAAACTAGACAATCGTATTCGGTTAGGGATCATGTCTATTCTAGTCGTTAATGATTGGGTAGAGTTTAAATCTTTAAAAGAATTATTGGAATTAACGGATGGCAATTTGGCAAGTCATATAAAGGCATTAGAAAAAGAAGCATACATCTTGGTACAAAAAAAGTTTGTTGGAAAAAAACCACAGACTACTTATCAAGTTACAGCCAAAGGGAAGAAGGCTTTTGAAATGCATTTATCGGCATTAGAAAAATTGATTGAACGGCGAAATTAAGTAAGTGCTTGGGCAAAAATAAACGAACAATTTTAAGCAAAAAAGTTCTATAGCATCAAAGTCCCAACTATCTATTGAACCACAAAAGGACACAAAAGCGAAGTGCGATCAACTTTTGTGCCTTTTGTGGTTCAGAAAAAATCTTAGCTTATTATTGTCGTACTACTTATAAGTAATACTCAAAATCACCTGAGTTATGAAATATATGCCTTTCCTTTTTTTACTATTGTGGGGTGGAAATATATGGAGTCAAAAAACAGCAGATAGTTTATTACTACAACATATACAAAAAGTACCCTTTGCACTAGAAACAGATTTAGAGGGACTCACTAAATACTTAATACAACCAACTCAAAAAGAAAGTGACAAGCTTAGGAGCATTTATTTGTGGTTGATTCATTCTATTCAGTATGACACATCAGCGATAGATAATGAACGAATCAATCAAAACAACCAAGATATACTAAGAAGAAAAAAAGCTATTTGTTGGGGTTACTCAACCCTTTTAAAAGATATGTGCGAAATAGCCAAGATACCTGCAACCATCATCTCTGGCTATGTAAAAACTTCTTTAGAGGAAATGCCTTTTTTAAAATATCCAACACATGCTTGGAATGCGGTACAAATAGAAGATACTTGGTATCTATTAGATGCGACTTGGGATAGTGGTTTATTGAATCATACAGGCGATTTTTATGAAAAATTTGGAGAAGATTATTATTGCACTTCTCCTACTAAATTCATTGCTAATCATTTACCTGCAAGTCCTCAATGGCAATTATTAGATTGTCCTATTGCTATTGAAACTTTTCAGTTATCAACAGATTCTCTATTGGCCGTTATTGAAAATAGTAATTGTTCTACAGTTGCCGATTCTATTACGAATTATGCTACGCTAACATATCATGACCAGCTATTATTGAAAGCGATTAATACTTATCAATTTAATCCAACCGAAGATAATAGAAGGGAATTAGGTCATACTCAAATAGAATATCAAGAACATTTATCAGTCTTAGCAGAAGCGCTGCAAATAACTCAAAATATTGATTCTTTATTATTGGTCCAATTGCAAATGATTGAGTTATGTGAGGTTGCTACTGAATTAACCGATTTATACGATAGTGAATTAGAGAATTGTGCTTATAATTATTTCAATTATGCCGTTGCTCTATCTCAAGTTCCTCTAACTCTTGAGAATGAGCAGCAATTGACTCAAAAGATGCTATTTTATTTTCAGCAAGCCTCTCAAAAATTGGAGGCTTTGCCTCAAAATATATTTACAGAACAAGCTATTGCTCAAAGTAAATCTTATAGTGAATATTTGAAAAAACGCTTATCAACAATAGAAAATTAAAAAGTCAACTATATAGAAAGCTTGGCGTCTTCCCCCCACCGCCGAGACGACTATTTAGGCGGGTAGCTTTGCTATCCGCCTTCTTTTATTTATAAAAACTAACTTATTACCCTAGCCGTTCGGCTAAAAATAACTCTTTAACAATCAAAGCGTTATAAAGATGGTTTCTGATCCTCGGCAAGCAATAGCTTTTTAGAGGCAGCAATTTTGTTAAGCATTTTTTCAAAAATGCTTAACAAAATTGCTGCCTCTAAAGAAAAATAGAAAACATACTTGTTGCCGAGTCTCAAGATAAAGAACCATAACCTGACAGCTATGATTTATTACTTAAGTCATTTAATTTCGTCACATCAAGTACTTATCCTGTTAATTTTTTACTAATTGTATACAAATCTCCATAAATGGTATCAAATTTGGACATTTAAATATAAGAAAAAAAATTACTATGATATTAAGGACTACTTTCTTTACCGCTTTATTTTGTTGTTTAGCGCACTTCCTTTTTGCTCAAAGTGCTTCTATAGATGCCTTTTTAATGGATAAAAATATCCAATCTAAGCAGGCTTATGGCCTCTATTATCAATTAGATAAAAAAGGGAATGGAGCGATCCCTAAAAAGGGAGACTATGTGATGGTGAATTTTACGGCTAAATTATTAGACGGAACTGTTTTTGAAGAATCTGATCCATCTGATCCGTTTGTCTTTCAATTAGGTTATAATCAAGTCATTAGAGGCTGGGATTTAGGAACGACGCTTTTTCCCGTGGGTAGTCAAGGTACTTTGTATATCCCATCTAGTATGGGTTATGGAAAAAGAGGGGCTGGTGTTGCGGTACCTCCTAATACCGACTTAATATATGACCTAGAGGTTATTAAAATTTTAAATAAAAAAGAGTACAACAACTATATGTTGGACTTAGAAAAAAAAGAACAAGCAGCCTATCAAAAAAAGATAAAAGAACAATTTATTACGGACAAAAAGCGTATTCAAGAATATGCATTAAGTAATAAATTGAGGACTAAACGAACCAGCTCTGGCTTGAGCTATGTCTTAACTAAAAATGGCAAAGGCGCACTCGCTCAACCAGGAGACGAACTACAAGTACAATATGAAGGCTTTTTAACAGATGGTAATCCTTTTGAAAAAACTAAAGCTGCTCCGTTTACATTCACACTAGGCAAAGGTAAAGTTATTGATGGCTGGGAAGAAGGCTTGCAATTTTTTAATAAAGGAAGTGAAGGGATATTATTAGTTCCTTCTAAATTAGCATATGGTCCAAGACCTATTTATGAAAAAGGAGTATCTGTTCCAGCTAACTCTGTATTGATTTTTAAAATTAAAGTGTTAGATTTAAAAAAAGGATCGAATTAGACTCCTCTATGAACAAAAACAAATTTCTACGAACATTCTTCTTATTACTGAATATAGGTAGTGCGCTATTATTGATATTTACCTATATTATTCCCCATCTCAATCCATTAGAAATAAGAAAAATTCCATTATTAGGATTGTTCTATCCTTTCCTCATTCTAACCAATCTACTATTTATACTAGGATGGGTTTTCACGAAGGCTAATCGACGATATGCACTAGTATCCTTAGCTGCTATCTTAATAGGAAGTCAACATTGGAGTTCTATTGTCGGTATTTCCTACTTCAATACATCGACTGATTCCATTACAGATGGGACAACTATCAGTTCTTATAATATTAAAAATTTTGATGATATTGCTATTGGCAATCGACAATTCCAGCCAGATGCCGTGAAAAATATTATTGAACATCTTGGGGATAGTCAATACCTATGTGCGCAAGAAGTAAATTATGATTGTCATATGATGATGCTTAAGGAATTACAATTTCCTCATTCTTATGGTAACAAAGGAACGATGATATTTTCTAAAACGCCTTTCCTCAAAACTGGACAAGTTGATTTTGGCAATTCGATTAATTCTTGTTCTTGGGTAGATGTAACTATCGAGCACAAAGTTGTCCGATTATATAATGTTCACCTCGAATCTAACCATATAACGAATGCAGCATATGTTGTAACTGATCGAAAAAAACATAGTCTCCTCGAGCGCATTTATCTACTAAAGAATATATTTTCTCAGTATGCTTTTAGAAGTAGGAAACGAGTCCTGCAAACAGATAGATTACTCCAGCATATTAGCGAAAGCCCATATCCTGTGATTGTATGTGGAGACTTTAATGACTCTCCTTTATCCTATATCTATAATAGATTTACAAATCAATTGACGGATGGCTTCACTAAACAAGGAAAAGGTTTAGGATTTTCTTTCAGAGGAAATATTCCTTTTTTAAGAATAGACTATATTCTAGCTGATAATAGATTGCATTTTAAAAATTATCAAACTATAAAAGATCTTACCTATTCAGATCATTTTCCTGTTACTGCTGATATTGTTGTACCTTAGTAACGACGAAAGAATAAATGCCGCATTTCGACGAGCTTATTTTGATCTTA
>CAYOBX010000048.1:0-19333 GCA_964402245.1 uncultured Saprospiraceae bacterium | reverse complement strand
ATACCATCTACTTGTAGTTCCGTTCTTGCCAAAGTATAACTGACATAACCATTGACAATTCCTGAATTCTTTTTTACATACAATTCCATTCCATAGGCACGCCCTCGTCCTATTAATAAATCACCTTCTAAAAATTCATTGATTAAAATATCTGCGCCATCTATATAGTCAATTTGATTTTGTGCTCTTCTATAGTAAACTTCTACCGATGTCTCAATGTCATTACTTTTTCCGAAATTTCTAAAATACCCTACTGCCACTTGATCCCCTATTTCTGGTAGGAGATTATTAGTACTTGGTGTCCAAACATCTAATGGGTTGGAAGCAGTCGTATTAGAAATCAAATGTATGTATTGCGTCAATCGATTATAACTTGCTTTGATAGAACTGGCATCATCTACTTGATATTTAATGGAAAAGCGAGGTTCAAACTTGCCATAACTTTGGATTGTTTCGCCTCTGTCAAAAGTTGTTATATCTATAACAGGACGTCGATTCCCTGCGGGTACTTCTCCAAATTCATAGAGACTTCCTTCTCCTAATAAGCGAAAATTAGAATAGCGAATACCATACTGTAAATCTATTTTTGATCCAATCTTCTGGTCGTTCCCGATATAGATGGAGGCTTCTAGTGCTTGTCTTGGAGAGGTACTAATATCTGTAGACTCTCCATTACTAACACCGATAGCATTGGCTGGCTCAAAATCATATCGCAAAATTTCTCCACCAAAGGTTAACTTGTTTTCTGGATTGATAAAGTAACTCAACTCTGGTTTGAAAGCTAGGTTACGAATTTCTGAATCCCAAGTAAATTTGTCTAGATCATCTTCTCCAAATGCCAAGGCATAATCATAATTGCTATAGAAGAAAGTAAAATTAGAAAATAAACGATCGGTGAATAAATGATTCCAGCGAGCCGTCACCGTCTGATTTCCCCAGCTAAATCCTTGTTGCTCATCAAATTTAAAATTGTCTCTTCCTAAATATCCTGATAGGAACAATCTATTTTTTGGATTAATTTTATAGTTCGTCTTAATCGTCAAATCCCAGAAATTTAAAGCTGCTCCATCGTCCAATACATCTGTAAAGGGTTTAGCTAATACATCTGCATAGGATCTACGTCCAGCGATGATAAAGGATGCCTTATCTTTTACGATTGGGCCTTCAATAGCTAATCGACTAAAGACGGTTCCAATACCACCTTGCGCCGCTAATTTCTTTTTATTTCCTTCTCTCATTCTAATATCCAAAATGGAAGCAATTCTACCACCATATCTAGATGGAATGCCTCCTTTGAGTAATTTCACGTCTTTGACTGCATCTGGATTAAAGACCGAAAAGAAACCCAGTAGATGTGAAGCATTATAAACAGGAGCTTCATCTAATAAAACTAAGCTCTGTCCTACACTACCTCCTCGAACATTAAATCCAGAAGCCCCTTCCCCAACGGTAGATACCCCTGGTAAGGTTAGGATACTTTTAATCACATCCACCTCCCCAAGGAAAGAAGGTAATTTAGAGATGGTTCCAATGTCTAATTTTTGGGTACTCATTTGGACACCAGATACATTGATATCTTCTGGTTCGGCGGTAACAACGACTTCCGCCAATTCTGTTCCTTGCTCTCCTAACTCTAAATCTATACGTTGGTTAGCAGTCAGATTAATATTTTTGATAACCGTCTCGTATCCTAAATACCGATACTCCACTACATACTCCCCAGGGGCGAGCGTAATGGAATAAAAACCATATTCATTACTAGTTGTTCCAACTTGCTGATCTTGAACAAATACCGTGGCACCAATTAAACTTTCGCCATCGTAGGAATCATTGATATAACCACTAATGGTTAGTTTTTCTTGTTGTGCGAATAGTGGTAGGCAAATGATTGAAAAGAATGTAAGTAAGAATAAAATTTTTGCATTTTTAACACTAGAGCAATGTGCTTGTTGCATGTATAATTTTTTTGCGATTCATTAGAATCTATGACTCTTTGGTCTGAGTAGTTGTGTATTCAGGCTACTCAAACCACAGGTTTAAGCTACTTCCACACAGTTGCAAGAATTGATAAAGAACCGAATCTTTAACAGTCGATTGTTTACGTAACTTTATAAGTCCGTTCAATTTTTAACTTAAAAAATGAACGGACTATTGTAAGTATAGATGCAAAAGTAAACACATTCCCTTATGAGTAGTTGCGATTTTGATTAAATATTATCTGTTTCAGACAAAAAAGCGCTACTAAAATTTTACTTCTAGTAACGCTTTTTTGTTTAAGGTATGTCTAAAAATAGGACAAAGGAAAAGTCATAACCGTAATATGTATCTAAACAACCACCTCCTTCTGCTCCAATACCTCTTTCACAAAATGCTTCAACTCCGCATTAGAAATAGGAACCCCTTGAATTTTATTATAAGAAATAACCTCTAGTAGGTATTTGTCTCGTATTAATTTAGAGAGTTGACCATTATTAATTTCTGGAATAATGACCTTTTTATAAGATTTTAAAACTGTTTCTAAATTACGTGGGAATGGATTGAGATAGCGGATGTGTGCATGTGCTACGCTATGACCTTCAGCTAGCAATTCATGGGTAATCGCCTGTATCACCCCATAAGTAGAACCCCAACCCAAAACTAATACCTCTCCTTTATCAGGACCGATACTAATCTTTTGTTCTGGTATATATTCCGCGATTTTATCCACTTTAGCTTGACGTATTTTTGTCATGTATTCATGATTCGCTGGATCGTAGGATACATTCCCCGTATTGGCTTCTTTTTCTAATCCACCGATACGATGTGCCAAACCTTCTGTGCCAGGAACTGCCCATCCTCTCACATATCGCTCATCTCGGAGATAAGGCAAGAATGCTTCGGTATCGTCTTTATCTTTAGGGGCTACAAAATCTACTTTTATTTCTGGTATATCTGCTGCTTTTGGAAACTTCCAAGGCTCTGCACCATTGGCAATATAGCCATCACTTAGAAGCATTACTGGAGTCATATGCTGCAAGGTCATACGACATGCTTCTATGGCTACATCAAAGCAATCAGATGGAGAACAGGGCGCAATAACAGGAAGAGGACTTTCGCCATTTCTACCATACATTGCTTGTAATAAATCAGATTGTTCTGTCTTGGTAGGTAGGCCAGTAGAAGGGCCTCCTCGTTGTACATTCACGATGACCAAAGGCAATTCCAGAATCATTGCTAAACCAATTGCTTCTCCTTTTAGAGCAACCCCTGGTCCAGAAGTACCTGTAATGGCTAAATTGCCTCCATATGAAGCACCAACGGATGCACATACAGCAGCGATCTCATCTTCTGCTTGAAATGTTTTTACACCAAAGTTTTTATGTTTTGCCAGACCATGTAGAATATCAGAGGCAGGCGTAATAGGGTAGGAGCCATAGAATAATGGCAAGCCTGATTTTTTAGAAGCCGTAACTAGGCCCATGACCAATGCTTGATTTCCCATTACACTACGGTAAATACCTTTCTCCATAGGAGCGGCTTTTATCTTATAGGTAGTGGTAAATGTCATGGTGGTGTCTCCATAGTGGTAGCCTGCTTTTAGCACTTTTATATTGGCTGCTAATATCTCTGGTTTTTTGCTAAACTTTGACTCTAGGTATTTGACAGTAGATTTTAAATCTCTATTATATCGCCAGTATAAGAAGCCTAGCACAAACATATTCTTCCCTCGATCTTGTTCTTTAGTACTAAGCCCTGAATCTTTTAAGCATTCTCTAGTTAATTTTGTTACGGGCATTTTATATACCTCAAAACCTTCTAAGCTATCATCTTCTAATGGATTGGCACCATCTTCATATTTAGCGAGCCTAAGGTTCTTTTTATCAAAGCCATCTGTACTTGCAATGATGGTTCCTTGCTTTTTGATTCTACCCAAGTTCGCTTTTAAGGCCGCAGCATTCATAGCTACTAATACATCAAACTCATCCCCTGGTGTAAAAATTTGTTTACTACCAAAATGAAGTTGAAAACCAGATACTCCAGCCAATGTGCCTTGAGGTGCTCGTATCTCCGCAGGGAAATCAGGAAAGGTAGCTAAGTCACTTCCTGTTAAGGCAGTATCGTTTGTGAATAAAGTACCTGTCAATTGCATCCCATCTCCAGAATCTCCTGCAAATTTAATGGTTACTTCTTCTTTTACTTGAGTGGTTGTACTCATGTGATTATTTTATATTAGGAACGAGGAAAAATGGAGGAAACTTTTTACGCTGTTTCTCCAAGTGCTACACTTCCAATACTTTAAATAAGAACACAGAGGCACGGAGACACAGAGTACTATTTTTTCTCTGTGTCTCCGTGCCTCAGTGTTCTATTATTACTTTTAATTTAACGTATTAATTCATCTAGAGTTCTATGGTCATTTACGACATCTCTAAACTAGAGAATTAATTTGCAAAATAAAGGGGTTTTTATACGAAAAGAAAGAAAAGGAAGGTAAAATAAAGCTATAAATAGAAAAAAATATCATTAAAATCTCAATAGTGTTAAAAAACTGATAATCAGATGAATGTATGGAAATAGGAAGGTTTGAGCATGTGTTTTAAGGAGTCAGGGATCAGATCGCTGCGCTGTCAGGGGGCAGAGATATTACGTTGACCAATTTTTGATGTACCCTACTAAAAAGAAAGATCCTATCTGAATCTCAGATGGGATCTTTCTTTTTACGAAATACTCAAATCCTAAACGAGCGTCATAAGCCTGACAGCCGTAGGCGATCTGACCTCTGACAGCGCAGCGGTCTATTACTTCTTACTAGCATTAAACAAAAAGTCTTTTTCTTCTTCGGAAAGACTTTCCATGCCTGAATGTTTGATTTTTTCCAAGATAGAATCGATTCGTTCTTGGTGAGATTGTAAAGGACTATCGCTTGCGGCACTTCCTTTCGCTCTTTTTTTAGCTTTAGAAGTATTTTTATAGACCATTCTAGGGCCTTTACGTTTGGTTTTCTTTTGAGGTGTTCCTTTAAAGAAATTCCGAACCTTATCAATAAAGTTATTGACGGGTACCGCCAGATCGTTGCCTTCTCTGAGGCGAAGAATATAGAATAATCCAAATAAAGCCCCGCCTAAATGGGCAAAATGTCCACCTGTATTGACATTATTAGCTAAACTAATCATATCAATAAATACTAGTGCAGTAACGATATATTTTAACTTAACGGCACCAAGAAACAGCAGATGCATAATATAGTTAGGGGCAATCATGCCAGAGGCAACAACAATGGCCATAACAGCTGCAGAAGCGCCTAATGCATATCGTCCTCCTAATTCTCCAAAGGGCATAATGTTGGCAGAGAAAAAATAGGCAGCCATGCCCGCCAATCCCCCTAATAGATAGATGGGTAGAATCTTTTCGTCCCCAATTAAGTCTCCTACAATTTTGCCAAACCAATATAAGAAGAGCATGTTGAACAAAATATGAAATACTCCCTCATGCATAAACATGCTGGTGATTAAAGACCAAGGATGGGTCAAGGTATGTTGCCAATCGGAAGAAATTAGAAAGAAATTCCTGAATGTATCATATGCTTCTGGTAATACCCCACCATTTGCAAAATACAAAAGTAGTTTTACTAAGTTCAGTAGCATGAACAAGGCGACATTCACTATGATAATACGAGTGATCATATTGCCATAAGAAAATTCCTTTTTTATATCATCTAATATAGAATTGACCATAATTCCTGAAAATGAAACTGATTTAGTAGACTTAATTCTGAATGAAGAATTTTGATTTTTGAATGCTTATAAAACATTGACACTCAATAGACAAATTTCGCTATACGATTTTTAGAATTAAACTTTAGTGTTTTGTCAAAATTAAATATATAATATTCGATAGTCAAATTTTGCTATCGTTTATCTTAAACCTACCCCTGTCTTTTTCCAATATAAAACCATCAGAAAGCCAAACAAAGCACCTCCTAGGTGGGCAAAATGGGCAATGTTATCCCAAGAAAATTGACCGATCCCTAAGAACAACTCTACCACCATTAATATAGGGATAAAATACTTGGCTTTAATAGGAATCGGTAAGAAAATAAGCATTAATTCTACATTAGGAAATAACATGCCAAATCCCAGTAATAAACCATAGATAGCACCTGATGCCCCAACAGCCGCATTGTTATTCACATACATTGTGTAGATGTCATTGAGCGCAGTTACTGCTGCTGCGCCTGCTCCAGATTCTCCATTATTTAAGCTCTCCCCTAAACTATTGACGTAGGATTGACCTTGGGGGGTTAAATAATTTCTGAAAACACCATATTCTTCTAATAAGCCTACAAAGCTTTCATAAGTAGGCGCTGCCTGAAATGCATCTATTCCACTCCGAATCAAACTAAAATCATAATAATTGAATAAGGTATGGACGATTGCTCCTCCCATTGCACAAACGATGTAAAAAATAAGAAATCGTTTAGGTCCCCATAAGGCTTCCAATGCACTCCCAAACATGGCTAAGGCAAACATATTAAAGAATATATGCGTGACACTACCATGCATGAAAAAATGCGTTATAATCTGATAAGGTCTAAAATTTTCCGATTCTGGATAGAATAAGGCCAATAAATCCATATCAATGATGTCGAAAATACCTTCATCAAATGCTAATTTAGCGACGAAAAACAATCCATTTATTATTAGTAGTTGCTTGACAACTTCTGTTATTCTAAACATATAGTATTGAGTATTTACCTATTCTTGAAGTGCTTTCTTTATAAAATGATTCCATAGCCGTCAGGCTAAAAATAATTATTTGATAATCAGATAATTACGAAGGTAGCTTTGGGCAGTTGGCAAGCAGTAGTTTTGATATAGTTTTTAGAGGTAGTGATTTTGTTAGGTTTTTTTATAAAAAAACCTAACAAAATCACTACCTCTAAAGAAAGATAGTAAACATACTTGTTGCCGAGTCCCAAGATAAAGAACCTTAGCCTGACGGCTATGTCTTCTTATCCATGAAACTGCCGTTCCAAATCACCCAATTCAAATGTAATAAAACAATTACTGCCAGTTGGACTCTTAAAAGGAATTTCGCAAGCAAATAATTGATCTATCAACTGCCGCATCTCTGGCTCAGTCAAAGTATGTCCCTTTTTGATAGATGCCTGTTTGGACATTGATTGAGCAATGTTTTCTTTAATGCCTATATCTAAATCCAAATTGGCTTTATATTGTTCAATTAATTGTTCGATTGCTGTTTGTTCATCCAACGGACCTTGCCAATCTGCTGGTATACCATGTACCACGAATGCATCCTGTCCAAATTCTTGAATATCAAAGCCCAATTGATTGATATTAGGCAGTATATCCTTTAAAATAGGAACATCTACAGCTGGTATGGTAATATTCTTTGGAAACAATTGCTTTTGGGTAACAGTTTCATTTTTTTCTAATAAGACGAGATATTGTTCATAAAGTATCCGTTGATGGGCAGCTTGTTGGTCAATTAATACAAAACCAGACTTTAAAGGGCTGACAATATATCTAGAATGTAGTTGATAAGGCTTTGTTTGCGGAGAAGAAAAACTCTTCTGCGAATCATCTAACTCTGGAGTAGACCAATTACTTTCTATTGTGATAGAACCGTCAGGAGCATCAGACTCACTGCCTTCCTCATCAAATAATTCTATCCCATCGTAGAGCTTGCGCCAATTTTTTAAGTTGGACGCATCCAATTGGCTATCTTGCTTGGCATACCCACCTGCACTAGTACCTTCCTTATTATTGCTTGATATATGTTGTTGCTGGTTTCTTTCTTGAGACTTTGAAAAAGAAGGAAGTTGACTGAAACTCATTTCTTGGTCAAAATCTAAAGATGGAATAATACTATGCTGTCCCAAAGCATGTCGGATCGTAACCTTTAAGTAATTATAGACCAATCGTTCATCATCAAACTTTATTTCTTGCTTGGTCGGGTGCACGTTGATGTCGATTTTAGCGGTATCCATTTCTATGAAGATTGCATAGAGTGGATGATTATCCTTGGGTAATAAATCTTCATAAGCTGCTACTACTGCATGATGTAGGTACCCACTTTTTATAAATCGCTTATTGACAAAAAAGAGTTGTTCCCCTCTAGTCTTTTTGGCAAACTCTGGTTTGCCGATAAAACCATATAGTTTTAATATATCCGTTTCTTCTGTAATCGGCACCAATTTCTTATTGGTCGTATTCCCCCATATATTGACTAGTCGTTGTCGAAGATTACCTATAGGAAGGTGGAAGATTTCGGTGTTATTGTGGTGGAGCGAAAAGAAAATATCAGAATGAGCAATGGCAATGCGCTGAAACTCATCAATAATATGCCGCATTTCTACGGTATTAGATTTTAAAAATTTTCTTCTGGCAGGAACATTAAAGAATAGATTTTTAATAGAAATACTAGTACCAGCCGTGCATTGACAAGCCTCTTGTATCTGTACAGTAGAAGCTTCAATGACAATTCTAGTACCTAGTTCATCCGCTTGTCTTCTAGTCTTTAGTTCTACTTGAGCTACTGCGGCGATAGAGGCCAAAGCTTCTCCTCTAAATCCCATTGTATGAATCGCAAAAAGATCTGCAGATTTTTTAATTTTAGAGGTCGCATGTCGTTCAAAGCTCATCCGAGCGTCTGTTTCGGACATACCACAACCATTATCAATTATTTGAACTAATGCCTTTCCTGCATCTTTTACGATTAACTTAATTTGCGTGCTTCCTGCATCTATTGCATTTTCCAATAATTCTTTTACCAAAGAAGCAGGTCTTTGAATGACCTCTCCTGCAGCAATTTGATTGGCAATAGCGTCAGGTAAAAGCTGAATAACATCAGCCATATGTGATTTCTGTTTTTAAAATTAAGGTTTAAAAAAAATGATGAATGATGAATGATGAATGAGAAATGATGAATATTAGACGATGACTTCTTGAAATCGTGCTAAATTTTTTTTTAATGATGTTCTACATTTACTCATTTTCATCCTCTATTTCATTTACTCATTGAGAACTTACAATTTTTAAAAGAGGCTCAACAAGTCAACATCTGATACAGCCATTCATCATTCATCATTTCTCATTCCAACGCCTCCACAATACTAGGTACATATATTTTGAAAGCAAAATAAGTGAGAACTAATAGAAAAACAATTACGCCTAATAATAGTCTATTAGATCGTTTGGTTTCTGCGGCCCTCATTTCTGCTTTTATCTGAAAAGAACCGCTACCTGAACCTCTAGTAAAGCCTTTTGATAATCTAGCTTTTACGGCCTCCACATCATTTTTGCCATCTTCTCCTTTATACTTTTGGAGTCTTTCATCCAACTCCTCTTTTTTAGGATCCCAATATCTTGGAATGTACTTGTACTTTTGATGCTTGGGAGGCTTGAAAAAATTAAGTAATGCCATAGTTGATAATGTTAAAGAAGTCAGAGGTCAGAACGCTACGCTGTCAAAAGTCAGACTTATGACGTTGACAACGTTACGTTCAAATCATGTTGGAATCTGACAGCCGTAGGAGATCTGACAGCGTAGCGGTCTGACCTCTGACTTCTAAATTCCTCTTACTGCAAATATAAGTAGTAATCATCAAAATTTGATTTAGATTAATTTTAATATGTTTTCTTAGGCTCACTTCCCTTTATTTTGCTTAAAAACGCCTAAAACTTAACGATACCGTCATTCTACCTTGGATCATTTATATAAAAGTGCTATCTTTGCGCCCGTAACCAATTCTAGGAGAGGGAACGTTTTGTTCCCTCTTTTTTTATAGGTCATATGTAAGTATATAGTTAGATGATTCAAGACAAAATAGAAGCGTTAATTTCCACTAAATTTGAAGAAGAAGATTTTGCGAATTGCTTTCTTGTTGACATCAAATTTAATGCAAGTAATAACACCTTGCAAGTCTATATAGATCATGATATAGGATTGAATATTGTACAGTGTAGAAAGTTAAGTCGCTATCTAGAAGCTTATTTAGATGAATCACAGGAGCTTGGTGAAAAGTATGTTTTAGAAGTATCTTCTCCAGGCTTAGATCAGCCTTTACAACTAGTCAGACAGTACAAAAAAAATGTTGGCAGGGACTTGAGGATTAAGTTAACAGATGGAAATAAAGTGGAAGGTCAAATAGTCGCAGTAACAGAAGAAGCGGTGACTTTAGAGCAACTAGTAGTAACCAAAGTCGGTAAAAAGAAAAAAAAAGAATTAGTCCAAACTAGCTATCCTTATAATACTATAGCAAAAGCAAAAATTAAAATATCCTTTAAAGGATTAGGGAAAAAGAGGAAAAGGTAGTATTCAGTCTATTGCTGACCCTCAAATTAATAAATATCTCTGCACAAGTGCATTGATTATAAAACCAAGATGAAGTTTGTTTTGAAAAGGACTTCATTATTTTGAAAAATTAAAATGGTACCAAGATGATGAATCTTGCTGAAACTTTCTCGGAGTTTAAAGCGGGAAAGGACATTGACCGACCGACTATGGTTCGGGTTTTAGAGGACGTCTTTAGAACCTTAATTAAAAAGAAGTTTGGGTCCGATGAAAATTTTGATGTAATTGTAAATACCACAAAGGGGGATTTAGAATTATGGAGAGTGCGAGCAATTGTACCCGATGGAGAGGTAACTGACGATAAAGCTCAAATTTCCATCTCGGAAGCACTAAGTATTGATGTGGATTATGAAATTGGCGAAGAGTGCTACGAACAACTACACCTGAAGGATTTTGGAAGAAGATCGATCATGGCCGCTCGCCAGACGCTTGTTTCTAGAATCATGGAATTAGAGAAGGATGAAATATACAAGAAGTATATGGAGCGGGTTGGTGAAATAGTGACTTGTGAGGTGCACCAAATTTTGAAAAGAGAAATTTTAGTACTGGATGATACTACTGGGCATGAATTGACTATGCCTAGAAAAGAAATGATACAAGGAGACTTTCTTAGAAAAGGGGATATGGTAAGAGGAGTGATTAAGAAAGTAGAGATGAAAAATAATAACCCAGTTGTTGTTTTATCTAGAACAGATCAAGAATTTTTAGCAAAATTATTAGAACAAGAAGTTCCAGAGATTGAAGATGGTTTAATTACGATCAAAAAGATTGTTCGTATTCCAGGAGAGCGAGCTAAAGTAGCGGTGGAGTCTTATGACGATAGAATTGATCCAGTAGGAGCTTGTGTAGGTATGAAGGGATCCAGAATCCATGGTATTGTAAGAGAATTGAAGAATGAAAATATTGACATTATTAATTTTACGAATAATGAGTCTTTATTTATTCAACGATCTTTAACTCCTGCTAGAATTAGTACGATTGACTTATTAACAGAAGGAGAAGAAAAACGAGCTTCTGTTTTTTTGAAACCTGATCAAGTATCCTTAGCGATTGGTAAAGGTGGTACTAATATTAAATTAGCTAGTCGTTTGACGGGTTATGAAATAGATGTTTATAGAGAAAATGATACGACTGAAATAGATGATGTAGATTTAGATGAATTCTCCGATGAAATCGAAGATTGGATCATTGAAGAATTAAAGCAGATCGGCTGTGATACTGCAAGAAGTGTATTAGAATTAGATATTAAAGAATTGGTTAGAAGAACAGACCTAGAGGAAGAAACGATAAATGAGGTAATGCAGGTCTTAAATGAAGAATTAGAAGAATAAAGAAGAATAAAATAGGAACTTAAGTATCCTATTCGATTGTTTCTCTATAGGATAGGATAGGATAGGATAGGATAGGATAAAAAGGTTGTTTTCATAGATTAAACATGCAAATTGCCTTCTCCTCTCTGTAAAAATGGGTATATTAACAATAAAATAATAGTCTTTTTTACTACAGAGCATATCCGAATTACTATATTTAATTAACTTTGCAGCGGTTTTTAGGTAGGTTAATGAAAAAAAGTAATAAAAAGTATTAATTTCATGGACCTTTAAACTTTGTGAAATTATCAATTATTAACTCCTTAAGTAAGGAAAAGGATTTTAATGGCAAAACGTCTGATTAAAGTAGCGAAAGAACTTAATGTAGGTACTTCTACAATTGTAGAGTTTCTAAACCGAAATGGTTTTGAAATTGATGATAAGCCTATAGCTAAGGTCACCGGTGAAATGGAAGCATCTCTTAAAAAAGAGTTTCAAGAATCAGCTTCTATTAAAGAAAAAGCGGATCAATTAATTATAGGAACCCGACCTGTTCCAAAGAAAGAAGCAGTGGTTGAAGTCGCTCCCGTTCCTATTGCAGTAGAGCCTCCAGCTCCTGTTTCGGCACCTACTCCCGATCCTGAACCAGTGGTAGTTGAAAAAGTCACAGCTCCTGTAGTTGAAAAAGCACCTGCGGTAGAAGCTAAAGTAGAACCAGCTACACCAGAAGTAACTAAAACTCCTACTAAAGAAGTTAAGGAGGCTAAAGTAGTGAAAGAAGCTAAGGAACCTGAAGAGGTGTCCAATAAACCTCAACTGAAAGTTCTGGGTAAGATAGATTTAGAACCTAAAAAGAAAAAGAAAGCAGCTTCTAAATCAAAAGCAAAGGAAACACCCCCAGCTCCTAAAGAGAAAGTAGTTGAAAAGAAAAAAGAAAAACCTGCAGCTAAAGCTAAAGAACCTGTTGTTGCTAAAGAAAAACCTGCAACGAAGAAAGTTGTTCCTGAGGTAGCAGCAAAAGCAGCACCTAAGAAAGAAAAAGCAGTAGTAGAAGAAGAGAAAAAACCTGTTGTTGCAAAAGAAAAAGAAGCTAAGTCCAGTCCAGTCAAAGAAAAAACAACCCCTGAACCTACTGCTACAGAACCTGTGGTAAAAGATCAATTAATTAGAGCAGAAGCGCCAAAATTAAAAGGCACTAAAATTCTTGGAAAGATTGATGTAGGTCAATTTCAAAAGAAAAAGGATAGTAAAGCCAAACCTGTTGCTTCTTCAGATACTTCTAGGACTAGAAAACGAAAGCGAACTCGTAAGAAAGTAGAGTCAAGTAATACTAGTCGTCCTGCTGGTGCACGTCAAGGACAAGGTGGCGGTAGCGGTAATAATCGTCAAGGACAAGGTGGTGGTGGCGGTAATCGACAAGGACAAGGTGGGGGCGGCAATCGAGGAGGAAGACCTGGGGGAAATAGACCAGGTGGCAATAGACCAGGTGGCAATTCTAATAATAGAAGTAGACCTAACTCTAGAGGTGGAAACAGAGGAGGAAGAGGTCGAAGAGACGAAGTAAAAGAAGTTTCAGCTAAAGAAATTGAAGATAAGATCAAGTCCACAATGGCTCGTATGGAGGGCGGTGGCAAAAAACGTCAACGGATCAGAAGGGATAAGCGGGAGAATATGCGTAAGAAGGAAGAAGCGCAAGAATTAGAGAAGAGTGACGTGAAATTGCAGTTGACAGAATTCATTTCTGTATCAGAATTAGCTAGTTTGATGGAAGTCCCTGTGACGGATGTGATAACTACTTGTATGAACTTAGGGGTTATTGTATCGATTAACCAGCGATTAGATGCGGAGATAATTGAATTATTAGCAGAGGAATTCAATCATGAGGTAGAATTTATTTCTGCTGAGGAACAAGTATTAGAGGAAGAAGAAATAGTGGATGCACCAGAAGACTTGAAGCCAAGAGCTCCAATTGTAACGGTGATGGGGCATGTAGATCACGGTAAAACTTCTTTACTGGATTATATTAGAAAAGCAAATGTAGCAGATGGCGAAGCAGGTGGAATCACCCAGCATATTGGTGCCTATGAAGTACTTGTTGGAGAAGAACAAAAGAAAATAACTTTCTTAGATACACCAGGTCACGAGGCATTTACAGCAATGAGAGCCAGAGGTGCTAAAGTTACCGATATTGCGGTTATCATTATAGCAGCCGATGATAGTCTGATGCCTCAAACAAAAGAAGCAATTAGTCATGCTCAGGCAGCAGGTGTACCCATCATTTTTGCCATTAATAAAATTGATAAAGACGGCGCTAATCCAGACAGAATCAAGACGGAATTAGCAGCGATGAATCTCCAAGTAGAAGAGTGGGGAGGAGAATACCAATCCACTGATATTTCTGCTAAAATGGGTCAAAATATTGATGCCTTGCTAGAAGAAATTCTCTTAAGAGCAGAAATGTTAGAGTTACAAGCTAACCCAGATAGAGGAGCAGTGGGTGTTGTTCTGGAAGCATCTTTAGATAAAGGAAGAGGTTACGTAGCCAAGACTTTGGTTCAAACAGGAACACTGTCTATCGGTGATCCTATGGTAGCAGGATCTCA
This sequence comes from uncultured Saprospiraceae bacterium, assembly GCA_964402245.1. GTDB lineage: Bacteria > Bacteroidota > Bacteroidia > Chitinophagales > Saprospiraceae > JAFMDF01. Next base: position 5,064 of record CAYOBX010000048.1, on the reverse strand, counting down.
TTCTGGTAAGATCAAAGCCATGTTCAATGAGCGTGGAAAACGTATCAAGACGGCAGGACCTTCTAGCCCTGTTTTGGTCTTAGGTTTAAGTGGAGCACCTCAAGCTGGTGAAAAGTTTAGAGTCACAGAAACAGAACCAGAAGCTAGATTGATTGCCTCTAAGCGGGAGCAGATTACGAGAGAACAAGCTAATAGAGCTAACAAGCGTATCAGTTTAGATGAGATTGGAAGACGTTTAGCATTAGGCAATTTTAAAGAATTAAACTTAATTGTGAAAGGGGATGTGGATGGCTCTATTGAAGCCTTAACTGATTCTTTGATTAAACAATCTATAGAGTCTGTTCAAGTAAATGTCATTCATAAGGCAGTAGGGCAAATCATCGAATCAGATGTATTGTTAGCCTCTGCATCGGATGCCATCATTATAGGTTTCCAAGTTAGACCATCCTTGGGCGCTAGAAAATTAGCAGAGCGAGAAGGGGTTCAAATTAAGATGTACTCTATTATCTATGAAGCAATTGATGAAATTCGATCTGCTATAGAGGGTATGTTAGAGCCGACTAAAGAAGAGAAAGTTCTTGGAGAAGTAGAAGTACGAGAGGTATACAAAATTAGTAAAGTCGGCACTATTGCGGGTAGTTATGTATTAGATGGCAAGATTACTAGAAATGCCCATATCCGTTTGGTTAGAAATGGTATCGTTATATTCCCTACAAAAGAAGGAATACATGGTGAGGTAAGTTCTTTAAAGCGCTTTAAAGATGATGTGAAAGAAGTTAAGTCTGGCTTTGAATGTGGGGTTACTATTAAAAATTATAACGATATTAAAGTTGGCGATATCGTTGAAGCTTACGAAATTGTTGAAGTCAAACAAACACTTCAATCTATCAAAAAGAGGTCTAAGTAGTAGGTATTAGGTAATAGTAATAAGGTGTCCATGCTTAAAATAGGTTGACAAATAAAGACCATAAAAAAGCGGTATCAATAAATTTATTGATACCGCTTTTTTTATAGCCTTTAGCAACTTAATACCTATTACTTATTACCTAACTAAAATCAATCTCCGTATTATCCCCAATGTTTAGACTTTGTCTTAAACCTGTAATGCCTGCATCATTCCCCACTACTGAATTTTGCAATACTATTTCCTTTATAGCAGCATAATTACCAATTATGGAATTTTTTACAATAGAATTAGAAATAGTAGTGTGCTCACCTATTGTAACATGAGGACCAATAATAGAATCTTTAATAGCACAATTTTTTCCGATACTAACGGGATTAATAATAATCGAATTTTCATATAGAGGAAGGTTGGCAGAAGCATACCCTTCTTTATCCAATAAGAGTGCATTCGTTTCCAGAAGAATTTCAATCTTTCCACAATCATACCAATTATTAACATCTAAAGTAGAAAAAACCACTTTATCTTGTTCCATCATACGCATAAGAGCATCTGTTAATGGAAATTCTCCAGCTGTGCGAATGTTCTTTTTGATATTATATTTTAGTGCTTTTAATAACAGAGGCACTTCTTTAATCATATATAAACCAACCATCGCCATATTAGATTTAGGAATATTTGGCTTTTCTATTAATTTGAGCACTTTGCCATCTTCATCAAATTCTACTATTCCAAAATCTCTTGGATCATTTACTTTTCGGACTGCTAAACAAGAATTTGGTTTATTGACAAAAGCTTTTAAATCAATATCTATGATAATATCACCAAAGACAATAATCGCTTCTTTCACACCTTTTAACGCTCTTCTAGCTGTCCAGATGGCGTGACCAGACCCATCTCTATCTTCTTGTTCTACAAAAGCTTTTTCCAAATCTGGATAAGCTTCCTCCACATAATGTTTGATTTTTTCGCCAAGATACCCTACGATAAACACGAACTCCTTTACCCCTACTTCTAATAATTGATCTATTATAAAAGAAATGATTGGCTTGCCTGCTACAGGTATTAAGGGTTTGGGTTGCGTATATGTTAATGGTCGCAGACGTGTTCCTACACCTGCGACAGGAATAATCGCTTTCATAATTAAAGTGATATTTAAGAGGTCAGAAGTCAGACCGTTATCTCCGATAACTGTCAGATCGCTAGGCTGTCAGATGTATGACCGCATCCTATATGGTCATGGTCAACATCATACGTCTGACCTCTGACAGCGCAGTAGTGTAACAGCGCAGCGATCTGACCTCTGACTTCTATTTTAAGGTGCTAGTCGTTCAATTGACCATTTCTTATCTTGTAATGTATAACAAATTCGATCATGTAGTCTGCTAGATCGACCTTGCCAAAATTCTATCATTGTAGGTTGAATTAAATAACCTCCCCAGTGTGTGGGTTTAGGTAAGATAAGTTTATTTTTATACTTCTCTTTTAGTTCCTTATAATTATTTTCTAATTGTAGTCTACTTTCTACTATTTGGCTCTGAGGAGAGGCCCATGCTCCGATTTGACTACCTTTAGGACGACTATGAAAATAGGTTGTAGATTGTCTAATAGAGGCTTTTTTTGCGACTCCTTCAATTCTGATCTGCCGCTCCAGTTCTTTCCAAAGGAATACTAAGGCAACTTTAGGATTCTGGGCTACTTCTATTCCTTTTTTGCTGTCATAATTAGTATAGAAAACAAATCCTTTTTTATCAAATCCTTTTAATAAAACAATCCTTGCCGAAGGTTGCCCTTTGGAATTGGTTGTAGCGAGGGTCATTGCATTCGGCTCTTTGACGGCACTATCTAATGCTTCTTTGAACCATATTTCAAATTGTTGAATAGGATCCTTAGCTACATCTATTATGTCTAGTGTTTGCGCTCTATAGTCTTCCCGTAAGTTGGAGATCAATTTATTATCTAATTTCATATTTAATTGGAATAGACAGCTTCGTGATCTAGTGGTTGAAAGGAAACAAAAGTAATGCTCTAATCTAGAACAATCAATAGAGTTTAGCTTTCTTGAAACTAACATAACTTGTTATTCTGTAATCCGACAGATAAATTTGGCTAACAACTTAAAAAGGATCTTATGGTAGATATAAGAATTGAGCTATCAATGTAAAATAGGACAGAAAAGGAAAAGCCTTAAAATAAAAAAACCCTGTCAAGGATTAATTGACAGGGACAAAACAAAAAACAAACACTATGAACAAACACTAATTTTTAACAAGTTGATGAGCTTTTGTATTTCTTGAAAAGAAAAAAACACCCCCGAATAAATCGGGGGACAAGATAAAAACAAAAACTATGAACAAACACTCACCCTATATTCAAAAATAATTAAGTGACAATTGATAGTCTTTTATAGACATATTTATGTGCTGAGTATTAGAAACAATACTCAAAGATCAGAAAAATATTTTATTTATTTAATAAATAAATATATTTATTTTGTTGAAAATCTACAAAAGATGAAAAGAACTTCTTTTAGCCAATTTATTTGATACAATTATTTTTTAAAATTGTATGAGTATCCTAAAAGAAGGATAGAAGGGAGTTTGTAAAACTATAATAACCTACAATAATCAAAAACCGAACCAAAGTATTTTTTTTCAAAGAAAAAATAAAAAGACTTAGTAACGACGAAAGAATAAATGCCGCATTTCGACGAGCTTATTTTGATCTTAGTTTTCTTGAAAAAATCCTTGCATAGCAGAGCTACGGAAGTATTTTTTCAAGGAAAATAAGGGCAAAAGAAGCCGTCCAAATGAGGTAGTTATTTTTTTGCCGTTGCTTATCTAACTAAACTAAGCCCTAGCCACATACAAGCTAAACAGATAAGTATACTTACTCCTATATTAAGGAAGGCATAACTGATATTTCCAGTTTCTAATAAATTGAAAGTTTCATAGGTAAAAGTTGAAAAAGTACTGAACCCTCCACAGAAGCCCGTTATCCATAATAATTTCATGGGATTTCCCATTGTATGCTTTAAGCTCCAGCCGATTAGTGCACCAAGAATTATGCAGCTAATCACATTTGCAATGAGTGTAGCCAAAGGAAACACTAAATTATAAGGTTGCACTAATCGAGCTATGCTATATCTGCACAGACTCCCTAAACCCCCTCCAATGAATACCATTAATATTGATTGCATTTAAATGTATTTTTGATGAAAGAATACGTTAATTGAAATACGTTCGTCGGATTTGTCGAAGAACTATTCTCTATCGTACATTTTTTAGATGAGAGAGCAGAGAAGCGAGAGCAGAGACAAATTTCGTTGGGAATCGACGAATTTTTCGTTAAACGAATACTGTCTCTATTCTCGCATCTCTGTTCTTAAAACTATACGGTAGCAAAAAGAACTGAAGAATACAAGAATATGAAAAAAGAAAAAGACTGGAAGTTAATAAAAAAAGAACCTGCGATTGATTTAAATATTTTAAATATTGAGCATCATCATTATCGAAACCCAAGAAATGATAAAGTTGTAAAAACGGTGGCAATTAATGGGAATGATGCCGTAAATGTTATAGCCTTAACCAAAGATAAAAAAGTGCTTTTGGTGCGTCAATTCCGCTTTGGAATAGGAGATTATACCATAGAATTACCAGGAGGGATGGTAGATGAAGGAGAATCTAATATGGATGCTGTACAAAGAGAATTAAGAGAAGAGACTGGTTTTGCAGGAACTAATTGGCAAAAAATTGGTTCGATCTATTCCAATCCAGTATTTATGAATAGTAAGATCACTCATTTTATGGTGGAATCAGCTTCTGCACAATACCCATTAGAATTAGATGATGCAGAAGATGTAGAAATTTTGACGCTGTCGATAAAGGACGTTTATGATTGGATCGATGAAGAAAAAATCCAGCATCCACATACTATTTCTGCTTTTTGTTTTGCAAGAAATTTATTGAAAGGCTATTCAGAAGATTTTTAACCACGAATTCACTAAACTATTAACCTAATCAGATATAGGAAGTGTTTTTGACAACCGGCAAGCAGTAGCTTTGATATAATTTTTAGAGGGAGCAATTTTATTATGCTTTTTTGAAAAAAAGCATAATAAAATTGCTCCCTCTAAAGGAGAATAGTAAACATACTTGCTG